>DASYJY010000098.1:0-3478 GCA_035995985.1 Thermoanaerobaculia bacterium | reverse complement strand
GCCGCCCGACCGGGATCCAAGAAGGGGGTCCTTCGACCGTCCTCCGCCGTTCGCGCTTCGCGCTCCTCGGCTCCGGCGGCTCAGGATGACAGGTACACTCCGCGCCGAATGTCATTAACGCTGTACATCGCAGTAGCGCTCCTGCTGCTGTGGATCGCGTATCGCGCGCTGATGCCGGTCTCGCGCATCGCGATGCTCGCGCTGATCCTGCTGCCGATGTGCATCACCGGAAAGGCGCTGCTGACCGGCGGCGTCTTCGGTCCGGTCGACCTCCCGTATTTCACCGAGCCGCTGCGCGACATGCGCGTCCCGCTCGGCGTGCCGAATGCGCACAACGGTCTGTTGTCGGACCTTTACGCGCAGATGATTCCGTGGCGGAAGGCGGTGCAGTTCTCGATCTCGCACGGACGCTGGCCGCTCTGGAATCCGTTCATGCTCTCCGGGACGCAGTTGGCGGCTGCGGCGCAGCCGGCGGCGTATTCGCCATTCACGTTGATCGCCTGCCTGTTGCCGGTCGCGCACAGCATCACCTTCTCCGCCGCGATGACATTTTTTCTGGCGGGACTCGGCGCGTTCCTTTTCGCGCGCGAGCTCGGCTGCCGCGAATCGGTCGCGCTCTCCGCCGCCGCCGGCTGGATGTACGCGGGCGGGATGGCCTTCTTCGTCCTCTGGTCGCTCGGCAGCTCGTGGGCGCTGTTCCCATTCGTCTTCTTCGCGACGCGGCGTTGCGTCCACGCGCCGGGAGTGCGATCGGCGGCGATCCTGATGATCGTCCTGACGCTGCTGCTGCTGGCCGGACATCCGGAAACCGCCTTCCACATCGTTTTCTGCGGCGCGTTGTACGGTCTCGTCGAACTGCTGGCCATCCGGCGAAAGGTGGCGCGCGTCCTCGGCACCGCCGCGGCCGCGGGCGGCATCGCGCTCGCGCTTTCGGCGATCTACCTGATGCCGATGTTCGAGGCGGCGCCGCAGACGATGGAGCAGCAGTTCCGCATGGGCGGGTATCGCGACCTGAAGCTTGGCGTGCCTCTCGCCGAAAACGGTGCGCGCATCCTCACCGACTTTTTCCCGCACCTGCATGGCCGGTGGTGGAATCACAAGACGCCGCACTGGGTGCCGCTCGAGACCTCGGCGGCCGGCAGCATCGTCGTGGCGCTGGCGATTTACGCGCTGATCCGCGTGCGGCGCCGCGAGACGACGTTCTTCGGCGCGCTGGCGCTCTTCGGAATCCTCTGCGGCGCTGATTGGCCGCCGCTCGCGACGCTGCTGCAAAAGCTTCCACTCTTCGACATCGCTCTCAACGAACGCTTCACCTTTGCCGCGGCGTTCTCGCTGGTGATTCTCGCAACCCTCGGCATCGAGCACGCCCTCGCCACTCGCGACCGAGTTCTCGGCTACACGCTCGCCGCCGCGCTGTTCGTCTTCGCCGCCTGCGCCTTCGGCATCGACCGCCTCCACGTCATGGACGACAAGCTGCCGCAATGGGGCGTCTACACGCTCTTCGGCGAACTGGCCTGCCTCGGACTCGGCGCCATCGCCGTGCTCGCGTTGCAGAAGTCCCGCGCGAATGCGATCGCGATCACGATCTTCGTGCTCATCACCGCGCAGCGCTGGCTGGCCGGACACGACATCTATCCCACGCTGCCCGCGTTCGCGGCCTATCCGCCGGTGCCGATCCTGCGCTCGCTGCCGCGCGAGAGCGGCGAGCCGTTTCGCATCGTTGGCCGCGCGCACGCGCTCGTGCCGGGAACGAGTGCGCTCTACGAATTGGAAGACGTCCGCGGGTATGAGGCCATGACCTTCTCGCGCTACGTGGCCACGTATGAAGCGTGGTGTACGCATCAGCCGGTCTGGTTCAACCGCGTCGACGATCTCTCAAAGCCCTTCCTCTCCATGATGAATGTCCGCTACGCCATCGCCTCGGACAATGTCCCCGCGCCCGACGGCTGGCGGCGCGTGGCGGTGCAGCGCGGCGCGCAGTTGCTGGAGAACACGCGCGCCTTTCCGCGCGCCTTCATGCCGTCGCGCGTCGTCTTCGGCACTCCGTTCGACGGCATCATCAAGGCCATGACCGCCGCACCCGACTTCCACGAACGCGCCTGGATCGAGGCGCCGCTACCCGCCGGCGAACGCGCCAACGACGGCGGTACCGTGGCCGCCGTGAAGCGCGACGGCGGCGATCTGATCGTCGAAACGGCAACCGCCGCAGGCGCTTGGGTGGTGATCACGGAGCCGGCCTGGGACGGCTGGCGCATCTACATCGACGACCGCCGCGTCGAGCATTTCTACGCGAACGTGGCTTTCCTCGGCGTCTACGTTCCGTCCGGCGGCCACCGCATCCGGCTGACGTTTCTTCCGATGAGCTTCGTGCGCGGCCGGGCCATCTCCCTCTCGACGCTGGCCCTCCTCCTCGGCGGCAGCATCGCCGCGAGAATCCGCCGCCGCCATGCAACGTTGGCGTGACGAACGACACAACCGCCGGGCCGGCAACCCCGTAGAATTCGGGAACCCATTCACGAGAGAGACCCCTTTGATGCGAATCCTCATTCGTTTATTGATTGTTTCCCTGCTCGCCGCGGCCACGTCGCTGCAAGCCATCACGTACATCGTTCCGACGGATCGCGACCTCGTGAAACGCGCCGAGGCGATTGTGATCGCTACGGCGATGGAGTCGCATGCAGAGATGCGGGATGGTGGACGCATCGTGACCGTCGCGACGCTGAAGGTCGAACGAGTCGTCAAAGGAAACGTGGGCGGCGACACAGTGCAGCTTGCGGAGTTGGGCGGGTTCGTCGGCGGGCGCGTGATGGTTATACCCGGCTCGCCGCGCTACGAGACGGGCAAGCATTATCTGATTTTCTTAAGAACGAACACGTTCGGCGAGTGGATGACGTACGGCTTCGCGCTCGGAAAATTTGAGTTCATCTCCGATCTTCGCGGGCGCGAGCTTCTGGTCCGACGTTCTGTGGACGAGGAGATTTTCGGCCTCGACGAAAGCGACGGATCGCTGCACGTTGAACAGTTGCGCGCTGCACCGGAGTTTGTCTCGTTTGTTCAGAGCCGTGTCGCATCGGAGGCGCCCGCACGTGAGGATTACTTCGTCAAACGATCGGAGGTGATCTTTGCCACCTTTCCGGAGTTTCAACAGAAGGTGACGTTTGTTCCCCGTGCCTCGGCAACGGCTTCCGATTACCTGTTTGACTGCGGCGGTTTCCCGTGCAAGTGGCAGACCCCGACCGCGTCGTTCTATCACTGCTGCAGCGCACAAACCGGCGGGACGAACCTCGATGGCCCCAGCGGTGCGTCTGCAGCGATGGCGGCGTGGAACAGCGTCGCGGGGGCAGGTATCCACTACACGCTAACGGGTCCTGATCCGTCGCCAAGCCCGGTGCCGAAGGGACTAAGTGGCGGCTCCAATGGCGCAGACGGCAAGAACGACATCCTCTTCAACAATCTTCATGGCATCGTCACCGGATCT
>DASYJY010000097.1:0-12651 GCA_035995985.1 Thermoanaerobaculia bacterium | reverse complement strand
CCGCCGCTGGTGTTCGACTGCATGACGACGGTGGCGGATTGGTTCGCTCCGTTGCTGACGCCGTCGCCGAGAACCTGAAAGCTGTTGCCGAGGATCGATTGGTTTGTACCGAAGCTGAAATGCAGACCGATATTCTGAATCGTATCGTTCGGAGCGACCGTAGGGTTGAGATCCGTCGCGATGCGGATGAAGTTGTTCTGAATGAGAGTGTTGTTGTAGTCACTCACACCGACGGCGAACATACCGATGGAGAGGTCGAAGTCGAGGATGCGCAGCTTCGAGATCGTCCAGCCTTGATTGCCGCCGCCGGGAGCTAGTGAGGCGTCGAAAACGAGGAACGCTTCGAGGTCGAGCGCGGGAAGATCGCCGGGTCCTTGAATGGTGGCGCTGCCCAGCGAGGCTGCTGTCAGTGTGACGTTGTTGATGCCGCGCGGCGCGCTGACTTCGTAATCGTCCGCGTTGCCGGCGATGCCGTCGTTGCCGGCAGCCCATGCGGCCGCGGCGAACGGAGCGGTGAAATTGAATGTGCCACTGAGGATGATCGTGTCGCCAGTTGCGGCCGCATTGAGTGCATTCTGGATGCGGCGGTAGTCGTTGTTGGCGGCGTCTGTGTCCGGCCCGGCATTGATGGTCACGGAGGCCGCTCTCGGACGAAGGCTCGTGGCCTTTACAACGCCTCGAGCAGCAACTCGAACGGGAGCGACCGAGGAGCCAACCTTGACTTCATTGCCATCGATGAGAGTGATCCGCTTTGCAGCGACGAGCGGAAACGCAAGACACAAACAAACGACAACCGTCGCCAGACGTTGACTATGCATAATTATCTCCTCAATCAAATCCGGGGAAGCCCGCATGATATGTCGAGAAGGAGGGAAGTGGAGTACTAACAATCCCAGACCACTGTGAGGGCCATTATGAAGGCAAAAACGTCAAAGCGCGATTTCTGCGGCCTGCGGCGGTGTATCCGGCTCCAGTTGCTCTTCGACCAGCGCCGTTTGCCACAGCAGTGGAGGCCTTACCGCGCCGACCCGTTTTCCGAACGATCCCATCCGATCCTCGGCGGAATCCAGTACATCGAACACGAGAACGTCATCGAGGCGATAGACGAGTTGCCGTTCATTGCGGCGGATATTCAGCTCGACGCGGTGTACGCCGTCATTGAGAAGATCGCCCGGAATCTCGAATGAGCTGCGGTAGAGGCCGGCCGGAAACGATTGCCCTGTCGAAGGTCCCGACGATGTACTGAAAATTGGATAGCCCTCTTCGGTGCGGATGATGACGGCGACATCCAGAGGCGTTCCGGCGACCATGTTCCAGTATTCGAATTCGACGCGCAGCGGTGTGCGTACCGTGAAGTGATCCTCGAATTCGGCGGCGGCGGGGACGATGGCGGCGCGGCGCAGGCGCACGCGGTCGTTGCCGGGCGCGGCGGCCGGATCGGACCACGTCTGCTGGCTCATGGTCGTCAGTGTCGTTTTCAAATAGTTGCCGATGACGCGCGTCGGGTCGCCATCCTCAATGACCCTCCCTCCCGCCATCCACAAGACGCGGCTGCAGAGGTTTTGTACCGCGGCCATGTTGTGCGACACGAAAATGACGGTGCGGCCGTTCTGCGAAACCTCGCTCATTTTGCCGAGACATTTCCTCTGAAACGCTGCGTCGCCTACGGCGAGGACTTCGTCGACGATCAGAATTTCCGGCTGCAGGTGCGCGGCCACCGCGAAGGCGAGCCGCATGTACATCCCGGAGGAGAAACGCTTGACCGGCATGTTGAGAAAGCGGCCGAGCTCGGCGAACGCGACGATCTCGTCGAAATTGCGCGCGATCTCCGCGTGCTTCATGCCGAGGATCGCGCCATTGAGATAGATGTTTTCGCGTCCGGTCAGTTCGCCGTGAAACCCGGTTCCGACCTCCAGCAGACTTCCTACCCGCCCATAAAGCCTTGCGCGCCCCTCGGTCGGCTCGGTGATACGGGAGAGGATTTTCAGCAGTGTCGATTTTCCGGCGCCATTGACGCCGACGATGCCGAGGCGTTCGCCGGGGACGACGTCGAGATTGATTCCGCGCAATGCCCAGAATGCGCGATCGGCGTTGGTTTCGCCGCGGCCGCGCAAGCGGTCGATCGATTTCTTAAAGGAGCCGGCCAGCGAATCGCGCAACGTCGAATACGCGGCTCGTTCCGAGGCGAGCTGGTATCGCTTCCCGACGTTTTCGATGTGGATGATCGGACGCATCAGATGAAATCGGCGAAGCTTCGCTCGGTCTGTTTAAAGAAATGCGCGGCCACGGCAAAGCCGCCGGCCGTCAGCGCGGCCGCGATCCCGATCGCTCTCCAATGAAACGGCGTGGAGAAAAGCGCCGCGCGGCATCCTTCGATGATTGCGGACATCGGATTCAGATACAGCAGCCAACGAAAACGCTCCGGCACGACGGTGGAGGGAACGACTACGGATGAGGCGAACAGCCACACTTGCACGATGAACGGCAGCGCGAAACGGACGTCGCGGTATTTGACGTTCAGCGCCGACATCCACATACCGGTGCTGATTGCGCACAGCGTGGTCAGTGCGAAGAGAACAGGCAGCATGAGGATGTGCGAGGAAATGGGAATGCCGTAATACAACATCATCGCGCCGAGCAGCAGCGCGGAAAACGCGAGATCGACGAGGCCCGCCAGCACCGAGGCCGCGGGCATGATCAGACGCGGAAAGTAGACCTTCGTCACGAGCTGCACGTTATTCACGAGGCTGTTGCCGCTGTTGGTGACGGCATTGGAGAAGAAGGTCCACGGCACGAGTCCGGCCAGCGCGAAGAGGGGATACGGAATGTGCTCGACCGCTCCGGCGATCCGGCTGAAGACGACCGTGAAGATGAGCATCATGCAAGCCGGCTGCAGCAGCGCCCACGATGCGCCGAGGACGGTCTGTTTGTAGCGGATCTTGATGTCACGCCAGGTGAGGAAGTAGAGCAGCTCGCGGTGGCGCCATAACTCGGCGAAGTCGATGCTCAGCCACGCGCTGCGCTGCTCGATGACGACGAGCGGCTCGTCGGGCAGTTCGATTGAGTGTTCGGGCGGCGCGGGCAACGGATCAACGGCCGGCGGAAGGCCGTCCACGCGTTCGTCGGGCATCGAAGTCATGAAGATTGAGCGCGCATTTGGCGGCGTGATTATGCCTGACAATGGCTCGCCCGCGCGGTCTCACACCCAACGGAAGCGCTTCACCGCAATCGTGAAACAGACGATCGTCCATGCGGCGATGATGACCAGTCCGGTCATGTGGCCGGCCAGCGATGCGCCATCGTTGTAGACCGCGCGCAACATGCGCAGGAACGGCGCGAGCGGCAGGACGAAGATCGATCTCTGCAGCCATTGCGGGGCGCCGTCGATGCGGAAGTAGACGCCGGAGAGCAGCATCATCGGAAAGAAGGCGAGATTCGAGATCGCTCCGTACGTTTCCACCGTCGACGCGAAACTCGACAGTGCGAATCCCATCGCCAGAAACGCGGCCGTCCCGAAGATCACCAGCGCGCCGAAGACGAGATACGAACCCTGGTTGGTGATCTGGAATCCGAAGCGCGCCGCGAGCAGCAGCAGGGTGGTCTGCAAAAGGACCACGGTCACGCGCTGCAGAATCTGGCCGAGGAGGAAAACCCATTTCGGCAGCGGCGTCACGGCCAGGCGCCGGAACTTTCCCTTCTCTCGATACGACACGGTGACCATGCCGACGGTGAACAGACCCATGCTCAGCAGGTTTAATCCGATCAGACCAGGGACGAGAAACGCGGCGTAATTTTCGGAACGCGCATGACCGGGACTCTCGATGACATACGGAATCCGCTTCGGCTCCGGCATTCCGTTCAGCCGCGCCTGCGCGACCATGAAGGCCTGGCTCGCCGCCTGCGCGACGACCTGTCCCTGCGCGAGCAGATAGCTGTTCAGTTTCAGGCGGTATCCGTTGCCGGCGCTTTCGAGCTGCACGGTCGTCTCACCCTTCGCCCACCGCTGCTCGGCCTCGGCCGGCGTCAGCGTGACGACCTTGAGTCTCGAATCCTGCAGCGCTTTGACGAAGGCAACATCGCGCGCGGTCTCCTGCGGCGGGGCGACACGCACCAGCGTCAGCGCCTGCGGGCCGCCGGAGCGAAAGATCAGTCCGAATCCGAACAGCATCAGCAGGGGGAACGCGAACGTCCAGAACATCGCGCCGCGGTCGCGCATGTACAGCCGCCACTCGCTTCGGAATTGCAGGAGGAGAAGTTTGAACGGATTGGGCAGTTTCATCGTCGGTCTCCGTTCAATCGCGCAGGCTGCGGCCGGTGAGCTGAAGGAAAACATCCTCGAGCGTGGCCCGGCGCACATGTACCTGGTTGTATTCGAGCCGCGCGCTCTCGATCTCGTTAAAGAGCCGCGGCAGAAGAGTCTTCGGATCGGGCGTCGGAATCTCCCAAACGTCTCCGCGCGCTTCGACGGCGCTTCCGAGCCGCGCCGCGAAGTCCGCCGGATCCGGCGCGGTCCCGTCGAACGTCAGTTCGACGACGCTGGGGATGCCGAGGCCGGCGATGAGCTCAGCGGGCGTTCCGGAGCGGAGGATCTGGCCGTGATCGAGGATGGCCAGCCGGTCGCAGAGCGCCTCGGCTTCATCCATGTAGTGCGTGGTGAGGACGACGGTGCGCCCTTCGCCTTTCATCGCACGGACGACTTCCCACAACGAACGCCGTCCCTGCGGATCAAGGCCTGCGGTCGGCTCATCGAGAAAGACGACGTCGGGCTCGTTCACGAGCGCGAGGGCCAGCGCGAGACGCTGCGCCTGCCCGCCGGAAAGCGTCACGTGATACGCGTCCGCCTTGTCCTTGAGCTGCACGAGATCGAGCAACTCCTCGGTGCCGCGCCGCTTGGGGTAGTAGTTCCCGAAGAGATTGAGCGCCTCGCGCGGCGTGATCTTGTTGTACAGGCTCGTGGCCTGCAGTTGCACGCCGATGCGCGCGCGGATTTCCTTCGCGTTGCGCTCCCAGGTCAGTCCGGCGATCGTGATCTGGCCGGCGTCGGGACGGGTCAGACCTTCGATCATCTCGAGCGTCGTGGTCTTGCCCGCGCCGTTCGGCCCGAGGAGGCCGAAGACCTCGCCGGCGTTGACGGTGAGATCGACGCCGGCCACGGCCAGCACGTTCGGAAATCGTTTGCGCAGTCCTCGGACCGCGATCAGCTCCGGCATGTGTCGGAGAGTACCGCGATTCGCTTCGCGGAACACTTCCTCCACGAATTACTTCTTTCGATACGCACGCTTGATCTTGCGCAGGTCGTTCAGCGCTCGGAGGAAGTCGTGCGACTTCACCTTCGAGCCGGTGACGTCGTGCCAGCGCATCACCGGCAGTTCGTAGATCGACGCCGCGGCGGCGTCGCGGCCGAGGAGCTGGACGTAACGCGCGATGATCTCGACGTCGAAGATCCAACGGGAGATGAACGGACGGGAGAAGACTTCGCGCAGCGCGTCGCTGCGGCGAAAGACTTTGGCGCCGCACTGCGTGTCGTAGACGGCCAGTCCGAGGCTGGAAGAGATGAGCGTGGCGCCGACGCGGCCGAAGTAGTGACGCGCCGGGCGGCGGCTGATCTCGCGTCCGAGAAGCCGGACGCGCGCGCCCATCACGATCTGGATCGGCGGCCGGTTTTCGAGGACTTCGAGGAAGCCGGTTAGTTCGCTGAACGGAGTGGCGAGGTCGGCGTCCCAGAAGCCGATGTAGTCGGCGTCGCGCTCCATCGCGGCGACGAAGCCGCGTCTCACTGCCTCGGCCTTGCCACTATTTCGCTCGAGATCGAGCACCGCAAAACGCGCCGGATCATCGTCGCGCAGCGATTCGAGCAGCTGCAGCGTGCCATCGCGGCTGCCGTCGTTGACGAAGAGGAAGTCGATGTCATGACCGTCGACGGCGACGCTACGAACCGCCGCGGTATCGAGGCGTTTCTCTTCGTTATAGCAGGGGACGACAAGGGTCAGTCGCGACACGGGCGGGCATTGTAGCTACGATTCCGCGATGACCGACTTCGACAGGCGCACCATCCCCGCCACAGTTCACGGACGCTACCTCGTTCGCGATGGTCCGCCGGAGCGGCTGCTCGTTGGCTTTCATGGGTACGGCGAAACCGCCGAGGGGCACATGGCGGAGCTTGGGCAGATTCCGGGGATCGACCGATGGACGGTCGTCGCCGTGCAGGCGCTGCATCCTTTTTATGTGAGCCGGACGGGGATGATCGTCGCGTCGTGGATGACCAGCCTCGATCGCGAGCTGGCCATCGACGACAACCGCGCGTATATCCGCTCCGTCGTCGCGCAATTTCCGATGGCGCGGCAGCTCATCTTCCTCGGATTCTCGCAGGGGGCGGCGATGGCGTATCGCGCCGCCGCCGGGTCGAATGCGGTCGGCGTCATCGCCCTCGGCGGCGACGTTCCGCCGGACGTCGTCGAGTCGCGTGCCACGCTGCCGCCGGTGCTGATCGGGCGTGGGATTCGCGAGGAGTGGTACACCGACGAAAAGCTCCAGAAAGACTTGAAGTTTCTTCGCGACGTCACCACGGTCAGCATCTGCATCTACGACGGCGCGCACGAATGGACGGCCGAATTCCGAGAGGCGGCAGGCGAGTTCCTGGTCCGGCTCTGACTCGTCAACAAGTTGACCAGTCAGGCGATTGACCATTCGCACGAGGGATGACAAACCTCCCGTAAGTTGTTCAAGCTACTCCTGATGTCCGACCGATCCGAACGACTCAAGGCGCGGCTCAAAGAGCTGCCCGACCGCCCCGGCGTCTACATGCACAAGAATGCCGAGGGGGAAGTCATCTACGTCGGGAAGGCGCGCAATCTCAGGAGCCGCGTTGCTTCGTATGTCGTCGGACGCGGCGCGCGCGATACAAAAACGATGTCGCTGATCAATGAGATCGAGACCATCGACTTCGTGACCACGAACAACGAGCTCGAGGCAATCCTCCTCGAGAACAACCTCATCAAGACCAACCAGCCGCGCTACAACATCCTCCTTCGCGACGACAAGAGTTACCCGTACATCAAGGTCACGATGTCGGAGGATTATCCGCGCGTCGTCTTCACGCGGCGTCTCGACCGCAAGAAGGGTGATCTCTTTTACGGCCCGTTCTTCGCCGGAACCGCGCGGCGTTTGCTGAAGCTCGTCGCCGACCAGTTCAAGCTGCGAAGCTGCGACCTCGACATCACGATCGGCAAGAACGCATTGCCGCGGCCCTGCCTCTACTACGACATGCACCAATGCCTCGGGCCGTGCGTCGTCGGGCTGACGACGCCGGAGCAGTATCGCGAGATGGTCGATGACGTCGTCCTCTTCCTCGGCGGCAAAACGAAGGAGCTGCAGGATCGCCTCACGCAGCGCATGTACGGCGCCGCCGAGGCTGAGAACTACGAGATGGCGACGTATTACCGCGATCTCGTGCGCACCGTCGAGCGTATTCAGGCCGAGCAGCAGGTGTCGTCGGCCGATGATGAGGATGCCGACGTTTGGGGTTTGTACGAAGAGGGAAGCGATGTCGCCGTGCAGCTCTTCGTCATCCGCGATGGCAACGTCGTCGACCGCCGCGAGCTGTTCTGGGAGAAAGTCGACGACTATCAGCCGACGTACTTTCTCGGTGAGGTGCTGCAGCGGTACTACCAGGACAACTTGTTCATTCCGCCCGAGGTGCTGATTCCGTTCGAGGTCGAGGAGTGCGACCTGCTGACCGCGTGGTTGACGGAACAAGCCGGCCGCAAGGTCGCAGTGCGCGTGCCGCAGCGCGGGAAGAGCGTCGATCGAATCGAGCTGGTCAATCGGAACGCGCGGTTGTCGCATGAGTCGCGGTTCCGGAAATCGACGCAGGACCGGCTGCAGATCGCTGCACAGAAACTTGGGCAGGTTCTGGGCGCTGACCGAGAGATCGAGCGAATTGAATCGTTCGACATCTCCAACATTCAGGGCACCGATTCCGTGGCCGGGATGGTCGTACTCGACCGCGGCAAGTTCGACAAGAAACAGTATCGCGTGTTCAACATCAAGACCGTCGAAGGAGCGGACGACTTTCGATCGATGGCGGAGGCAGTGGACCGCAGATATCGCCGGCTGCTGGACGAGAACAAGTCGCTGCCCGACATGATCCTGATCGACGGCGGCCGCGGACAGCTCAACGCGGCACTGGCCGCGTTGAACAAACTCGGCATCGAAGAGATACCGATCGCCGGACTGGCCAAGCGCGAGGAGGAGATCTACGTTCCTGACCGCGAGGAGCCGATCCGGCTGGAGCGCCGCGATCCCGCGCTCCAATTGCTCCAGATGGTGCGCGACGAGACCCACCGCTTCTCGGTGTCGTCACATCGCCGCCGCCGGTCGAAACGATTTCTGCACAGCGCACTCGACGACATGCCCGGCATCGGAGAGAAGCGCCGCCGTCTGCTCATCGAGCGATTCGGCAGCGTCTCCGGCGTCAGGCAAGCTTCGCCGCAGGATCTGATGAATGTCCTCGGCCGCAAGGTCGGGCAGACCCTCTACGACGAGTTACACGCGTGAGACACGGCGACGACGCGCCGCCGTGTCTCAATCATCGGTTATGGGATCGTGGTGCGGACTTCGAACGCCTGGTTGATCTGGCATCCGGCTGCGTCCGTCAAGTTCACGATGACGACGGTATCCGTGACCTCTGACGGAACGCCCGTGATTTTTCCGTGCTTGTTCATGTGGAGACCGGCGGGAAGCGAACCGCTCACGATCGTGAAGGTGTACGGCTCCGTCCCGCTGACTCCCTCGATCGTGAAATGCGCCGGCTGGCCGACCGTGAAATCGGGCAGCGATTCGGTGAGGAAGGTGAGCGTGCATGTCGACTGCGCCGAGGCCAGGGGAATGCAGCAAACGAGGAGAAGAAGCACCAGGGCCAAACGTTTCATGGAATCCTCCTTTTCGGAATCGACATATTGTACGGCACTGCGTATCGGAGGGCATCCGTCAAGATTGAGAGTCTATGGACAGCCGCGTGCGATAATCGCCAATCCACAGCGCGTAGATTGAAAAGGGGCGGGACGACATGAGCTTCGAAGGCGAAATCGGCGAGATCGATCTGATTCAACGGCTCGTCGAGCTCGGAAGCGAGCAGTTCACCGGCGCGATCCGTTTCGAGAGCGACGGCATCATCAAGATCGTCTACTTCAAAGGCGGCGACGTTCTGTCCGCGTCGACCAACGACCGGAGCGACGCAGTCGACGAAATTCTCCTGCGCGCCAACAAGGTCACGCGCGAGCACGTCAAGCAGGCGCTGGCGAAACGCAAGGAGAGCGAGACGCTCGGCGACGCGCTCCTCGGCCTCGGTTTCATCACCCGCAAGGAATTGACGTGGGCCCGCCGCGTCCAGGTCATCGGCATCGTCCGCTCCATCATTGGCTGGAAGACCGGCTCGTACACGATCGTCGCTGACTACCTCCCGAAGCGCGAAGAGGGAACGCTCTTCCCTTTGGCGCAGATCATCGTCGAGCTGGTGGTGACCGACACCGATCGGACAAAGTCGGAGCAGGCGATGGAGAGCGGGAACGCGATCTTCGAGAAATCGCCGAACTTCGACGACGCCTTTCGCCGGCTCGGTCTGAACGAAGATGCGGAACAGATCGTCGCGCACATCGACGGCAACAACACCGCTGCGGACGTCGCGGCGCAGTCGGGCAAGGATATCTTCAATGTCTACAAACTTCTGGAAGCGCTGCGGCTGCTTCGTCTCATAACGCGATCCGACAAACCTCCAGCAGAACATGAGATTTATGGAGGCGGTGCCTGGGACGTCGAGAATCCCGACTTCACGATCGATGACGTCGCGCCGACGATGCCGCTCGCAGCCGTCGAGGCGCCGAGGGTCGATAGCGCCACGATGGAAATCCCTGCGCTGAATATCGGCGCGCCCGCAGCGTCGGTTTGGGACGACCCCGTCGATGACGACCAGTTCTCGGCGACGGAAATCGCGCCGCCGCCGATCGGACCAGCCCTCGAGCCTCAGTGGGGCTTCGACGAAGCGCAGATCGAAGCCGCACGCCGCGCCGCAGTCCCTCTTCACGGTGACGAGGTGCCGACCTCGGCGATGACATCCGACATCCCGCCGCCGGAGCCGCGCAAGCGCAGCATGCTGATGCCGTTGCTCCTCCTGCTCCTGGTCGCGATCGGCGGCTACGTTGGCTGGAACTGGTGGCAGCAGCGCCAAGCGGCGCGACCCGCAGCCGTTGCTGCGGCAATTCCTCGTCCTGCGACAAGCTCCGCAGCCCCGACGGCGACAAACACGCACCCTGCGGCCGCCCCGATCACGGCGACCCCACTCCGGAACGCTGGCGTCACGCCGGCTGGCCCGGCGGCGTCCTCGCCGCTGAAGGCGACGAAGCCGCAGATGGTGACAACATCAGGGACGCCGATAACGACAACGACCATTCCGCAGCGGGTTGCCGCAACCACGTCTACTGCTCCGAAGACCACGACCACCGCCCCTCCCCGCATTGCCGCGACGACGGCGCCGAAGCCGGCGTCCAGACCCGCGCCCATATCTTCCACCACGCACCTCGAACGCACAGCCACCGGCGCGTCGATCACCAACACGTCCACCGCTGCGTCCTCTGCTGCGTCCACCGATGCCACGCGCGCCAAGTACGACGGCATGGCCACCGACTTTGCCGCGCAGAAGAGCGGCAACTACACGTTGCAGTTCGAGCTCGTCTGCGAAACCGCCTCGGTCACGCGCGCCATTAACGAAGGTGGCGGCAAAGTCTGGTTCGTGCGGACGAGTTACCGCAGCCGCCCCTGCTACCGCGTCTTCTGGGGCCGTTTCGACAGCAGCGCTGACGCAAGAGCGGCGTCGGCGGAACTTCCCGCGTCGCTCGGATCGGCTCCGGTCGTCGTCAAGATCCCGCGCTGATGCTCGCCTCGCTCCTGACCTCGGCTGGATTGGGCCTCGGCGCAGGCATCAACGCCTACGCTACGCTCCTCGTCTTCGGCCTCCTGGCGCGCTGGCAACCAGCAATGTTTCAGGACGACATGGCGCGCTTCTTCGCAACGACGCCAGTGCTGATCGTGGTCGGCGTTCTGTACTTCATCGAATTCCTGGCCGACAAAGTGCCGACCGTCGATCACGTCTGGGACCTCATCCACACGCTGATCCGTCCCGCCGCCGGCGCGCTCGTGGCGTGGGCCGCGGTCTCCGACCGCATCCCGCACGGCGCCGTGATCCTGGCCTCGGTCATCGCCGGCGGCGCCGCGCTCGGCTCGCACGCGACGAAAGCAACGCTGCGCGGCGCGAGCACGCTGATGACTGGCGGGTTGGGTAATCCGTTTCTCTCGCTGCTCGAAGACGGCTTCGCCTTCATCAACGCCATCCTCGTGATCGTGTTGCCGTGGGCAGTCATTCCGATGCTTTTTGTAATGACGCTGATCTTCGTGACGGCGTATCGCCGCCTGCGCCGCGTGCGCGCATGAGCTGGGTCATCGACGGCAACAACCTCCTCGGCCGCGCCGGCGCCTCGCGCGATACCTCCGACACCAAGCGCCAGCTCGTGCGCTCGCTCGCGAACTTCGCCCGCGCGAAGCGGACGAAGGTCGCCTGCTACTTCGATGGCAACGAGCCCGAACACTTCGGCCGTCACCTCGGCAGTGTGAGCGTTATCTTCAGCGGCGCGCGATCGGCCGACGATCTGATCGCGAACAAGGTCGCCACCGGCAGCGGCTGGAAAGTCGTCACCGCCGATCGCGGACTCGCTTCGCGCATCCAGCGGCGGCAGGTCGAGGTCATCAATCCCGCTGGATTCATGGCCGAGTTGGAGGCGCTGCCGAAAGGGGAGGAGAAGGTCGCCGGCGAGGAATGGCTCGCTTGGTTTTCAGACCCGAAAAACCGGAATATATTTTGATGTCGGCACGCCGACATCGATTGTAAGCGACTGAAACAGCAACAATTTATCGCTAGTCATTTCGGGAATGGCAGTCGCGTCAGTCTGTTACCCACACCCGTGTGGAGTGGACTGGAGGATCGCGGCGCGAACGCGTCGAGGAAAGTCCGAACTCTCACGGGCAGCAGGCTGGCTAACGGCCAGGCGCGGCGACGCGACGGAAAGTGCAACAGAGAATAGACCGCCGATCGCCTCGAACATCGCAAGATGTCCGAGGAGGAGGTAAGGGTGAAACGGTGCGGTAAGAGCGCACCGCGTCCCACGCGAGTGGGTACGGCACGGCAAACCCCCTGCGGAGCAAGACCAAATAGGGAAGTCATGGAGCCGCCCGTCTCCGTTATGAGCTTCCGGGTAGGTTGCTTGACCACCGCGGCAACGCGCGTGGCAGACGAATGATCTTCATCCTCGCCTCGGCGGGGAAACAAAATTCGGCTTACAGGTCCACTCCACACGTTTACGTCACTTCATCCTGATGCCGCCGAAGCGAAGCGAAGGACGGCATCAGGATCTCCGGTGGCGCCGCGACGGCTTGGCCGCGATGACCCGAGATCCTGACGTCTCGCTTCGCGATCCGCAGGATGAACTTAGCCGTCCGTCGCTTCGCTCCGGCGGCATCAGGATTGAGTTACGTGGAAAGTGTGGAGTGGACCTGTAAGCCGAATTTTGTTTCCCCGCGCCGAGCGCGAGGATGAAGATCATT
>DASYJY010000096.1:0-7359 GCA_035995985.1 Thermoanaerobaculia bacterium | reverse complement strand
ATGACCGGCATCGCCAATTCGCTGGTGTAGGGGAACCTCTCGTCGTACGTCGCCATACCGCGGTCTGCGGTAGATGCTCAGCAATTGAGGTGCCGCTAACGGACGACGTACTGGTAGTTCACTTCGACTTCGTGAACGACCTCGACCGGCTTGCCGTTCATCATCATCGGCCGGTAGCGCCAGCTCTTGATCGTGTTCAGCGCCTCTTCGTCAAACATCGGATCGGTGGCGTGATTGAGGATGGCGATATCGACGATGCGGCCGTTCTTGCCGACCGTGTAGCGCACCACGCATGTCCCTTCGAGGCGATTCTTTTTCGCGGCATCGGGATAGTGCGGGAAGTCGTGATCGACCTCTTTGAGCGGCAGCTTGACGCTGCGGTCGACGTAGACGCGTCCATCGTCGCCGAAGGTGATGCCGCCGGGCGTGCCGAGGGTCTTGCTGGTTCCGCCGATCTGTCCGCCCGTCAGGCCGTTCGGAGAGCCTTGGGTTTCAGCAACCGCGGGAGCGGCCACCGGAACCGGCGCGGGAGGCGGCGGGACGACCGGAGGTGGCGGCACGACGTCGGGGATGGTGTCGGGAATGACCGTCGGTGCGACGACCTGCGTCGAAGGCGGAGGCGGCGGTAGCTTCGGCAGGGTCAGGAACGGCTTGGGTGGCTCCGGTTTCGGCGGCGGGGGAGGAGGCGGCGGCGGATCGGGCACCTGCGTCAGGCTGTACGCCACGATCATCTTCGGCGACTGCGTCGGCAGTACGACGTTCCAGATCATGCTGGCCAGCGCGGCGCCGACAGCGATCACGTGAACGGCAATCGAGATTGGAAGGGTCTCGTAGAAAACGCGGCGGGTGCGCGGTACGAACGCTTCGGGCGCGACGGTCTCGAACATGGGAAAGGAGGGCGAGAGCGTAGCACCACTTTCGGCGCCATCACGTCAAACTTCTGTGGGACTGATGACGATCGAACTCCGTCCATGCCATCATCGCCTTCGTTTTTCGAGGCATCGACAGAGATGGCGCGCTACATCCAGCGGATCACGCTCCTCGGCCGGCAACGTTGGATCGGATGGGAGATCGACGGCGTCGGGACCGAGATTCCGGGCCTCGTGCTCGCCGACGATCTGCCGGAAGAAGACCTGCGCAGCCGCGGCGTGAAGGAGTTTCGCCCTCTGCCGTTCGAGACGTTCCTGGAGATGAATCCGCGTTCCGAGGAGCCGTACGAGGGGAAGCTGCTCGATGAGGATGTCGAGTTCCGCCTCGACGCGCTGCAGGTTGGATTGGAACGCCTCCGCAGCCGCGGCAGCAACTCGGTTCCCCGCGCGGTGCTGATGCATATGTTCGGCGATGCGGTGCAGCTGAATCACCCGCGGGTGATCGAGCGCCTGATGGCCTGGGAAGCGCGCGGGTCAGTGGAGTTCGTCGGGCAGGACGAGTGCTACTTACGGATTTTGGGACCGTTCTAGTCCTTTCTCACAATCCCGAGTTTCTCGTACGTCGTCTGATCGCCGGCCGCCACGCGCGTGAAGGTGATGACGCCGCGCTCGCGCAACTGCTCCTCAGTCAAGTCGCTGGCTTTCGTGAGTCCGGCATCGGACAGATCATCGTCCACGCCTTCGATGTCGTAGCCGACCCAAAGCGGCACGCCGCGCTCCTCGGTCGGCCCGAGTGCGGTGGTCGATCTGAATTTCTTGATGTAGCGGGACATTGGTTCTCAGCCTAATGAATCGTGAAGCCGCGCGAAATCCTCCAGCGACAATCGTTCCGCGCGAATATCTACATCGATGCCGGCCCGCTCCATCGCTGCCACGATCGCTTCCTTCGTCCCGAACTCCGTCAAGTTGTTGACCAGTTTTTTGCGCCGCATCCGGAACGAGGCGCTGATGAGATGGATGAGCGACTCCGAAGCGAACGGCTTCGGATCGGGATCGAGCACGACGACAGCGCTGCGCACTTTCGGCGGCGGATAAAACGATTTGGGCTCGAGCGTGAGGATGATGCGCGCCGAGGCGTAGAGGCGGACGAAGAGGGTCAGATAGCCGTAGGCTTCGTCGCCCGGAGCGGCCACGAGGCGGTCCGCGACTTCCTTCTGCAGCATGAAGACGGCGCGGCGGCAGTTCGGATCGGCCACGACGCGGCGAAGGATCGGCGTTCCGGCGTTGTACGGAAGATTGCCGACCGCGCGATATGGCCGCGCCGGCAGCGGCGCTTCGATCGCGTCTTCGTTGATCAGCGTGATGCGGTCGCCGTACTGTTTTTGCAGCCGCTCCGAAAGCTCGGGATCGATCTCGACGGCGATCAGCTCGTTCGGCAGTGCGGCGAGCTTCTCGGTGAGCACACCCTCGCCCGGACCGATTTCGACGACGACGTCATCCGGCGCGGGCTCAACCGATTCGACGATGCGCGCCACCGCCCCGCGGTTGCGGAGAAAGTGCTGGCCCCACTTTTTCTTTGGATGGCTCATGTTCGACGCAGATGTTCGCACGATAAACTCCGCCGCCATGGACCAGGCCACAATCAATACAGACATCGCCGCGGCGCATGAAGTCATCGCGCGATTGAGAAATGAAGTTGGGCGGGCGGTGATCGGGCAGGAAGCGATCGTCGACCGGCTCGTCATCGCGCTGCTGATTCGCGGGCACGTGCTGCTCGAAGGCGTTCCGGGGCTCGCCAAGACGCTGCTCGTCAAGACGCTTGCCGGTGCCATTGACGCGTCGTTTCATCGCATCCAGTTCACGCCGGATCTTTTGCCGGCCGACATCACCGGCACGCTGATTTTTAATCCGGCCGATCGCGTGTTCACCCCGAGGCAGGGACCGATTTTCGCGAATCTCGTGTTGGCCGACGAAATCAATCGCGCGCCGGCGAAGGTGCAGTCGGCGCTGCTCGAGGCGATGCAGGAACGGCAGGTCACGATCGGCGATACGTCGTACAAGCTGCCGCAGCCGTTCGTCGTCATCGCCACGCAGAATCCGATCGAGCATGAGGGGACGTATGGGCTGCCGGAAGCGCAGGTCGATCGCTTCGTCATGAAGCTGCGCGTCGACTATCCGACACCGGACGAGGAGATGCGCATGCTCGGGATCTACCTCGATCCGACCACGCCGCAAATCGCGATGAATCGCGTTCTGCGGCTCGCTGAGATCGAACAGATCGCGCATCTTGCGGCGGGCGTTCACGTCGACGAACGGATCGGGCGCTACATCGTGCAGCTTGTCGCAGCCACGCGCCGGCCGGCGGAGTTCAAGCTGCCGTCGCTCGTTTCGCACATCGCGTTCGGCGCGTCGCCGCGCGCCACGCTGGCGCTTGCGCACGTGGCCAAGGGTTATGCATTCATTCAGGGGCGCGCGTTTGTGATCCCCGAGGATGTGAAGGCGATCGCGCCGGATGTGTTGCGGCATCGGTTGGTGCTCAGTTACGAAGCAGCCGCCGAGAACGTGACCGCGGACGCGATCGTCGAGCAGGTTCTGGGGGCGGTCGCCGTTCCGTAGCCATGTTTTTCCGCTCCCGAAAGCCGCATTTTCGCGTACCGCTCACGCGGCGTGTGCGCGATCTGGAAATCCTTTCCGCGCGGCTCATTCGCGCCGGATTCGCGGGCGACTACCACTCGGCGTTTCATGGCCGAGGAATCGAGTTTTCACAGGTGCGCGAGTATCAGCCGGGCGACGACGTGCGGACGATCGACTGGAACGTGACCGCCCGCAGCGGAACGCCGCATGTGAAGGAGTTCGTCGAAGAGCGCGACCTGACGGTGCTCGTGGCGATCGATGTTTCCGGCTCGATGGGATTCGGATCGGTCGATTGGCGCAAGTGCGACGTCGCGGCGGAGCTGGCGGCGGTGTTCGCGTTTTCGGCGGTGCAGAATTCCGATCGCATCGGACTGCTGTTGTTCACAAACAACATTCAGGGATACATCGCGCCGCGGCGGGGTCGGATGCACGCGCAGGTCATCGTCCGCGCTGCCGTCGATGCCGCGATGCGCGGACCGAAAGGTGTGGCCGATCTCGAAGGCGCCGCGCGCTACCTCGAGCAGGTCAGCACGCGCCGCGCGGTGGTTATCGTCATCAGCGATTTTCTCGATCAGAACTTCGAGCGCACCATGCGGCGATTGAACCGGCGGCACGATGTAGTCGCCATCACCGTCGGCGATCCGCGCGAGGAGCGATTCCCGGATCGCGGATTGGCGCAGGTCGCGGACGCCGAAACCGGAGCGTCGCGCCTCATCGAGCTGCGTCGCGCCGACGTCGGTCGCCGTGCCGCGGCGCGCGGCGAGCAGAATGCGCGGCGGTTTCGCGCCGCCGGCGTCGATCATCTGAACGTTTCGACGGCCATTCCGTACGATCGGGAGTTGCTGCGGTTCTTCCGCGAGCGCGCGGTGAGAAGACGATAACGTCATGGGTACCCTTCTTTTTTTGCTGATCACGACGTTTCAGCCGGCAAAGCCAACCATCGGCGATCCGGTCACGATTACGTTCGCGGCCCCGACGACGGTGGAGCCGTCCGCCGACTACGAAGTGATCTCGCGTCACGGAAACGCGGTGGTGATTCGCACGTTCGTGCCGCACACGATCACTGTCAACGGACGCGCGGCAGATGGACCGGTGAGCGTGATGATTCCGATTCACTCGGTGCTGAAGCCGGACGACAAGCTGGAGCCGGCGCCGCTGAAGCCCCCCAGGCCGGAACCGTGGCCACGGCTGCCGTTCGTCGCGATCGGGATCGCGGCGCTGGCCGCGATCGCCACGTGGATCGCTGTGGTGATGCTCGCGAAGCGGCGCGTGCCGAAACCGGTAATCATCGTTGCCCCTGCTGACGAGTTCCGCCGGCGTCTGCGCAGTCTCCGTCCCGATGCACCAAAACGTTGGGCGACTCTCGCCGACATCGTCCGCGCCTACCTCGCCGCCGTCCGCGCCGACCTCGGCGCGGAGTTGACGACCTCGGAATTGCTCGCGCGCATCGATCACGCACCGATCGCACAAATCCTTCGTCAGGGCGATCTCGAAAAGTTTTCGCCGTGGGGCGCGGCACCGGCCGATTTCGACGCGATCGCACATCAGGCATTGGCGATTCCAGCGTGGGCAGAGCCGCCGGTCGTGCAGAGCGAGGAGGCGGCATGATCCGCTTCGCCAATCCGCTCTGGCTGCTGTTGATTCTCGGAATCATCGGAAGGATCGCGCTGCTGATCCGCGACCGGCGGCGGCGCTTCGGCGCCTTCACGATTTCTGCGCTGTCGATCGCATCGCCGAAGCAAAGTCTCCGCGCGCAACTCGCCGGCATCCCGTTCCTTCTCGAAGCGATCGCGGCGTTGGCGATGATCGTGGCGCTGGCGCGGCCACAACGCGTGACGAAGATGGCCTCCAACGACCGCTTCGGCATCGACATCGTCGTCGCTCTCGATGCCTCGGGGAGCATGGCCGCCGAGGATTTCAAGCCGCGCAATCGCTTTACCGTGGCCAAGGAATTGATTGGCGATTTCATCAGCAAACGGCTGGACGATCGCATCGGCATCGTCACATTCGGAGTTCGCGCCGCGACGCGCGTGCCGATCACGTACGACCGCGACATCGCTGGCGCGATTCTGGAGCGCGCGCAGGTCGGCGAAAACGGCGACGGCACTGCCATCGGTCACGCAATCGCGACATCGGTGAATCGTCTGCGAACGTCCAAGACGCGCAGCCGAATCATCATCCTCGTCACCGACGGCGTGAACAACGCGGGGTCGATCGATCCGCTCGTGGCCGCGCAACTGGCGGCGCGATACGGCATCAAGATCTACACGATCGGCGTGGGCAGCCGCGGGCCGGTTCCGATTCCGATGAAGCGACAAGACCCATTCACCGGCGAGATCGTGACGACGTATCAACTCGTTCGCGCCGACATCGACGAAGAGGCGCTCGCGGCAATCGCAAAGACGACGAACGGCGAATATTTTCGCGCCACCGACGCGCGCACGATGAGCGATGTGCTCGACCGCATCGATCACCTCGAGAAGACCCGGCTGACGGCGCCGAAGAGCGAAAAGATCGAGGAGCTGTACGGATTGCCACTGGCACTCGGAGTGGTGGCGCTGGCGCTAGCGCTGTTGTCGGGAGAAACGGTGTGGCAGAAGGTGACGGCGTGAGGCTCGTAGCGCCGGCGCTACGCCTGTGGAGGCTCGCGTGAACGCGATCTCCTTCCGAGCTCCGCAGATGCTCTGGCTCGCGATCGCCGTGCCGATTGCGCTGATCTTCTTCGTCGCACGCGAGCGTCAGCGAATCCGCATCGCCCGCCGTTTCGTTTCGGAGCGCCTTCGCGGAGTTGCCAATCCGCTGCGATCCGTCAGGCCTTGGCTTGTTGCGCTCGCACTGCTGGGATGTGTCATCGCGCTCGCCGGCCCCGAGGCTGGCTTTCGCGTCGTTCCGATCGAGCAGCGCGAGTCGAATCGCGTCATTGCCATCGACGTCTCTTTGAGCATGGCCGCGCAGGATGTCGGCACGTCGCGCCTCGATGCCGCGAAGGCGATCGCGAAACGGATCATCGATGCGCAGCAGGGACGCGTCGGTCTGGTTGTCTTCGAGTCGGCCGCCGAGGTCGTGTCGCCGCTGACGAGTGACGACGAAGCCGTCGAGGCACTGCTCGATTCGATTCAGGCCGGCGAGGTATCGAATCCCGGCTCCGATCTTTCCGTCGCACTGATGGCGGCGCTGCGGCTGGCCGGCGACACCGCGCAGCGCGGTGACATCGTTGTCATCAGTGACGGCGAGGACCAGAGCACGCGGCTCGACGACACCGTCGCCAAACTCACGCAGCGTGGCGTGCCGGTGTCGACCATTCTCATCGGTACCGCGGCCGGAAGCACGATTCCGCGGCCGGAAGGCGGCGGCGATCTGGCCGACGACAACGGGCAGGTCGTGACGACGTATGCGCGTCCCGAGGCGCTGCAAAAGATTGCGTCCGCGACGGGCGGGAAGTTCTACGCGAATCCGTTCGGCGAGCACGCGCTCGACTCGCTGGCTGCGTCCGGCGGCACGTTGAAGCAGCGCGACGTCCGCGTCCCGATCGAGCGCTACCAATGGCCGCTCGCGTTCGCGTGCGTGGCGATGTTTCTGGGGTCGCTCGCAAATCGAGGTGCGGAATGACTGCGCGAACACCCGCACAGACAAGAGTATCTGTGCCACATTGTCGCGTGGGCGGCAGCGTGCGTGAGATTGGCGCGCGCCGGTGTGGCACAGACACTCTTGTCTGTGCTGGCGGGTGGCGGAAATGAAACTAGCCGCCATTCTCCTCGTCATCACGCTGCCGTTCGGCGGCCGGTTTACCCGAGAAACCAACTCGCACGCCGCCACCGCGCGCGGAGTCGAGCAGTTCAAGCAGAAAAAGTATGCC
>DASYJY010000095.1:0-12791 GCA_035995985.1 Thermoanaerobaculia bacterium | reverse complement strand
TCATCGACTGCAACCGGCCGCGAGAGCTCGGCCGCTTCGACGCTGTCGGCTTTCGCAGCCGCCCACAGCGCAAACGGATCCGGCGTTTCCTGCCTCGACAACTCCTCGGCGGCCTTCCGCAGATCGGCCTTCGTCACTTTGCGAATCTGGAAGCGTCCCGCGCCGCGCACTTCGCGCACGATCGGACCGGCGGTCGGCAGCGGCGCGTCGTCCGTGTTCGGCACCAGCCGCAGCGACGGCGCGTCGAGATGCTTGCGGACGATGGCGGTCTTCATCTTCTCTTTGCGCCGCCGTTCGGTGAAGCGCGCCCACTGCAGCGAGAACGCGCGTCCGAGGCTGACAATCTTGCGATGCAGCGCGACGAAAATCGCGGCGAGACTGATGCGCGTCGCCAGCAGCAACCCGATCAGCATCGTCGTCACGAGCACGATCGCTGCGCCGATGCCGTTGAGATTCGACGACGCGGCACGATTCAACTCCTGTCCGAGGTAACCGCCGGACGGGATCAGCGAACCGCGCACCCACACCTTACCGAATGCGAGATCGCACAACGGCGGCGCGGCGATGGCCAGGATGACGAATCCGATGGCTTTCGTCTGCAGGTATTCGATCTCTTTCGCGCAGAGGCGATTCCAGCCGGCGATGAGGAGCGCGCCCGGAAAGAGCAGCGACGCGAAGCCGAAAAAGCCGACGAACAGCCAGGCGATGGTGGCGCCGTAATAGCCGATCCAGTTGGCGACGACGACGTTTGTGGAGGTGTGGAATGCGGAGGCGTCGTCGGAATGGTAGGTGAGAAGCGCCAGCGAAAGGGAAATGCCGGCCGCCAGGATCACGATCCCGATCAGCTCCCCGCCCCGTCTGCTCCTGGCAAATTGCAGCAGTTCCATCACACGCCCATCACGTTATCTGCAATTGCAGAGAGTAGCAGAAAACCGCGGAATCGCTGAGGCGAAGGTTGGTCGCGGGCGCACTCCCCTTCCGTTGGGAATGAGCGCCAGCGATATGCTGTCGACGACGAATAGCTTGATATCCGAGGCGGCGTCGTCCGTCTCGTTCGATTTGATCCTAACGAAAAACTGAAGGAGAACGTGTGAAGAAACTCTTGATTGGAATCGTGTCGCTCATGCAGACCGACTTGCGGCCGGTTTGCTTCGCGAGCACTTCCACATCTTCGTCGACGCGCTGACGATGCAGATGGTACGCGCGCCGGAGATGTTCGAGGTGATCGTGACGAACAACATTTTCGGCGACATCGTCACCGACCTCGGCGCCGCGCTGCAGGGCGGATTAGGCATGGCCGCGTCCGGCAACATCCACCCCGGAAAAGTGTCGCTATTCGAACCAATCGACGGCTCCGCCCCGAAGTACGCCGGGAAGGATGTCGCCAACCCGATCGGCGCGATCCTCACCGCCGCCATGATGCTCGAATACCTCGGCCACGGTCCCGAAGCGTCGATCATCGAACGCGCCGTCATCGCCGCCAACGAAACCACTCACGACCTCGGCGGAACGCTCGGAACGCGCGCGGCAGGGGAGGCGATTTTGCGGCGGCTGGAGTTGTAGCCGGGATGAGCCTTATCGACTGGTCCGATCCCGACGAAATGCTCGGCCTCCTCATTGATTACGTCGATGACGAGGCCATCGCCTCCCATGATGCCGCCCGAGCGAACTTCCTGAACGAGTTGTCGAGAGAGCTCGCCACCATTGCCGACCGACGCTTCACGTCAGTCGTCCGGATCGAGCAAACCCTCCGCGAAGTTCACGACGCCCAACCCTCCGAGTTCGCGTCCGATGAAGTCATGGCCCACATGGAAGCCTGCATCGAAGAACTCCATCGCATCGAGAGCGACGCGTAAAACCCGCCCGAGGCACGTCGTGCACGTGCCGAAACACGCTGCGCGCCAGTCGTAATGCTTCCAAAAGCAGTATTCGATACTTTCAAAACGAAGCATCGATGGTTCAAGACAGAGCATCGATGCTTCCAAACACACCATCGATGGTTCGAAACGAAGCATCAATGGTTCAAAACGGAGCATCGATGGTTCGAAACGAAGCATCGATGGTTCGAAATGAAGCATCGATGATTCAAAACGAAGCATCGATGGTTCGAAATGAAGCATCGATGGTTCAAAACGAAGCACGGATGCTTCAGAACGAATACGGCCAGGCCAGCGCTGCTTCGAACCCCGGAACTACGCGCGAAAGCCACTCCGACTGCGCCGAAACCAGGTCGCGGAGTTCCGAAGCCAGCACTGAATCGACAGACTTGCCATCCAGCGCTGCCAGCCTCTCCAGCGCCACGACTTCGATACGCGGAATGCGCACCTCGAGGTCGCAGAGAAGCAGCAGCTCCGGCATAGCGTCCGCGACGTCGGCGCCGAGGGCCGCCTCGATGTCCGCCTGCTCCCAGAACCCCATCGCGAACGACACCAGTTCGTCCCACGGCAGCACCACCGTGCCGGCCTCCACAACTCCCTCAAGTTCCCCCACCTCCATCCACCCCTCAACATCCTCGACGCTCATACCGATCGCCAGCGCCGCCGCTGCGGGCGTGTAGGTAGGGCGTGGGTTGAGGAAGAGGTCGCGGATCAGAGCGGGCGAGGCGGTCATCATGTCTCCTTTGCGTGTCTTACCGAAACAGACGAATATCAACTATCGACGATGGAGTCTACATCAACGATCGTTGAAGCTCAAGGCGAGATGGCCGTCGAAGCAGAGATCTTCGGAAAGCGCCTGCGCCAGCTCCGCCTCGAAGCCGGATGGACGCAGGAGCGGTTCGCCGAAGCCGCCGGCATCACAACCACCTACACGAGTGATCTGGAACGGGGCACGAAGGTGCCAAGCCTCACGATCCTGCTGCGGATCAGTCGGGCGTTTCGGATGTCGATTGCTGATCTGCTCTCAGACTTCACCAAGGACGCCGTGCGACGCATGCCATTGGACTAACGAGGCGACGTGATCAACGCGGGTGGAGTTGTAACGCCGCTCCGGTACGAGACGTGCTTTGAGAGATCGCCATGGCAAGAATCGAGCTTGGAATCGACCGGCTACTCCGCGAGCGCAGCATTGCCGGGCAGCGCGTCGGACTTCTCACGAACTACGCGAGCTTCACGTCGGACGATCGCCGGACCGTGGAAGCGATTCACGAGGCCGGCCCGAAGTCGATGCTCATCTTCGGCCCGGAGCATGGCTTCTGGGGCGAGGTGCAGTACATGGAGACCGGTACGACCGAGTCGTATCGCGGCATCCCCGTGGCATCGATGTACGGCGGCGACTCGGCGCACCATCTCTTCCCGACGCCGAAGGATGTCGCGTCGCTCGACCTTCTGGTCGTCGATCTGCAGGACGTCGGCGCGCGCTACTACACGTTTTACGCGTCGATGCTGAACTGCATGCACGTCGCGGCGGCGGTCGGTACGCCTGTCGTCGTCCTCGATCGACCGAACCCGATCAACGGCATCACGGTCGAGGGAAATCTGCTGCGGACGCCGTTCATCAGCTTCGTCGGGCAATACCCGATCCCGAATCGCCACGGACTCACGATCGGCGAGCTGGCGATCTACCTGAACGAGACGCAGCAGGTCGGCTGCGATTTGACGGTGGTCTGGATGAACGGCTGGACGCGCGACATGTGGTGGGACGATACCGGTCTGCATTGGACCAACCCATCTCCGAATCTCGCGCACTTCGAGACGGCCATCGTCTATCCAGGCATGTGCCTCTTCGAAGGGACGCAGATCAGCGAGGGCCGCGGTACGACGCGGCCGTTCGAGATGTTCGGCGCGCCGTGGCTCGACGGTTTCCGGCTCGCCGACGAGCTCAACGCGCGCGAGCTGCCCGGCGTCCAGTTCACGCCGTTCGTGTTCCTTCCGCAGTTCGAAAAACACGCGAAGGAGCGCTGCTTCGGAGCGCGTCTCATCGTCACCGACCGCGAGGCGCTTCGTTCGCTCGATACCGCGGCGTGGGCGATCAAGCTCGTGCATGACAGCGATCCGGAGCGTTTCCGCTGGCGCGAGACGATGTATGAATTCGCGAATTGCTCGGCTATCGATGCGCTCACCGGCGGCGTGGCGTTCCGGTCCATCATCGACACCGGCGGCGATCTTCCGCCACTGCTCGACCGCTGGCATGAGGAAGCCAACGCCTTCGCTGAAACGAAGCGCGAGATCGAATACGCCGGCTACGCCACCGCCGAGCAGGAGTCCGGCCGCGCGCTCCAGCTCGTGTAGCGGCGATTGGTCGCGCGCGAAGGCGCGGAGCGTTCTGACGGGTCGCGAGGTTTACGACGCGCGGCGTTTCTGAACCCGCGGCTTCGCGGCGGCGGTGCGCATCGCGCGGATCGCAGACCGGAGCACGACGTTCACATCTTCCGATGACTGGAAGACTGTCGAGACATCTTCGTCGAGGACCACGTAGGTCTGTTTGTAGACCTTCTTCACACCGGCGAAGCGATTCGGCTTCATCTTCGTGTAATCAAAATCATAGTGGGGACGAAGTTCGTCGTTTTCAGCAGTCTTTTTCTTCATGGCGTTTGCGTTCGCGCGCGTCAACGGGACGGGCGTTGATAATTCGGAGGGTCTCTCCGCGCTCGACAAAGCTCACCACGAGCAGTCGGCCTTGGCGAGAATAACCGATGATTACCTCACGATGTTCGCCCACTGAGTGATCAGGATCGTCTTCGATGCGAGCAACATCGTCTTCGAACACCGTCTGGGCCTCTGCGAACGTGACTCCATGCTTGCGGAAGTTGCTGCGCTCCTTGTCGGCATTCCAGTCGAATCTCGCCACGGGAATCATCGTTCGAGCGGTAGCATCGTTCGGCTCGCTGTTCCCGTCAACCGCGGGAATGACCTTCGGCGATATGCTGTCGAAAGAGACTGATTCACGAGACGTTCGTCTCGTTTGCATTTGATCCCAACGAACAACTGAAGGAGAACGTGTGAAGAAACTCTTGATTGGAATCCTTGCCCTCGTCGCGACGACCACGGTGTTTGCTGCCGAGGGGATGTGGATGCCGCAGCAGATTCCGTCGCTCGCGGCGGAGTTGAAGAAGGCGGGGTTGAAGATCGATCCGCAGCGCTTTGCGGACCTCACCGGCGATCCGATGGGTGCGGTCATTTCGCTCGGCGGGTGTAGCGCATCGTTCGTTTCGCCGGACGGGCTCGTCGTCACGAACCATCACTGCGGATTCGGAGCGCTGCAGTTCAACTCCACGCCGCAGCGCGACCTCATCACGAACGGCTTCCTCGCGAAAACCAAGGAAGAAGAGCTGCCGGCTGGTCCCGGCTCGCGCATCTTCGTCACGACGAACATTGAAGACGTCACCGCGCGCGTGACCGGCAATGTGCCGGCATCGCTGTCGAACATCGATCGCGAGAAGGCGATCGATCGCAGCGTCAAGCAGCTCGTCGATGAGTGCGAGAAGCCGGGCGGCGTCCGCTGCCGCGTGGCCTCGTTCTTCGAAGGCTCGCAGTACCTCCGCACCACGCAGATGGAAATCAAGGACGTCCGCCTCGTCTACGCGCCGGCGCTCGGTATCGGCGACTTCGGCGGCGAGACCGACAACTGGATGTGGCCGCGCCACACCGGCGACTGGTCGTACCTGCGCGCCTACGTCGGCAAGGACGGCAAGCCGGCCGACTTCTCGAAGGACAACGTGCCGTATCACCCCGCTCACATCCTCAAGGTTTCCACCGAAAGCGTGAATCCGGGCGACTTCGTTCTCGTCGCCGGCTACCCCGGCCGCACCTTCCGCTACCGCACGGCGGCGGAAGTCGGCAACATGCAGAGCTACAGCTATCCGTCGACGATCAAGTACGCCACGGACCTCAACAACATCCTTCGCGACCTCGGCAAGAACAACAAGGCCGTTGAGATCGCGAACGCGAACCGCATCAAGGGCAACGACAACACGCTGAAGAACTACACCGGCACGCTGACCGGCTTCAACAACTTCCACATCGTCGCCCAGCGTCAGAAGCGCGAAGCCGATCTGGCCGCGTACATCGCCGCGCATCCTGATGCGGCGAAGTACAAAGACGTGATGAACCAGATCAACACGCTGCAGCAGCAGTCGATCGCCAATCAGCAGCGCGACACGGTTCTCGGATGGATCGTGCGCAGCTCGCCGATGCTCGGCCAGGCATTCACGCTCCATCGCCTGTCGATTGAGAAGGCCAAGACGGCTGATATCGACCGCGAGTCGGGATTCCAGCAGCGCGACTGGCCGCGCATCACCGAGGGAGTGAACCGCGCGCAGAAGGGCATCGAGCCGAACAGCGACCGCGCCGGACTGCGCTACTTCCTCAACGAGTCGCAAAAACTGCCGGCGGGACAGCGCATCGCTCCGATCGACGAAGCGATTTCGAAAGCGGGCGGCGTCGACCAGTTCCTCGATCAGCTTTACGCGAACACGAAGATCGGCGACGTCAATGCCCGCAAAGCGATGATGGACGAAACCACCGCCCAGCTTGCCGCGCGCAACGACGCGATGCTCAATCTCGCCGCGGCGGTCACGCCACTCTCGCTTGACATCGAGCGCCAGCAGAAAGAGCTCGGCGGTGCGATGTCGCGCATCCGTCCGATGTACATGGACGCGCTGCGCGCTTCGAGCGGTGGCCGTCTGTATCCCGACGCCAACGGAACGCTGCGCATCACGTTCGGCAAGGTCGAGGGCTACACGCCGCGCGACGGCGTCGTCTACACGCCGCAGACCACTCTCAGCGGCATCGTGGCCAAGAACACGGCGTCCGGTGAATTCGACGCCCCGAAGGCGGAGCTCGACGCGATTCGCGCCAACCGTACTGCCGGCTACATCGATTCGAAGCTCGGCGCTGTTCCGGTCGACTTCCTCTCCACCGTCGACACGACCGGCGGCAACTCCGGTTCGCCGACTCTCAACGCGAAGGGCGAGCTGTGCGGCCTGCTGTTCGACGGCACGTACGAATCGCTCGGCTCCGACTTCGTCGTCGATCCGACCATCACCCGCTCGATTCACGTCGACGCGGTCTACATGCTCTGGGTCATGGACGCCGTCGACGGCGCTCACAACCTGCTGCGCGAGATGAATGTGCCGGTGCACTTCGGCAATGCATCGACGCCCGCAACGGGCAAGTAGAAACGAAGCGAACTGAAAACGTCATCCGTACTGCCGGCGGCGCCTTGGGCAACCAACGCCGCCGGCCGTGCCGGCCCGCTGCGTTGGAGCGCGCTCCGGACGCATCGATCGCGTCGTCGTCGCGCGCGGAGGCGCGCCGTCACAATCCAGCCCCGCGCTCTGCGCGGGGTACCGAGCGTGCGGAGATGATGCGGCCGCGGAGGCGGCCGCTACAGAATGTCGCGAATGTGCGCGTCCGCGTCGTTCGCCGCAGATTTTGTAGCGGCCGCCTCCGCGGCCGCAAACCCAGGCCGCGAACCTTAACCCCGTGCTGAGCACGGGGCTGGACTGTTACGCGCGCCTCCGCGCGCGAACGATGCGCTCGGCAACCCCGCGCTACGGTGCGAAACTCTGCGAACTGGAAAACGTAAGTACACCCCGCAAGGCGGCGTCTGGGCCGCCGGCACAGCGGCACGGTTGCGATATCATTCGCCGCTCATCGATGACACAGAAAAAAGGTTGGGGCTCGACGGTGGCCGGATGGTTCATCGTGCAGGATCCGACGACGGCATCCGCTGACGAAGGCTACAGCCCCTATTCCGATGTCTCGACCGACGGCTCCGTGCCATCATCCTCGCCGCAGGCGCCGCCGCTCGACGTTTTCAAGACCGCGCCGCCAGAAGCTCCCGGCGGGCAGGTCGATTTCGACAATGTGTTCGAGGCGGCGGGCATCGACGCTGAGGAGCGCGAGCGGGTCACGCGGACCCTGTCGCTAATGACCGATCTCCCACCCGGCACCGACGACACCGTCAAAAAACAGATCGTCATGGCCTCGCTGCGCGCGTTCAACGTGCCGGTGGAGAAGATCATCGAGAGCGGCGCGCAGGAGTTACAGGCGCTCGAAGCCTACATTCGCGCCGGCGCCTCGGACGTCGAGAAAGTCACCACCGAGGCCGATCAACGCATCAAGCAGCACGAAGAAGAAATCGCGAAACTGAAGATCGTCATGCAACAGCGCGTCGAGGAACAGAACAAAGTCATGGCGAGCTGCAACAGCAAGAAACTCGAAGTGCAGAAGGTGCTCGAGTTCTTCGGCCAGGAAGCGGTGGCGCGCGTCGTACGCGACTCACCGAAGCTCCAGGAACCTTCCCACTAGACCGCGAAAGGACCGACAACCATGGGTGTGATTTCCCGACTTACCAACCTCTGGAAAGGATTTCTCTCGATCTGGATCTCGGACATCGAGAAAGAGCATCCGGAGATCGCCTACGAAAACGCCATCAACTCGATGGTGACGAAATACGCGCGACTCAAGAGCGCCACGGCCGCCATCATCCGGCGCCGCGAGGAGATCGACGAGCGCTATCAGGCCGCCACAAAAGAGCTCGCGCAGACCGAGGCGGAGCTGAACACCGCCGTCTCCACGAATCAGGACGATCTGGCCGTCATCCTCATCCAGAAAAAGAATCAGCTCACCAACGACATCGCTGACATGAAGGGCGAGATGGAGACGGCCAAAAACGACGCCGACTCTGCGAAGACCTCGCTGCTCTCCGTGCAGACCGAGATCCGCAAACTGAAGGCGGAGCGCGACACGATGCTGGCCAAGATGCAGTCCGCGCAGGCGCGCATCAACATCCAGGAGCAGCTCGACGGTCTGTCCGTCGACGAGGAAGTCAAAGCGCTCGACACGGTCCGCACCCACATCAAGAACACGATCGCCGAAGCGAACCTCGGCAAGGAGCTGGCCGACTCGTCGCTCGACTCACGGCTGTCGAAACTCCGTTCCGAGGTCGGCGACGTGCAGGCGCGCGAGGAGTTGGCTGCGATGAAGGCCCGCAAAGCCGCACAGCAGGGACAGTCGCAGAAGACGATGTGATCGGCTGCTCGCGCCGAGGGCGCGATTGCAAATCCCTCGACCACCGGACAACTTCTGAGGAAGCGAGGAACTCATGCGTCTAACACCGTTTGCCAAAGCGTTCGTCACCATCGTCATCCTGGCCGTCATCGGCTACGCGGCCTGGCACTACAAAGGCCACGAGCTGCGCAAGTGGGCCACCGGGTCCGACAAGACTACGACCGCGACAGGTACGGCGGACAACTCCGCCGACTTCAACGCGCTCAAGAATGCGCCGTCTGATCCCGGCCGCGACGCCGGTTCGAATGGCGTGCAGGCTGTCGGCCTCACCGGCACGGGCAAGCTGAATCGGACGCTGGTCGTGGCCATCAACACCTGGGCCGGCCATGCGCCGGGCATCGTCTTCAACGACGGTCTCGAAGCGGGACCGAACTCGATGTACCGCAAGCGCTTCAACATGGATGTCAAGTTCGTGCTGATCGAAGACCCCGCAGCGAAGCTGGCCGCGTTCCGCAAGGGCGACGTCGACATCATGTGGAACACCGTCGACAACTGGGCGCGCGAAGCGTCGATCCTGGCGGAGAACAACCAGAAGGCGCGCTCGATCGTGATGCAGGACTGGTCGCGCGGCGGAGACGGCATCGTCTCGCTGGCGTCGATCACGTCGATCGAAGGACTGAAGGGCCACAAGATCGCCTGCACGCAATTCACGCCGTCACACTTTTTGATCCTGTATCTGCTCTCGCAGTCGGGACTCTCGGCGGCCGATCGCGCGGATGTCGAGAAGAACATCATCTTCACGCAGGACGCGCCCGCTGCCGCGGCGATGTTCAAGGCCAAGCAGGTCGACGCCGCCGTGACGTGGGAGCCGGATCTTTCGGCTGCCGTCACCGCGCGCGGCGACGAGGCGCACGTGCTCGTCTCCACGTCTGCCGCCACGAACATCATCGCGGACACGCTCTGCGCGCGTCAGGACGTCATCGATAAGGCGCCGGAGACGATGCGCGACTTCGTCCACGGCTGGTTCGACGGCATCGAGATGATCAAGAAGGATCCTGCCGGCGCCTACAACCTGGTCGGCCACGCGCTCAAGCTCGACACCGACACGGTCAGCGGCATGCTCTCCGGCCTCAAGCTCACGCCGTACGCCGACAACGCGCAGTTCTACGGCCTCACCGGCGGCAAGGCGCATTACGAGACGCTGTTCGATACCGCGTTCGTGATCTGGCGGAAGAAGGGACTGGTGACCCGTCCCGTCGAAGCGAAAGACTGGGCGGACACGCGATTCATCCAGACGCTCGCGGCCGAATATCCCGGCGCGACGGTGACCGAGCCGAAGGTCGCGGCAAAGGCGCCGTCATCGAGCGATCGCGCCATCATCAACAAGCAGATCCAGATTCACTTCACGCCGGGCTCCGACGAGATCATGGCTGGTTCCGAGTTCGTCCTCGACGCCCTCGGCGAGACGATGACGTCATTCGGCAACACGTATCTGCGCGTCGAAGGCAACACCGACGCAACTGGCTCTCAGATCCAGAACCTGACGCTCTCCGAGCGCCGCGCGCTGGCGGTGAAGAACTACGTCACGAAGAACTTCCCGAACGTCGATCCGAACCGCTTCCAGACCATCGGCCACGGCTCGAAGAACCCGATCGCCGAGAATCAGACCGAGGCAGGACGGCAGCTCAATCGCCGGACGGATATCAAGGTGGTTCTGGCGACGGAGAAGTAATCATTCAGGGAGTGGGGGGTAGGGGGTGGGGAGTGGGAGTTGGGAAGTCGGAGAAAATACTCGCGCGGTTTTTTTCTCCCACTCCCCACTCCCCACTCCCCACTCCCCAAAAACAATGACCCAACGAACAGCATCCATATGGTCCGTGCGCCAGCCCGTCCCGCGAGCGACGGCCACCATGCTCAGCATCGTGATGCCGGTGCTCGTCCTCGGCGTCTGGTGCGTCATCAGCTACGGCGGTCTCGCACCGGCCGACTTCCTGCCATCGCCAACGGAAGTCGTTCGCGGCACGCTGCAACTCTTTCTGCAGTACGACCTCTCGAGTGCAATTCTCATCTCGACACGCCGCATCGTGATGGCGTTTCTGCTGGCTTCCGCCGTGGCGTTGCCGCTCGGCGTGCTGATGGGCGCCTTCACGCCGATCCATCACCTCTTCGAATCGATCATGGCGCCGCTGCGCTACATGCCGATCTCCGCCTTCATCCCGCTGTTGATCCTCTGGTTCGGCATTTACGAGAAGCAGAAGATCGCCTTCCTGTTTCTCGGCGTCTTCGTTTACCTGCTGCCGGTCGTCGTCTCCGCGATTCGATCGGTGCCCGAGGAGCTCGTGCAAACGTCGCTGACGCTCGGCGCGAGCCGATTGCAGGTGATCCGCACCGTTCTTCTTCCCGCGGCGCTGCCGGAGATCTTCGACTCGTTCCGCGTGATGAATGCGATCTCTTGGACGTACGTCATCCTGGCCGAGGCCGTAAATCCGGAGCATGGATTGGGATACATGGTCGAACTGGCGCGGACGCACCAGAAAGCATCGTGGTCGTTCGCCGGATTGATCGTCATCGGCGGCATCGGCATCATCACCGATCAGCTGATCCGCACCGTGTCGATGTTCCTCTTCCGCTGGCGCGAGGACGAACTGTGAGCGACGAGACCCCGCAAAAATCGACGCCGCAGGCGGGCGAGCCGGGCACCGTCGCCGTTACCGTCGAAGGAAAAAAGGGCACGCCCGCGACCTACAAGGCCTCGCTCACCAGCGAAGCTCCGAAGCTCCGCATCAGAGACCTCGGCGTGACTTACATCGACCGCCACGGCCGGTCGACCGAAGCGGTGCGCGAGGTGAGTCTCGACATCATCGACAAACCAGGGGTCGGCGAAATCGTCGTGTTTCTCGGCCCATCGGGATGTGGAAAATCGACGATCCTCAAATCGGTCGCCGGACTCCTCCCGCCGACGCGCGGCGAGGTCCTCGTGGAAGGGAAGCCGGTCGAGGGCGTCGGCCGCGATCGCGGCATGGTCTTCCAGGCCTACACGTCATTCGGCTGGCTGACCGTCCGCGAAAACGTCGAGTACGGCCTGCGCCTGCGCTCGATCCCGCGCGACGAACGCCGCAAGCTCTCCGACAAATATCTGAAATCCGTCGGCCTCGACGAATTCGCCGAGCACTATCCAAAAGACCTCAGCGGCGGCATGAAACAGCGCGTCGCCATCGCCCGGACGCTGATCAATCAACCCAAACTGGTCCTGATGGACGAGCCGTTCGGCGCTCTCGATCCGCAAACCCGCTGGGGCATGCAAAGCCTCCTCCTCGACGTCTCCCGCTCCGAAGACAACACCATCCTCTTCGTCACCCACGACGTCTCGGAAGCCGTCTACCTCGCCGACACGATCTACGTGATGGCCCCCCGCCCCACCCACATCCTCCACCGCATCGACGTCCCCTTTTTCGCCAACCGCGACATCGCGCTGAAGTCGTCCACCGAGTTCCGGAACGTGGAAAAGAAGCTGCTGGATTTGCTTTACGCGCCCGCGGGGTGACACTCGCACTGGCGATGGGCAAATGGATCAGCTCCTGGACGTTCACGTGGGTCGAGCTGGACGCCGCCACGTTCGTGCGGTGAACGTGGCCGTGACGGCGCGGTCAGACCCCTTCATGATCGCTTCCTCGGATGATTTGCTGCGAGGTGTCATCTACGAGGCTTCGATATATCCAAAGTACTTCATGTAGCTCGTGATCGCGGCGGATCTCGAGGATTAGGACCGGAAGGATTCTTTCGGTCCTCGGCAGCCTCGACTTCTGTATCATGGCGGCAACGTGAGACTTAGGGTCG
>DASYJY010000094.1:0-16377 GCA_035995985.1 Thermoanaerobaculia bacterium | reverse complement strand
GCATCGCGTGCGCGGCGGCGAAGCCGATCGAGATGGTGATGATCGTGACGATCGCGATTCCGATCAGCCGTTGCGAAAGCTCGGTCAGCACCGCGCGATAGACGAACTCCTCGGCTGTGCCGGCTACGATGCAGAGAACAGCGTACGGCAACAGCTCGCCCGCGCCGTGCGGCAGGATGTCGTACAGCCGTTGTTTCGATGCTGCAGTGCGGCTTGGCCAGCGCAATTTCAGCGTGACGACCATGAAGACGTACATCAGCATTGCGGCACTCCATGAGATGAGTGAGCGTTGCGGCAACGGCATGGAAAGGATTCGATTCGTCCACGCAGTCCATGCGCAAAGCGCCGCCAGAAAGACTTGAAAAAGTATTGTCTCGCGATCGCGAGATCGGAAGCGGGCCGTTGCCGATCCTCTTTGCGAGCGTCCGATAAGGAGCGGCAATAGGACTCCGGCCAACGCCAGCAGCATGTGGCCGAGCGCATCGACGTCGTCAGGGACTAGCGCGCGAATCATCAATCGGTCACACCACAGCTCGCAGCGTGCGGAGCAATTGCGGGAGCGCTGACGGTCGCGTGGTGTAACATCGGCTCATGTCGTACCGTGGAATCCGTCGAATGTTCACGCGTCGGAGAACTTGCGGCTTCTTGCCGACCGTGGCTGCGATCTTCTTCGTTGCCACATTCGTATTCACTGCATGGGGGCTGTCGAGAGTCATCGCGCCTGAAACGGATATTGAAGTATCGATATTGACGCGACAAAACGCTGGAGCATATCGCGCCGCTGCGGTCTGGGGAGCCAGCTTCCTGGTTTTTGTCATCGCTTCGATCTGGACCGCCATCCTCGCACTGACCATCGTACGCAGATATCTCGCGACCGGTCTTCGTTTGGTCATTCTTGTCGTTGCCGGTTTATTGTCAGTAGTGGGCCTTCTGATGAATCAGTGGTATGTGAAGGAAACAAGCGACGCTCCGCTTCGGATGATCTTCGCGGCTGGCATTCCGATCTATCAGATGACCGCCATCGGCAACTCAATTGCAGTCGGAGTAGTCGTACTGTCGATCGCAGCCTCGTGCAGTCTCATGCGCCGGCCTCGCCGACTGTCTGCGCAAAGCCTTCGTAATCGAATTGAATACTCACGACTATCGTTGTTCTCCGCGGCTATCTTCTTGATCGCCGGTGTTGCCGAAATTTACTTCCTGAACGACTGGCCTGCACATGTCTATGTAGGGGCGACGTCAGGGTTGGATCGAAACAGTTTGCACGAACTCGCAGTCACGATGGGGATCATCGTCGGAGTGATGTACTCAACCGTGCTGCTCGCGGTATATGTCCCCTTGATGGCAGTGCAGGAGCAATGGGTTCGCGTTGCGGCGGAACGAGCGGTTAACGGTACTACTGATGGAGATCCCCAAAAATGGCGCGAAATGCAAATGCTCTCGCGGACTGTCTTTGCCACGTTTGCTCAGATCCTCGCCGTCGTAGGCCCCTCCTTGGCTGCTCTTGGCATTCCCAAGCTCTTGGTGGGCATGGGCGCTTAGATTCTAGTGACCGACGCTGTTGCCCGAAGCGCTTGAGATCGCAGTAGTCCGATGTCGAACCGTCGGTGGCAGAGGCCGACGATAGCATCGGAAGAAAGACGCCAGCGAACGCCGCAGCGCAAAACTCGCGTTGACCTCGTCAGAATCAGCGCGTGGACCATCGGTCACCAGCGATGGCCGCACTCGGCGCAGCGGTATGGCGACGCGACGAGAAAGAAAATGCAGACGGCCATGATCAGGTAGAACGCCATGATCAGCTGCTCGACGGCCACGCCGACCGCGATCAGCAACGCGGCGCAGATGAGAAAGCCGGTCAGACGCCTCGTTTTGCGGATGTCCGCGGAGCCGCATTTCGGACACTGCTCGGGGTGACGGATGGCGTGTTCGGCGCTGGCTGTCGTTTGCTCTGCGACGTCGAGACCCGCGATGCGATTGAGGATCGACTCGGCGCGATCGGCATCCTCGGCCGCGACCTGAAGCTTGACGCCCATCGGCGAGGTGTAAGGCGCGATCGCGGTGATGTTCTCGTCGCCAAGGAATGCAGCGACGTCTTCATCAGCGAGTACGGCCTTGGCGAGTTGCGCGTCGTGAGCGTTGCGAAATGTGGTCAGGGTTACCAGCGGCATGCGGCGCGGATTGTAGGCCGTTATGATCCGCGCCGTGCCGCGGCGCTTCGATCGCTTCATCGATGACCTCTCGTGCGTGGAGCTGTCGGCGCGCGCGTGCAACCAATTCGCGCGCATCGGCGACACGCGCGGCAACGCCATCCGCCGGCGCAACCTGCGGCTCTACCTCGAAGAGCTCGACGCGATCGGGCCGCGGCTGCTGCTCGTCGGCGAGGCGGTGTCGTATCGCGGCGGACGCTTGACCGGCATCCCATTCGTCAGCGAGACGGTGATGCTGTGCGGCGTCGATCTCGCGAACGGCTCGCACGTCCTCGGCAGCGAACGCGGATACCGCAAGGCCGATCTCTCCACGCACGTGTCGACCGAGGCCAGTGCGACGATGGTGTGGGGAACGATTCGCGACATTGAGCCGCTGCCGCTGCTCTGGAACGCGTTTCCCTTCCATCCGTTCGATGCCGGCAATCCGCTCACGAACCGGATGCCGACGCCTGCGGAGTTGGAGATCGGCGCGGCGTTCGTCATGCGGCTCATTCGCCTCTTCGCGATCGAACGCGTCGCCGCAATCGGCAATCAAGCCTCCTTCACTCTGACGCGCCTCGGCGTTCCGCATCAAAAGGTGCGGCATCCATCGCAAGGCGGCAAGAACCTCTTCGTCGCCGGAATGGCGCGCCACTCGCAATTTCCGCGCGTGGAGGATTCCATGCCGCACAAGAGCCAGATTCAGGAAATCAAAGAAGGCGTTTCGACGCGCACGAAAACGTACCCCGGAAGGGTGCAGCAAGCCGGCCCAAAACCGTCCATGCCGACGAAGAACGCCGTGCGGTTGTCGACCGTGCCGAGCTCCGCGAAGGAAAAGTACAAAGGGGGCGGGGACTGATGCTTGGTCCTTCTGTCGGCGTAGTACGCGCGTTGATCATCCCCCAATGTGCGACATCTCCACCTTCGTCCCCGGCGTGGCCTCGGAGCGGATTTCGGAGTAGCGGTCGTCGCGGGTGCGCCAGTGACCGCGGATGGCGGCGGTGATCTCTTCGTCGTCCGCGCCGCCGCGAAGGAGGGCGCGCAGGTCGTGGCCAGTGCCAGCGAAGAGGCAGAGATAGAGCTTGCCGTCGGCGGAGAGGCGGGCGCGCGTGCAACTGCCGCAGAAGGGCTGGGTGACCGAGGAGATGATGCCGATCTCGCCGGCGCCGTCGAGGTAGCGCCACCGTTCGGCGACTTCGCCGAAGTAGTTCGGATGCAGCGGCTCGATCGGCCAGTGTTCGTTGATGCGTTCGGCGATCTCGCGCGCGGAAACCACATCCGTCATCCGCCAGCCGTTCGTGTTGCCGACATCCATGTACTCGATGAAGCGGAGGATGTGACCCGTTCCGCGGAAGCGTTGCGCGATCTCCACGATGCTGTCGTCGTTCTCGCCGCGTTTGACGACGACGTCGATTTTGATCGGACCGAGTCCGGCGTCCGAGGCCGCGTCGATTGCGTCGAGCACGCGGGCGACAGGGAAATCGACGTCGTTCATGCGGCGGAAGACAGCGTCATCGAGCGAGTCGAGGCTGACCGTGATGCGATTGAGTCCAGCCTCGCGAAGTGCGATGGCTTTGTCGCGCGTCAGGATCGAGCCGTTCGTCGTGAGTGCAATATCCTGCACACCACGAGTGGACGTGAGCATGGCCACGAGGCGTTCCAGATCGCGGCGCAGCAACGGCTCGCCGCCGGTGAGGCGAATCTTCTGAATCCCTTCATTGGCAAAGAGTTGTGCGAGGCGGGCGATCTCCTCGAACGTCAGAAGCTCGGCGCGGTCGAGGAACGCGAAGTCGCGGCCGAACACCTCCTTCGGCATGCAGTAGGTGCAGCGGAAGTTACAGCGGTCTGTAACCGATATCCGCAGGTCGCGAAGCGGACGGCCGAGCGCGTCAATTGCCATTCAGCGCGGACAACTCCGGCGGCGGGAACAAAAACTCCAGCACGGCCGGGGCGCGTTTGGCCCAGGCGCGTTCGCTGTGATCGGCACGGCGATCTTCGAAGTAATTAAAGTCCGCGTCATCGCGCCACCCTTTGTTGCGCAGCAGGTCGCGAAGTGCGCGCGCGTCGTTGAGTCCTTCCACGCCCTCGCGTCCGCCCATGTCGAGCCAGATGCGCGGACGCTGCGGCGATGAGAAGCCTTCGACGTCGGAAAGAATGGCGCGGTTGTGCCACCAGACCGAGGGCGACATCACCGCGAGATGGCCGAAAACGTCGGGACGCGTGAGCCCGAGGTGCAACGTGGCCAGACCGCCGAGCGAGGAGCCGCCGAGGGCGGTGTTGGAGGCATCAGGCAGCGTGCGGAACTTCGCGTCGATGACCGGCTTCAGCTCCTCGAGGATCATCCGCCCGTAGTCCGTCGCCTTGCCGCCGCCGTGACGCGCCGGGTCATTCGTCGGCGTGTACTCGTCGATGCGCGAGGCGCCGGTGTTGTCGATGCCGACGATGATCATTGGCCGCGCACTTCGCGATCCGATCGCTTCATCCGCCGCTTCGCCGAGACGCCAGTGCTGACCGGGTATGAACGCGCGTTCGGCTTCGAAGAGATTCTGGCCGTCGTGCATGTAGAGCACGGGATAGCGGACGTCGTCGCGATCGTTGTAGCCGGGCGGCAGATAGATGGTGATGTCGCGGTCGTTGCCGAGGATGTCGGAATGGAAGCCGCGGATGTGATCCAGAGTGCCGCGCCGAATCTCCCGCCGGCGATTGGGAAGCCGCAGCGCGCGCCGGAAGGCGGTGCGCAGCGTGTCGCGCATCGGCTGCATCAGTCTCGAATCTCGCGGTAGCCGCTGCGGAAGTAGAGCAACGGCTCGCCTTCGCGGGTAAAGACGTCGACGACCTCGCCGACGAAGATGGTGTGATCGCCGCCCGGCAGTTGCTCGTGCAGCCGGCACTCGATCGCGGTGAGCGCGCCGGTGATGAGCGGGACGTCGAGCGCGCCGGTGAATGTCTCCACGCCCGCGAATCGGTCGTCGTTGCGCGATGCAAACTTCGAGGAGATCTCCGTCTGCGCGTTGCTGAGGATGCTCACTCCGAATTTCTGCGCGGCGATGATCGCCTCATGCGTCTTCACCGAGTGTTCGATGCAAACCAGGACGAGCGGCGGATGCAGGGAGAGGGATGCGAACGAGGCGACGGTCATTCCGAAGAGTTTCCCGTCGTGCGACGTCGTCACGATCGTGACACCGCTGGCGAAATGCGACATGGCCAGCCTGAAACGAGCATCATCGATCGGCATCGCGAACCTCCGGGCGGCGCAGTGTAATGCAACTTTCGGGCGCTCCCGCGCGCGTGGCATTCGATGTGATAAAACTCCGCGCCCTATGAAAGTCCACGAGTATCAGGCCAAAGAAATCCTGCGCCGCTACGGCGTTCCGACGCCGCGCGGCATCGTCGCGGAAAACGCGGACGAGGCGCGCGCCGCGGCCAAGGAGTTGGGCGGCCGCGTCGTCGTCAAGGCGCAGATTCACGCCGGCGGCCGCGGCAAAGGCGGCGGCGTGAAACTCGCCAAGGACGCTGACGAAGCCGCGGACCTGACGAAGAAGATGATCGGCATGACGCTGATCACGCACCAAACGGGCCCCGAGGGGCGCGAGGTGCGCAAAGTCCTGATTGAGGAAGCGCTCAACATCGACAAGGAACTCTACCTCGGCATCACGCTCGACCGCCGTATCGGTATGCCGGTGGTGATGGCGTCGAAGCAGGGCGGGATGGAAATCGAGGAGGTCGCCGAGCGCGATCCGTCCGCGATCCATCGTGAGCCGATCGACGGCGTCCTCGGCGCGTTGCCGTTCCAGGCGCGGTCGGTCGCGAATGCGCTCGGACTGACCGGCGACGCGTACAAAAAGTGCGTCGACTTCGTGCAGAAGTTGATGCGCTGCTACGTCGATACGGACGCCGCCCTCGTCGAGATCAATCCGCTGATGGTCACCACGGAAGGCAACGTTTTCGCGCTCGACTGCAAAATGAGTTTCGACGACAACGCCATGTTTCGCCACAAGGACTTGGCGGAGATGCGCGATCTCAACGAAGAGGATCCGCTCGAGGTGGAGGCGTCGAAGTTCGGCCTGAACTACATCACGCTCGATGGCAACGTCGGCTGCATGGTCAACGGCGCCGGGCTGGCGATGGCCACGATGGACATCATCAAGCTCGCCGGCGGGCAGCCTGCGAATTTCCTCGACGTCGGCGGCGGCGCAAGCGCGGAGCAGGTCAAGAACGCCTTCCGCATCATCCTGTCCGACAAGAATGTGAAGGCGATTCTCATCAACATCTTCGGCGGCATCATGCGCTGCGATCGCATCGCTGAAGGCGTCGTGAGCGCGTCGCGCGACATCGGGCTGCCGGTGCCTGTCGTCGTCCGGCTCGAAGGAACGAACGTCGACCTCGGCAAGGAGATCCTCAGCAACTCAGGGCTCCCGCTGATCACCGCCGACGGCATGTGGGACGCGGCGCAGAAAGTGGTCGCAGCGGCGAAGGGGCAGGCGTAATGGCGATCTGGGCAGACAAGAACACACGAGTTATCGTGCAAGGCATCACCGGACGCGAGGGAACGTTCCACGCCATTCAATGCCGCGACTACGGAACACAGGTCGTGGGCGGCGTGACGCCGGGCAAGGGCGGGACGACGCACGAGGGCTTCGCGGTCTTCAACAGCGTTCGCGAGGCGCGCGAAAAAGAGGGCGCGAACTGTTCGCTGATCTTCGTGCCGCCGCCGTTCGCGGCCGACGCGATCATGGAATCGGCCGACGCCGGCATCGAGCTGATCATCTGCATCACCGAGGGCATTCCGGTGAACGACATGATGCGCGCCCACGATTTTCTTAGGAAGTCGAACGCGAGAGCGATCATGTCGGGCGCGATGCCGTCGCGCCTGATCGGTCCGAACTGTCCGGGCATCATCACGCCGGGCGAAGCGAAGATCGGGATCATGCCCGGCCACATCCACCGTCCCGGCCCAATCGGAATCGTGTCGCGCTCGGGAACGCTGACGTACGAGGCCGTTGGTCAGACCCGCTCTCTCGGACAGTCGACGGCAGTCGGCATCGGCGGCGATCCGCTGCCAGGGACGAATTTCATCGACTGCCTGGCGGCATTCGAAAGCGATCCCGCAACCGAGGCAATCATTATGATCGGCGAGATCGGCGGATCAGCTGAGGAGGAAGCGGCGGCGTTCGTGAAGGAGTCGGTCACGAAGCCGGTGGTCGCCTTCATCGCCGGCCAGACCGCACCGCCCGGACGCCGCATGGGCCACGCCGGCGCCATCATCAGCGGCGGCAAAGGAACGGCGTCCGAGAAGATGGCCGCGCTGCAAGCCGCCGGCATTCACGTCGTCGAAGCGCCGAGCGAGATGGGCGCGAAGGTGGCGGAGGTCTGGAAGGCGCGGTAGCGTTGCTATCTGTGCACATCTGCGTTCATCTGCGGATAGAAGTCATCCCGCAGATTACGCAGATGGAGCAGATAAAAACAGCGTATTAAGGCACTTCCTCCACCTTGCCGCTCTTCAGGTTGTAGTAGGCAACGATCAGTCCGACATGATGATCGAGCACTGCTTTGCGGATCACGGCGCTGTGCGCGAGCAGATACGCGGCCGAGCTGCGGGCATTCGCTTTGATGGCTCGCTCGGTGCGATCGGGGCCGGTCCACGAGGGCCAGCCAATGAACGACTCGCGGATCCGTTGCACGAGCGCGACGAGACTCGGCGTGGCCGGATCGTCCGGATCGAGCGCCGCTTTGACGGCTCCGCAATCTTCGTGGCCCATGACCACGATCAGCCGCGTCCAATCGTGCGCGATGGCGTATTCGATGCTGGCGATGTCGAACGGTCCGGCAACGTTGCCCGCTACGCGGACGACAAAGAGATCGCCGATGGCGCGTCCGAAAATCAGCTCGGGCGGAACGCGGCTGTCCGCGCAGGAGAGGACGGTCACCGGCGGATTCTGGCCAGCGGCGGTTGCGTCTCGCTGTGCGCCCAATCCGGTGTACGGAAGCGCACCGGCCATGTACGTCGCATTTCCGATCATCAACGTTTGCCAGTACGCCTCGGGGACGATCGGCTTCGGCCAAGGTGCGGGAAAGGGCGTCTGCGCGAACAGTGGGAACGCGAAAAAGAGAATGATGAGGATTGAGGCTGATTTGCGCATGGACGGAATTCTACCGCCTCGTGATGACGAGCTCGCTAATATCTAGCGGCCGGTGGATGGCGTCGACAATCGCCGCCGCGACATCTGCAGGATCCATGAAGCCGGGACGCGGCTGCGGCCAGAATGGCGTGTTCATCCCGCCCGGCGCCACGGCGATGATTCGCGCCTTCGTCCCTTTCGCCTCGGCCTTCAACGCTTCGGTGTAGCCGCGCGCGCCCCACTTCGCCGCGCAGTAGACGGTCTCGTTGGGCTTGCCGGTGAGCGCGGCGGTGGAGAGGATGTTGACGATCGTCCCGCCGTGCTCCTTGAATCGCGGGAAGAGCAATTCGCAGAAGTTGATGGTCGCGATCAGGTTGGAGTTGATGATCGCGGCGATCGCATCGTCGTCGTACGAACCGGCAGGTCCGAAGATGCCGATGCCCGCGCAGTTGACGAGGAGATCAATCGTGCCGAGACGTTCTGCCGCTTCGATGGCGCAAAGGGCGGTCTCGCGTTTCGACGCGTCGCCGGAGACATCAGCGCTCTCCCGCCGCGACACGCCAATCACTTGCGTCCCTCGGCTTCGCAAGAGCTCGGCGATCGACAACCCCAATCCGCTCGATGCACCTGTGACGATTGCAACCATGCGCGGAGTTTAGGCTCAATACCAGTCGAGCCAGCGATCGTCGAGCAGCTTCCGCTGGCCGCGGCCGTCGATGATCTCCACCTGCACGTCAGTGATCGGCGGGATGTTCTTCGGGCGCGACGGAAACTCACGAACAAACGCCGGTTTCGTCGTGGCGTCGTACCAGCGATACCAGCGGCTCGTCTGCGGATCGGCCTTCAACGTTGCCGGGAGCTGCAATCTCCCGTTGTTGAAGAGCAGGTTGACCTCGCGAATGCCGAACGGCGACAGCGCGATGCCGGAGAACGTCGCCGGTCCTTTCAGCGCCGTGGTTTGGGGGATCACAAGCGCGCCGAACGTATCCTCGTTGTATGTGGAATGCCCGCTGAGCATGGACCGAAGCTCCGGCGAGTCGCCGCGCACGCCGACGCGGAACAGCCAATCGCCGTTGACGCCCTCGTCGAACCGCTTCACGAACCCGAGCTGGCCGGCATCGACCATGCGGCCGAGCCATTTCGCCCCGCCGGCGCCGAGCCAATCGGCGCGAATGATGACGTGCGTCACGCCAATGCGCGCCAGCTCGGGCACCAACCCATCCGACCACGGCTCCGCCAACTGCACAATGCGCGAATACTCGGGTGGATCGAATCCGGAGACACCGTTCACGATCGGCCGATGATGCGCGGTGGCGTGCAGCATCACTTCGTACTCGGTGTTGTGATCGATCGGCAGCTCGATCATGGCGTGCGGCTTCGCGCTCTTCGCCCAGAGGTCGACGGGACGCACGGCCGCCGGCGCCATGTACCAGCGAATGGGATCGCGCAGCTCGATCAGAAACGCAATCGCGACGATGGTGCCCGTCCATTTCGCGCGGCGTGTGATGAGCGCGACGGCGAGCGCGATGAGAATCGCCAGTCCGACGTGAGTGATCAGCGCCCATCGCGCCGGAACGCGTACGGCGCGAAATCCGGGGACGTAGTTGAAAAGGAATCGGTAGAACGGCGTTCGCAGTCCGAGCGAGCCGATGAAGCCGAGGAGAATCCAGGACCAAGCGAGAGCGAGCGGCTTCCACTCGCGCGAGGCGAACGCGACGACGGCGAGACAGAGCGCGAGCGCGCCGGGAAAAAGCCAGCGCTCCGGATCGGTCGCCGCGTCGTTGCGCGCCGGATACGGACGCCACGCGAAGTTGTTGAGCAGCCAATCGCCGGGTAGCGCGGAAAAACTCATCGTCTCGTTCCACGATCGCTCCATTCCGTACAGCTTCGATGCGGCGTGATACGGGTAGAGAAATGGCGCGATGAGGAGGAAGGCGATCCCGCCAGTGATTGCAATCCGCCGCAGCGGCGGCCGAAGGATGGCGACCGTCATCACGATCGCAATCGTTCCGAACAGGAAGAAGTGAACGTTCGACAGTCCATTCCAAAGCAGCGCCGCGCCAAACCAAATCGCGTGCAGCCAGTCCGGTTTTCGCGCGTAACGGATCAGCGCGAAGAGGAGAATCGGAATCGTTCCCGCCCAGACGTACTGCACATGCGGCGCTTGCGTGAACCGATACGGCAGGAAGGCGTAGAAGATCCCGGCGGCGATGCCTCCCCAGAAACTCGCGGTGATCTCAAACGCGAGCAGGTACGCGCCGAATCCGCAGAGCGTGTACCCGAGGAGCATGGCGGCGTTGTAGGCGGTGAGCGGAGACGCGCCGAGCGCGCGCAACGGAAAAAGCACGATGGCGATGCCGTAGAGGTTCTCGCTGAACGCCAGCGCGTACTTTGCGGGATAGAAGACGTTCCCGTGAAACAGCTTCCCCGGCTGATGAAACGTGGCGTGCCAGTCCCAGTCGAGAACCCAGGTGTTGATGTACGGATCGCCCGGAAACGAGACAGCGCGATTGACGTTCGGCGTCAACGGCCACGTCATGAAGACGGTGAGCGCCGCGAAGAAGATGAACGCGGCGATGTGCTTCTTCGACGTCACGATTGCGATGATAGCGGCGGTGAAGGAAGAGCCGGCTACGATCCCGAGTAGAGAACGAACGGCGCCCAATACCTCGGTTGCCGGAGACCGCCTTTGCTGTGGATGAGATTGAGCTTGGCGTTGCGAAGCGCAGTCGCGGGATCCTGACCCGCGCGAATGCCGGCGTAGAGGTCGTCCATAAGGACCGGCGTGGCGTTGTCGTCTACTTCCCACAGAGCGGCGATGACCTGGTGCGCGCCGGCGTGGAGGAACGCCCACGCGAGACCGACCAAACCTTCGCCCGTGTACGCGCGCGTACCCGCTCCGTGGCAACTGGAGATCGTGACGAGCCTGGCGTGTAGTTTTTGTTTGATGATGTCGCGTGCGTAGAGTTTGTAGGAGTCGCCGTCATTGCCAAGGACGACCGCGGATTCCAGTGGCCGCAAGCGCGTGGCGATTCCGTGGGCGACAAAATGGATCAGGCCAAAACGACCGGCGTTCGCATTCCGGTAGCCGCGCGGAGTGGCGCGATCGCCTTGGAGAATCGTGTTCGACGGGAAGTGCTTCTTGACACGCGCGATCTCGTCGCCGGCATTCGGGAGGCGCGGGAACTCCGCCGAAGGCGAGGGTGGATTCCCCACGATGAGGATCTCCTCGTTTCGCGGTTCCGTGCGCGAACGGGCGAGCAGCGTCATCGATGCAGTCGTTTCAATCGTGGCATTCTCAATCCAGTAACGATTCATTGCAGGATCGACGAGCGTTTCCACATTGAATGTTTGCAGCCGGCCATCCGGGACGACGATGATGCGCGCGTCATTCGGGATTTGCTTTGCGACCGGCTGAACGAGCCTGGTGTACAAATCGGCACCGAGCGACTTGCTGTCCTTGCCGGGACGTAGCGAGACAAGTTCGCGGGTGTACGCCTCGATTGATTTTTCGATCGCGCCTGCCGGGCCGAGCGGTGCGACTTTGATCGCACTTGCTGATACGGTCCACACGTAAGACCGTTTTGGCGTTAACCAGTACGACAGGATCACGGCGTGGTGGGCCGCCGCCAGCCGCTTCGGCTCAATGCGGTGTGGCGCGACGGCGGTGTCGAGCGCTTCGTCAAGTGTCTGAGCGCGGCTTGTCTCGACTACATCGAGTGCTTCAGCAATACGTCCCTCGCTGACAAGAAGGTCGACATATTGCTCGTTGATCTGCCGGACGAGCGCGCCAAACGGAAGCCGCAGCACTTCTTTCTTAATGCTCGCGCGCACTTCGGCGGCTGTATCAATGGCATGGCTGAACTGCTCGGCGGCCTCAGCTGGTTTTTTTGCGGCAATGAGGAACTCGCCCAACCTTGCTTCAGCTTCCCACCGCTGTGCGCTTTTGGCTTCATCGATTACACGCCGCATCTTGCTGATCGCTGCGTCAATGTCGCCTGACGCAGCGTCGATCCGCGCGCCAATCATTTCTGACTGAAGTAACAGTTCGACATTCTTAGGATCGATAAGAGAGCGTGCTTCCTCGTTCGCTTTTCGAGCGCCGGCCGTGTCACCGAGGCTGAGCGACGCCGTGGCCGAATTGAGAATGAATTCGCCTAGGTCGATGTGTTTGGTCTTTCGCGCCAGTGCCAGGCCGCGCTGATAGTAATTGAGCGCTGCCGCCTCGTCGCGATTGTAAGCGGCGATGTCGCCGAGGTTCTCCAGCCAGGTTGTACCGTCGAACGGCGCACCAATGTGATCGGTAATGGTCAGGGCGCTCTGCAGATACTCGGTGGCGGCGTCGAAGTCGCCGATCAAGATGTATGTCCATCCGAGATTTCCAGCGAGCTTCTCAACCTTCGACTGCCAGGAAGCGTCGGTAGCGAGCTTCAATGCGCGTTGATTTGCATCGACTGCTTCGTCGTATCGTCCTTGAAACGTCCGCAGCCTTCCCAGCGCGCCAATCGCATTCACCTCGATCTTCAGTTGGTGATATTTCCGCGCGAGCCTGATCGCCTCACGCGCATGGTGTTCCGTTGTAGTTGCCTTGGATCTGGCTTCGACATTTGCCCAATCGGCGAAGACCTCAGCGAGCACCTGCGGTTGATATCTTGTCGCCATCTTCTCCGCCTCAGTGAGGAGATTTGTGGCCTCCGACCGATTTAAGCGAAAGGCCAGGATTCCCTTCGACAGTAGCCATCGAACGGCGATCGAACTGTGCCTCAGGCGCGGTGGCAGAGGCGCTGTCAGCGCGACCGATGCTTTTTCGTATTGGGCGAGACCTGTCAGGGCGGTGACGTGCATTAGCCGCATTTCCCAAACGTCGTCGAGGTCTTCATCGCCGAAACGGGCCAACGCATCCCGCAGGAAGGGTTCAGCGGTGGGCCACTCCCCAAGGTCGCAGAGCGTCTCGGCGCGGCTGCGCGCCTCGCGTTCGGGCGAGCGCACAGCCGCGCCCGTAATGAGCAGCGTTAGGGCGAGAATGAGCCAGCGTCGTTCAGGGAAACATATCCGTGCCATTGGTCGAGGAGGATCCGAAGGTCAAGTCTCCGTCATGAGGGGATCCGAGGTTGAACCGAAGCATGTTTACGGTGCGCTGGTGTTGCTTGAGGATCACTTCGCCTATCGCGACCGTTCCGAAATCGGCGATGCGGACCACATATCCGTTGCGGCGAACGGGACAGCGGCGATCATTCTTGCGGCGTGCGTCCTCGTCGCTGAAATCCTCTGTCGTTTCGGGGATATCGATGCTGCTGACGAGCGACGCGCGGATCACGTCGCATGTCCGGGGCGCGCCGTCGCTGGAGCGTTCCGGCGGCCAGCAGAAACGCTTGCCGTAGCGGGAGGCGCGGCAGTCCTTCGCATCGCTCGAAGTTCTCAGGCCGACGGTGTCATCTTCCGCGGCGGCAGGATCACTGAACCCCGTGACGAATGATGAATATGTTGCATAGCGCGAGAAGACGCTGTGATCGAGTTGCACGTCGGCTTTGCGTCCGGCGATCGTGACGTTCTCCAGGAGCGACCCTTCGAACGTGAACTCCGGCTCGGTGCACTCCGACTTCTGCGGGTCGTCGCTCTCGAGATGTTCCGACGTGACGCGGCCGACGAGCAGGTCGGCATGAAGCATGTTCAGGATATTGAGATTGCGGATAGAAACCGTCGAGATCGTATTGCGAAACTTTCCGCGCTTGCTGCCGCCGACGTACACCGAGGCTTCATCGAACGTAATGATGCCTTTGTAGTTGAAGTTGCGGATTGTCTCGGAGCCTTCGCCTCCGCTGGGCGACAACACGACGGATCCTGTGCTGGGAAGCACATCGCAGCATGGGTTGCGAAGAACTCCACCGAAAGCCAACGCATTGGCGTGGTACACGAATGACATGACTGCCTCCTCTTCTCTCTGCCTTAGCGAACCTCCACCGCGAAGTGGTATGCAGGGATCTCTCGGTCCCCTCGGATGCCCAATGTGTACTGACCACTGTGAAACTTGCCCGTCGGGATCAACATGCTGACGGGGTTTGCCGCCTCCTCGTTTGCTACGACCGTCTTCGAACTTACGAGACCGCCCGCGGCATCACGTAATTCGCAGACGTACGGCGGGCGAGGCTCCGTCACCGGAATGACGAAGACGACGGTCACGGACTGACTGCCCGTGATGACGTGGGGGATCTGTTCTGCTCGCGTCGCGTTCAGCTCGATCACCTGAGAATCAGAAGCGACTTGCGCACTGACTCCGATCGGCGCCGAAGGATGCCGCCAGTTCGTTGCCACCTGCGGCACGTAGTTGTACGTCAGTCCGATCGCGACCGCGGCTGCCGCGGCCGCTGCGGCCCATCGCGAGTAGCGCTGCGGGAACGGGACGACGTTGGTGGTCCCCGTGCGCACGCCGTCTGCGATCGTTGCCGCATCGAGGACGTCGGCCGCGCAGTCGGTGCAATCGAAGAAATGTTCCTCGAATGCGTTCCGCTCCGCCGTTTCGAGATCGTCGAGGATGTAGGCCTCGGCTGCCATCGATTTCTTTGCTTCGTCGTGGGTCATGTGTCTGTCTCTTTACCGTCTCTCAACTGAGTAGTGACGGCCGGGGCGGATCCGTTTCACCGGGATCGCGGGGCCCGCGTCTTTGTTCCTTCGCCCAGGCTTTGCGGAACTTCTCCTTTGCGCGATGCAGGAGAACCCGCAGATATCCCTGATCGACGCCGAACTCTTCGCACACGGCTGCCTTGGGTCGCTCGTTGAAAAAGATCGCCGTGAGAATGTCCCTGTCGCGCCTCTCCATGGTGCTGACCACGCGGCGGACGCCCTCCCGTTGCTGCACCTTGATGAGCTCGTCCTCGTGATCCTCTGACGTGGTGAGATTCTCGACGTGCTCGTCTTCCATCGGCTGGATGCGTTTGCCCTGCCGGTACCCTTCGAGGACGACGTTGTTGCAGACCGTGAGGACGAAGGCGCCGAAGCTGTGGCCATTACGAATTTCGCCGCCGGCCCGCAGCTTCTTCAGAACCCGGAGGTACGTTTCCTGACGGGCGTCCTCGGCCGCCTCAGGAGAAGGCAACCGGCCGCGGAGCTTGATCCGCAGAATGGGCGTGAAGTACGCGACGAAGTGTTCCTCGGTCGAGCGATCGCCATCCCGCAGACGGCGGACGTACTCGTCGTCAAACGGAAAGAAGTCCATGGTTTGGGAGTGACTGAAACGTTACTTTAGCAGCTACTGCGGAGTTCCGGCAGTGCCGATTGTTCCGTCGCGCAGATGCGCGGCCGCCTTGCGAAGGGCGGCATGACCGGCGGCGATGTCCACGCTGCGCTGCAGCATCGGGATGTAGTGCGCTGCAAACGCTTCCTCCGCGTTCGCACCGAAGAGGCGATCGACGCGAGCCGTGATCACGGCGACGTCGGACGGCTCGAAGTCGGTGCGCGTCATCTCATCGATGTCGACGATGAGCGCCGTCAGCGGCTTCAGCCAGGCAAAAAATGGATCGTCCTTCAGGAGCTGCAGCAGTTGCGGCGGCGTCACCGGCGCGATCCCGAACGCGTAATCGTCTTTCGCCGCGTCGATCAGCGCGCGGTGCAGCGGGAGGAGCGCTTTCGAAACGTCTCGCAACGCGCCGCGCAGCGCGGCCCGCTCCGGCGAGTCCGGGGTGTGCATCGTTCGCGCGTAGAAGGAGTTTTTGTCGAGCGCCATGGCCCCGAAACATCGCGCCTCCACGGTTGGCTGGGGAAGGGTGGGTAGGCAGTGGCCAACCGTGGAAGCGCGAAAACGGTGCTGAGGGACGAAAGTCTACCGCAAGTAGAGCGGGCCGCGTAAAGCAGTTTCTACGGCTTGCCTCCCCGCTCGCGTGGACTTAGAATGCGCGCCCGCGCCGGATCGGAATGCGCTTCCGGCAGGGGCGGTTAACGTCGCTTGCTCGCACCCATAGCTTAATTGGATAGAGCATCTGACTACGGATCAGAAGGTTGGAGGTTCGAGTCCTCCTGGGTGCACCAATCAGGCAGCAATCCGACGGCGGGCAATGAGCCCGCCGTTGTAATCTTTGAAC
>DASYJY010000093.1:0-11521 GCA_035995985.1 Thermoanaerobaculia bacterium | reverse complement strand
AATGCGTGGAGTATCTCTTCGAGAGGTTCGAAGGCGCCGTCGCTGAGCTATCCGCGACGAACCTTGTCGAAGCCTTAGTGCGCCAGAGCGAATCGCTCCTTCGAGAAGTCGTCGTTCATCGCCTGTCGCTGGCAAACCGACGCTTCCATTTCGAAGGCGATGAAGCCTTTGCGGACGAACTCCGGGGAGAACTCGCATCCCGGTATCGAATCACCACGGCCTTGCGGTTCACGATCGAGTACGTCGCCGCGCGCCCGCCACAGGGACCCGCACGCCTCTCAGTGAGCCGCTTCGACGAACTCATGGCTCTCGCTGCGGAGATGAGCGAATTCGGCGGAATGTCAGATGCCGTTCGCTACGAACTGACGGAGGTCTCTCTCTCATGGCTCCCATCGGGACGCATCGGCCGCCGAAAAACTCCGTATCCTTCGTACTCCGACTACCTCGGAGCGTTCGGACTTGACGAAATCACGCGGGTTGCAGGCATGCGCCAAGGCAGGACGACAGATGAGCTGTCATCGGAGTTTATCTTCGCCGCGCTCGACCAGGGAGTTACCGCAGAGTTTGGAGTCGGTGTCGGTCGGCTCCGGCGTTTTTTCTTGGCGCTCGCAGAAATCGCTCATGGCGCATCGAAGCAGTGGATGTTCAAGGGCCGCCGCGACGAGTTGCTAATGAAACTCCTTGAACACGGATTCGATCTAGCGACAGCAGAGGGCTTGATCGATCGATTCGCGCTCGCACCCCGCGACAAGTTCCTGCAGCCGCCGAACGGCTTTCGGCGCGAGGAGATCTATCCGTGGCGCTCCGACCGCGGCTACAGCCACCGTTATCGCCCGCTCGTGCTGCGTCTACGCGACGGCGGGGTGGATGTCGTCTTTGGTGCGCGTCATATTGCCAACGCGTGGCGCTATCTGGTTATGCAGCTCATCTCCGACCGCTATAAGGCGAACACACCGGCATTGAAGAGCGCGATGGGCGGCCTCACGAAGGCGCGCGGCGATATCTTCAATCGGTACGTCGCGCGAGTCATTCGCGAGCACGAAGGTCTCGACGTTCGGGAGCAGGTGAAGAAACTGAACGTTCATGGCCGCACACACCGCCCGCCTGGCGACCTCGACGTTCTCGTGGTCGACCACCGCGGCAAGCGGCTGATCGCGCTGGAATGCAAAAACATCGAAGGCGCGCATGATCCTTACGCGCAGTGGTCGGAAGTGCGAGACCTTGTGGAAGGAGACAAGTCGATCGTTGCCAAGCAGCGCGGCCGCGTTGCATGGATGCGTGCGAACGTGACGGATGTACTCGCGTGGTTGAAGATCGACACTTCCGAGCGCTGGCGCGTCGATACGGCGATTGTCACGAGCGAGCAGATCCCCGGCCCATACCTTCACCGCGTTAACATCCCCGTCGTATCGCTTCAGGAAGTCCGACGGATGCTCGACACAACCGGTACGTTATCGTTTAGCGGCTGACAAAGTTCCGGGTTGCTGGCTCCTCGTTGAAAGTCTCTTTGGTTCCAGTGCCGTAGGTAACCGCGTAAAGGGCTTGAAACTCACGCGGTCGTCATTAGGGTTACTTTGGCAAGAGCTTGACGATGTTCTCGCCGTCAAAGCTTGTGAGAAGTGCGCTCGGTTTGCAATCGAGTGCGACGGCCAGCCGAAGAATGGTCACGAGCGTTGGAGACCGCGATCCGTTCTCGATCTCACTGACGCGGTTCTGCGGGAATCCGAGACGTTCGCCGAGATCAACCTGCGTCATGCCGCGCTTCTGACGCATTTCGCGGACCCGTGCACCGAATACCTCGCCAGCAGTTCGTTCCGCCGCTTTCATGCAGTTCGGTCATTGACAATCACGAAATCGTGATATATCGTTCTGCTGGTTTCGAAAGGACGATTGATCATGCTCGACCCAACCCTCATGCAACGCATCCGGGCCATCTTCCTACATCACGAGGCGCGCGTCACGATCGGTGAGGCGGCGGGGATGCTCGGGTGGTCGCGGGGGGAGATGGACGCGGCCGTCGCGAACGGGGAGATCGAGGTCGTCGGAACGTGTAGCGGGACGCGGATCGAGTGCCGGGAACTGGCGGAGGTTGCGCTGCAGCGGTGGTCGCTCGTGACCATCGAAGAGGCGCTGGGGCGCGAGGCGGCGTCGATCCTGCCGGCCGGGTTGCGGACGCGGAAGCTCACGGTGCGGCTGCCGCGGTATCAGATCGGGGCGCTGGAGGTGCTGGCCGAGGATGGGAGGGAGCCGGTCGAGGCGATGCTGATGCGGATGTTCGAGGAGCTGACGGATCTGCATCACGAGCGGCTCGCGTGCGTCATTCCCGGCCTCGGCGAGGCGATGGCGTGGCCGGGCGACAGCGTTGGTTGGCATCGCCTCGGCCGTCCAATCCTGAAAGACGGCGCAGGCCGGAGCGCTGATTAATCGACATGGAGGTGATGCGTAATGTCCTCACATCTGTCCAACGCCGTCCGCTATCTTTCGGTCCTCAGCCGTGCGCGGCGCCGCCGTGCCCGGAAGGCGATCGAGCGTGTGGCGGCGCGGCGCAATGAGCCGCGGCCCGCGAGGGCTCCGCACAGGCTGACGCTGTCGTCGCGCCGCATCTCTCGGCAGACGATGCCCGAGGCGGTTGTGCCATACCTGCGCATGTCGGGACGCTGGCTCGAGGAACATGGGTTTGCGATCGGCGCGGACGTGCAGGTTCTGGTCGAACAGAGCCGCGTGACGCTGATCAGCCGGCACGAGGGATGACGGGGAGGCGTCCGAGTCGTCGCAGAGACGCGGATTTCCCGGCGTTAAACGCGCTCGGAATGGCGTGAACTTAGGAGTCGTCGGTGCTTGCGGCCGGAACGCTGGCGTCCCCGCCGGCTGGCGCGGCGCGCGTCCTCGCCGCCGCATGGGATGCTTGCGCGGGTGTCTTGTTATCAGCGACATTTGAGGGTTTGCCGCGCTGGCAGCGAGACCCTTCGGCTGCGCTCAGGGCAGGCTCCGCCAGGCCAGCCGGCGGGGACGCCAGCGTTCCGTCGCGGCGACACCGTTCGTGTTGACTCGAACGGCCACGGAAACTCCGCAATCTGCGCGTTTGCCGACGGCAGCGTTTGCTGTCGCGCCGCGTGAGCTGCCTCGGAATCAATCTTGCTTACGACGTGAGCAGGATTCCGGAGACAACATGACCGTTTCTACTTTGACCGCCGCTCGTGAGCCGGCGATGGCTGGACACAATCACGCGGTCCAGTTCTATGAGAGCGACGACTTTCTGCGCGATACAGTTGCCGACTTCATTGGTAATGGGCTCGTCGCCGGCGAGCCGGTGGTTGTCATCGCCACGGCGGAACATCGCAGCGCGTTCGCAAGCGCGCTCGCCGAACGCGGGCTGGGCCTCGCCGAGGCGGAAGCCAGCGGCGACCTGGTGATGCTCGATGCGCGCGTGACGCTGGCGACCTTCATGTCCGAATCGATGCCCGATGCTCAGCAGTTTCGCAACAGCGTCGGCGGCGTCATCGGACGGACTGCCCGCGGCCGGCAGCAGTGCCGCGCGTATGGCGAAATGGTCGATCTGTTGTGGCGCGACGGCAATCCCGACGCCGCCATCCGCCTCGAGGAGCTGTGGAACGATCTGGCCGAGTACTACACGTTCAACCTGCTGTGCGCGTATCCGATGGGCAACTTCTACTCGGAAAGCCACGGCGAGCAGTTCGAGGAAGTCTGCCGCACGCATTCGCATGTCTTCCCCGCGGAAACGTTTTCGTCGAGCGCGTCGGACGCCGGTGCACTGGCACGCCAGATCGCGGTTCTGCAGCAGCAGGCGCGCGCGCTCACCTCGGAGATCGAACAGCGGAAGCAGCTGGAGAACTCTCTTCGCGAGTCTCTGGCGGGACGGCGCAAAGTCGAGCGCGAGCTGAAGGACTTCGTCGATAACGCCACGATCGGCCTGCACTGGGTGGGGCCGGACGGAACGATTCTGTGGGCGAACAATGCTGAGCTGGAGCTCCTCGGATACACGGCGGACGAGTACGTCGGCCACAAGATCACCGAGTTCCATGCAGACGGCGCGGCCATCGAGGACATCCTCGCCCGCCTCTCGCGCAATGAAGCCATTCACGATTATGAAGCGCCGCTGCGGGCAAAGGACGGATCGATCCGTCACGTGGCGATCAGCTCGAACGTGCTGTTCGAGGATGGTTGCTTCATTCACACGCGCTGCTTCACGCGCGACATCACCGATCGCAAGCGGCTCGAAGCCGAGGCGCGGCGTGCCGGCGAGGACAACGAGTTCCTGCTGCACGCGACAACGGCGCTGAATCATTCGCTCGAATACGACCAGCGGCTGCGCGAGGTGGCGGAGCTGGCCGTGCCGCGTCTCGGCGAATGGTGCGCGGTCGATATCGCCGGCGAAGAGAACAATCGTGAGGAAACGCGGCGGGCGAGCGGGGCTCGTCCGGCCGGAACGAACAATTTCACTCTGACCCTGCCGCTTCAGACCGGCGATCGTTCGTTCGGCGCGATCACATTCGTCCGCGCCGCTGCATACGAATCGTGCGACGTCGCACTGGCCTCGGAGTTCGCGCGCCGTGCATCGATCGCGATCGAAAACGCGCGCCTCTACCGGCTTGCGCAGGAGGCGAACCGCATCAAGGATCAATTCCTGGCGACGCTCTCCCACGAACTGCGCACGCCGCTCACGGCCATCCTCGGCTGGTCGCGCATGCTCACCCTCGGCGGACTCGACGCAGACACGATGCGGACCGCCTGCGGGACGATCGAACGCGCGGCCCGCACGCAGGCGGCGCTCATCGACGACCTGCTCGATCTCTCCAAAGTCGTGACCGGCAAGCTCGCGCTCCGCAACGAGCCGGTGGAACTGACCGGAGTGATCGAAAGCGCGCTTGAAACGCTGCGGCTGGCGGCGGACACGAAAGGCGTTCGCCTCGACATTGCGCCGATGACCGACCGCGCGATCGTTACGGGCGATCCGACGCGCATGCAGCAGATCATCTGGAACCTGCTGTCGAACGCGATCAAGTTTTCCGACGCGGGCGGCAGCGTTCTCGTGGCGCTCGAACGGCGCGACGACACGGCGCGGATCATCGTGCGCGATGAAGGCCGCGGCATCGCCGCCAACTTCCTGCCGCACGTTTTCGATCCCTTCCGCCAGGCAGACGGCGCGATCACGCGCGAGCACGGCGGGCTCGGACTCGGACTTGCCATCGTGAAGTACCTCGCGGAACTGCACGGCGGCTCCGTGACGGCGACCAGCGCGGGCGAAGGACACGGAGCGACATTCATCGTGACGCTTCCGCTGGCGATGCAGCGGACGACAAAAGCCGAACCGGCCATCACCAACGAAGTCACCGACATCAGCGGAATCGCGGTGCTCGTGATCGATCACGACAGCGACACGCGTGAGCTCGTAGCAGCGATGTTGCGCCGCGCCGGCGGAACCGTCGTCGCGGCGGAGTCCGTCGCGAACGCGCTCAGCACCCTCGGCGTCATCACGCCCGACGTGATCGTCAGCGACCTCACATCAGACGACGGCGCATCGCTGCTGCGCACGCTGGCGGCGGACCAGCGCCGGAACACGATTCCGGTCATCGAGCTCACCGACCAGGCGGAGCGGGAAGCCGGATTCAGCGCCTCGGTTCGCAAGCCGATCGATCCGCTGCTGTTCGTCCGCGCCGTGGCCGAAGTCAGCCTTCGAGCTTGACGCCGCGGCAACTGCGGAGCAGCGCGATGTCGTAGACGATCTTCAATCCGCCTGCTGCGATGAACGGAACCCAGCTGTGCGTGAGGCTGGCGATCAGCGGCATCGCGATCACCGGCGCCAGCGCCGCACCGGTCGTACGCGCGACGCCGGTGATTCCGGCCGCGGCAGTGCGCTCCGAGGGATCCACGGCGGCGATGACGAAGGCCTGACGCGTCGGCACGTCCATCTGCGAAATGGAGAAGCGCAGCAGCAGGACGGCAACCGCCGAGGTCAGGTTCGGCATCAGCGGGATGAGGATGAGCAGGATGTTCGACGGCAGATGCGTGAACACCATCGTGTTCAGCAGGCCGAAACGCCGCGCGAAGCGTGCCGCCGAGAGTGCGGAAATACCGGCGGCGAGATTCGCGCCGAAGAAAAGCGCTCCCAGCGCCGCAGGGCTGAGACCGAAGTGCCGGTAGAACCAGTACGCGACGATGCTCTGCACGACCATGCCGCCTGCGAATGCATCCATCGCAAAGAGCGCCGACAGCCGCGTGACCACCGAGCGCGATTGCGACACGCGAAACAGACCGCGGGTGGTTTTCGCCACGCGCTCGCCTTCGATCGCCGGCGACACGCTCGCAAACACCATCGCCAGGATTCCGCCCAGGACCGCGTAGGCGATGATCGCGCTGCGATAGCTGGCTACCGCGCCGAAGCCGCGCGCCATCATCTGACCGGCCAGAAATCCGCCGGCGAGCGAACCGGCTGCCGTCGCGAACGATCCCGCCAGGTTGTACCAGGCGAAGAGCGATGTGCGGTCGCGCCCATGCGCCGCCTGCGTCAGCGCGACCTGCTCGACGGCGAGAAAGGGTCCGACCTCGTTGCCGCTCGGGCTGATCACGCCGATCGTCGCCGCGAGGACGAGCAGCGTGAAGTCGCGCGTGATCGCGAAGACGACCGCCGCGCCGATCATTAACAGTGCGCCAACGAGCAGCGTCCGTTTGCGGCCGAGCGCATCCGCGCGCGTGGTCAGGTAGAGCGAGACGATGACGTCGCCGGCGAGCGTCAGCGACAGCAGCAGACCGATGCGGTGATCATCGAGTCCGATCGCCGACAGATACAGCACGAGGACGACGGCGACGAAGCCGTACGCGAACAGCCGCACAATTCGCGCGGCGAACAGAAGGCGCGCGTCGAGCGGAAACATCGGTTACGCGCTGCGGATCGTGGCCTCGTGCAGCACCAGATCGAGCGCCTTCTCCTGGCTGAGCGACATCCGCAACTCTTCGTATCCGCCGTCGTGCCGCAGCCGGTGCTTGACCTCGGCGAAGTCGCGGTCCGCTTCCTTCGCGGCGCGGCGGATCTCTGCGTCGACTTCGACATCGCTGACGATGAGGTTCTCTTTCTTTGCGATCTGCTCGAGGATCAGAGCGCGTTTCACACGTTTGACCGCCTCGGGGCGGAACTCCTCCTGCATCTTGCGCCAGTCGATCTCGGCCTTGTCGATGTCGACGCCCTGCGAGGCCAGAAAGCGCGCGTAGTTCTGCAGCGACTTCCCGACTTCTTCTTCGACCAGCGTCTCCGGCACTTCGAACTCGTGCGCCGCGAGAAGGATCTCGCCGATCTGGTTTTGTTTGAGCCGCTTCGCCTCGAGCTCACGATGCTTGCGGATGTCGGCGGCGATCGCCTCGCGCATCTGATCGATCGTTTCCCATCCGCCGGTGCTCTGCGCGAATTCGTCGGTGACCTCGGGCTTTTCCTGGACGCGGATTTCTTTCAACGTGACGTCGTGCTTGATGGTGCGGCCGCGGAATTGCTCGTTCTGCGCATCCTCGGCGTAGGTCTTCTCGAACGACGCCGACTCGCCCGTTTTCTTACCGCGAAGCGCTTCGTGCAGCTCAGGCATCGGAGTCTCTTCGCCGAGGCGGAAGTGGCCGCCGCGGGTTTCAGGTTCGACGCCATCGCCCGATGTCGTCATCTCGATCATGGCGAAATCGCCCTCTTCGAGACCGCGGTCATCCACAGGGCGGTACGCGCTGGCCTGATCGCGCAGACGTTCGACCATGCTTCCGATGTCCGTCTCGGCCACCTCGATCTTCGGATCGTCGATCGACAGCCCGCGGTACTCGCCGAGATCGAAGTGCGGCTTCACTTCGAATTCCGCTTTGTATTTGACCGGCGCGCCGACGACGAACGCGTCCATGTGCTGCAGATGCGGCTCGCCGACGATCTCGACGCCTTTGTCGGCGATAGCATCCTGAAAGGTTTGCGGCAGCAGCCGCTCCATCACCTGTTCCTGAATCTCTTTCGCGAAGCGCGTCCGCACGATGCCCGCCGGCACTTTGCCCGGACGGAATCCCGGAACGTTAGCCTGACGGCTGAAATCCGCCGTGACGCGCTGCGCCTCCGCGGAGATCAGATCGGCCGGGATTTCTACTTCGACAATCTTCTTGACCGGGGAGACATCCTCATAACTCAGAAGCATTCGCTGACTACCTTCGGATGGATTTTCGGCTGGATTGGTGCGAAAGGCGGGACTCGAACCCGCACGGCTTTGGGCCACTGGATCCTAAGTCCAGCGCGTCTGCCAGTTCCGCCACTTTCGCCCGAATGCAAAAAGGACCGAGCAGCCCGCCCGGTCCTCGTCATCGTACTTGATTTGGTGCCCCCACTAGGACTCGAACCTAGAACCAACAGATTAAGAGTCTGCTGCTCTACCAATTGAGCTATGGAGGCTCGGGACTCCCGCTAACTGCTCGCGCCCGGTATCTATTTCGCCGCGCGAGCCGCGCATTCTAGGGGGCGGCGCGGATGGGGTCAAGGATGCGCCGGCAGCATCGCCTTCCCTTTCCGCAGGTAGTCCCAGGCGGAGAAGAGCGTGGCCACAAGCGCGATGCGGAAGAGGATTTCGAGGAACGGGAGAACGCTCGGACCGAACGCATTCGCGGCGATGGTGATGCCGAGGGTGACGGCCTGGATGACGGTGGAGGTCTTGCCCGCCCAAGACGGGGGAAAGCGCGTCAATTGCACGCGCGTGTAGAGGAGGTAGACGACGGTGATGATGAAGAAATCGCGGATGAAGACGGTGAACGTCAGCCAGCCCGGGATTCCGGACACCGGCAATCCATTGCGCAACGTGTAGAAGAGATAGCCGCAGATCAACATCGTCTTGTCCGCGGCGGGATCGAGAATCGCGCCGAGGCGAGAGCGTTGATTGAAGCGGCGCGCGATGACGCCGTCGAGGAAATCGGTCAGCGCCGCGCCGGCGAAGATGAAGAACGCGATCCGATACTCGCCACGAAACGATGCGTAGATGAAGACCGGGACGGCGAATAGACGCAGAAGGGTAAGCGCGTTTGGAATCGTCAACATCAACGTGCGCAGGTTACGCGAACCGAATTCGTGCGCCAACCTCGAAGGAGCCTTGGGCAACCAACGCCGCCGGCCGTGCCGGCTTACAGCTCCGCGCGGAACTGGTCGAGCGCCGTTTTGCGGAGGTAGATCGTCTTCCCCTCGGACAGCAGCAGGTTCTGCTTCATCAGATCGTGGATGAGCCGCGACACCGTCTCGCGCGACGTCCCGATCATGTTGGCGATGGCCTGATGCGTCGGCCGGATCACCGCGACGTACTCGTTGTCGAGCACCTTCCCACTCTGCCGCGCCAGATCGAGGAAGAAGCGCGCCAGCCGGCCGTACACATCCATCGTCGCCAGCGACTCGATCCGGTTCGATGCGTTCCGCAGCCGCTTCGAGAGTTCGCCGAGGACCTTCTGCGTGATCGAAAAATTCTCGCTGAGGATGTGCAGAAAGTCGGTACGCCAGATCGACACCACCTCGAGCGGCTCGATGGCGATGACCGTGGCCGAGCGCGGCTCGTTGTCGAAGAGCGCCATCTCGCCGAAGAAATCGCCCGCGGCCAGGATCGAGAGAATGATCTCCTTCCCCTCGGGCGAAATCATGGTGACCTTCACCTGCCCCTCGCGGATCAGGTAGAAAACGTCGCCGATCTCGTCGGCGTGAAAGACGGCATCGTCCTTCGCGTAGCGGCGCGTCTTGGCGACGGCGGCGATCGACGCGAGCTCCCGCTCGTCGAGCTCCGCGAAGAGCGTGAACTTCCGATAGAACGATGATGGGAGCACTGGCGCGCGATTTTAGCAGCAAAGCGCGGTGCTACACTCCGCCGCGAAGTCCCCTACCAGCGTGGCCATCAAACGGATCATCCCGATCTCTTCCGGCAAAGGTGGGGTCGGCAAGACGACCTTCGCCATCAATTTCTCGCTTGCCCTCTCGCGCCACGGCCGCACTGTGCTCGTCGATCTCGACACCGGCACCTCAGCCATTCGCAACGCCATCGACGTCCCGATCGAGAAGGACCTCTACCACTTTTTCCGCAAAGGCGAGTCGCTCAACCGCTGCGTCACACATCTCGACGACAAGCTCGATCCCAAGCACAGCTTCCGCAATTTCGGATTCGTAGCCGGGCCGTTGCACCTCATCGACGAGATCACGAATTTCGGCGCCGCGAATAAAGCTCGCCTGATCGAGGCGATCAACGGGCTTGATGCCGACTACGTCATCCTCGACATGCGCGCCGGACTGGACTCGAACGTCATCGATTTCCTGCCATTCTCGAACTCCGGCATCCTGATCTTCACGCCGCATCTTCCCAGCGCCACGCTGGCGGCCTCGGACATCGTGAAGGCGATCCTCTTTCGCAAACTGCGGCTGATCTTCAGCAAGGAGTCGCCGTTTTTTTCTACGGTGGATGGAAAACTTGACTTCTGGCGGCTGATCAACGAGCTGATCGATCAGGTCGAGGATGTCTACGATTCGTCAGTCGGCAATCTCGACGCTTTCGCTGACGATCTCGCGGGCAACCTCGGCGATCACCCGATCACGCGCACCGTGCAGCAGACGCTCGATGAGTTCCGCGTCCACTACGTCCTCAATCTTTTCAACGGCGTCGAGGATTCGTTCCAGACCGCGGTGAAGCCATTCATCGAGAACCTGACCGCGAACGTTTCCGCGCGCTGCGGCGTCACGAACCTCGGCTGGATCACGCGCAGCGACGCCATTCATCGCGCGAACTGCAACAAGATCCCGGCGCTGCTGCTACCGCCAGACGCGAAAAAACTCGCGAAGAGCAATCGGGTCGCGCAGGAGCTCGACGATCTCCGCGCAATGGCCATCGGCATCGATCAGCCGCGGCGCAAGAGCGCGAAGCAGCAGAGGTCCGCGGCATCAATGGATCCCGCCGACCACCTTTCCAATCAGCTCAACGTCCTCCGTTCGATGTTCGATCAGAAGAAGGACGACGATTTCCACGCGAACTTCGACTACGCCTCGCAACGCGCGCTGTTCACGATGAAGAACCGCCGCCCAAGCGAGTTCGGCGACATCCGCATCTACACGCCGACGGAGATGCTGAACACGATCTTCGCGAAATCGAATGTGCCGACCGCCGTCGATTGGGGTGAATTGGAGCTCTGACGGAGGAGTTGCGCTCCGTCAGCCGGCCTTGCGCGTCTCGTCGGCGACCCGTTCCTGCAGCCAGAGATTGAGGAGAGTCTCGGCCGACACTCCGTGAGCCGACGCCACCTCGCGCAGTCTTTCCGCCAGAAACCGATCGACCGGAAAATAGAGCCTCGAAGACTTCACGTCCACTTCAAATTCGGCGGGAAAAGTCTGCTCCCAGTGGTCTGCAAGACTATGCGTATCCCAGTATTCGCCGAGTTCCTGATAGGACCGGCTGCCCGACAACGACGATTTATTTTCGGCCATAAAGTCTCTTTTCAGAATCATCCATGTCTCGTGCCGAGATGATCAGCGCGCGAC
>DASYJY010000092.1:0-4604 GCA_035995985.1 Thermoanaerobaculia bacterium | reverse complement strand
TGTTCCCGCCGTCTTCCGCAACCTCGGCACCGCGCTGCTTTCGCACGATGCCCAACTCCAAAGTGCCGTGAAGCGCTACGCCACCACGCTCGTTCGCGAGCACGCCGCGCGCATGCCGCGCGATTTTTCCGACGACGACTTGCACATGCTCGTCGCCCTCCAGGTCCTCGATCCGCTTCGCTACGGTGAGGACGAGGAGTACCGGCGCGCGGTAGATACGATCCTGCCTTCGTCGTTGACTCCATCGCTGCCGGAACGGCTTCGCCGCGCTGATATCAACGAGTTGAACCGCGTCGCGCCGATCAATTTCGAAACCGCGGAAGCGCTCGCTGTTTCGGCGGGACTCGTGCGCGCCAGCAGCAGCCGGTTCGTTGCAAACAGCACCGCGATCATCACGACTGCCGGCAACGAGCCGATCGAGACGTCGATCTACTCGATCAATTCGCGCTTCGTGAAGCCGGACGAAGCGAAGCGACTCCTAAAAGCTGTCCGCGCGGCCGCTCCGCAGCGCAAGATCGTCGTCATCGGCGATGAGGCCATCCGGATCGCGCTGCAAAAGGATCTCACCGCATTGCGCGTCGATTTCATCGACAACCTCAATCGTCCGCTGACGCCATGGCCGCGCGATCCGTTCTCGATCGCGCGCGGGGCAAATGGCGGGTTGATGTTCATCAATCGCCCGAATATGCAGCACAACCGCGAGGAAGACGCGACGATGGTGCGCGTGCTCCTGGACGGACTGCCTAAGCCGCTCGATGATCGCTGGAAACCGCGCTGGACGACCGGCGCGACGTCGTTTCATAACGGCCAGATCCTGCTGACGCCGAAAGCGATGTGGATCTCGATGCACTCCGTGGAGTTCCGCGCGCTCGAGCTCCTCGGCATCGATCACGTTCCCGTCGAACGATTCGGATCGGCGGACGAAATCGCGCGCTACACCGGCGCCGTGCAGCGCGCTGCGAACGAACTGGCGAAGTTGTATGGCCGTCCCGTGCGTTTCGTTCACGAGCTGCCGCACACGCCGCAGCAGATCGACGTCCTCGGCGGTGGCGCCGGCTTCGACCTCGATTCGCTCGTGACCCTTCTTCCGCACGCCGACGGCTCGGTCGACGCTCTGGTCGGCGACGTCTCGCTCGGCGCGAAACTCGCGGCGTCCACAAACGAGTGGCAGCAACTGGAGAAAACGTACTCGCTGACGGCGAACACGCGCGATGCGGTACTGAACTTTCAACGCGACGCCTCGTCGACCAGTCTGCAACGTTTTCTCGATCAGACCGCACACGACCTCGCCACGCATGGCGTGAACGTCCGCCGTCTGCCGCTGCTGATGATTCCGACGTCGCTGCTCATTAATGATGATGACCGGCCGGAGACGCCGTACTTTCTGGTCACCGCGAATAACGTCGTGCTCGAACGCAATCACGCCGAGGGATTCGCATCCGGTCTACCGCTCGTGGATTCCGCGGCGCGATCGACATTCAAATCCGCGGGCTACGACCTGACGCTTTTCCCTCCGCTCCCGAGAAGCGTGGTGCTGAACGGCGGGTACCGATGCGCGTCAAACGAAGTGAGGGTTGCGCGCTAAACTGCCGAGGTACACTTTTTTCTATGAACGACGACGAAAAGAGATTCCTGGAGCAGATCCAGAAAAAGAACGAATCGGCGCACGCCGAGACGCGCCGGCTCGTCCAGGCAGACATGGAACGGATGCAGACGCAGAACGACGCTGCGCACGCCGAGACGCGACGGCAGTTTGCTGCACTGGCCGAGCGGTTCGTCGAAACCACTGCGTCGATCGAACAACGATTCGACGAAACATCTCGGCTGATGCGTCAGCACTTCGATGTCGTTGCCGAAGACATTGCGAAGAAAACTCACGCGGAAATCCAGCTCCTGGCGGAGAGTCTTGCTCATGTTGACCACAAGGTCGATGTCAACAGCGCGAAGATCGATCAACTAGCGGCTGACAACGAAGTGTTCAGGGCCGCGTTCGCAAACGTTGACCGGCGTCTCCGCGTCGTCGACGACATCGTCCTTCCGCAGAAACCTTCGTAGTCAGCCTCGGTAGAGCGCCTGCAACTGCTTGCTGGCCGGGTAGCGGCTCAATCCCCGCGAGGCCCAGAACTTCGCGCCTCTCGCATCGCCGATCGTTTTCAGGGTTTCGGAGATTGCGATGTACGACGGCGGCGTCGGCGACGCCTTTTCGAGCGCGAAAATCACCTGCGTTGCCGCGTCAGTGCGGTTCTCGACGGCGTAGAGCAGGATCAGGTTCTTGTACGGCTGCGGGTCGGTCGGAAAGTTTTTGATCTCGGTCTGGAACGCACCTTCGGCTTCCTCGGAGCGGCCGAGGCGCGCGAGTGCATCGCCGCGGAAGAAGTTGAGGTGCGGCAGAGCGGGTTGGTTTTTCGATTGCCGAAGCGCGATGGCTTGATCGAAATCGCTCAGCGCTTCCTCCACCTTTCCTTCTTCGAGCGCGATCTGGCCGACGAGCATCAGGTTGCCCGGACGATTCTTGTCGTTGTCGAATGCGGCGTTCGCTTCCTGCCGCGCTTTCGGGAAATCCTTGCGGCGGAGCGCGACGCGGGCCAGCACTTCATGCGCATCATGCGGCGTCTGTTTCAACGTCAGCTTTGCATGTGCCTCGGCATCATCGAGGCGGCCGAGCTCCAGCGACAGATTCGCGACCGTCACCGCGAGCGACGCCGTATTCGGCGCAATGCGCAGCCCTTGTTTCGCCGCATCGATGGCCTCGTCGATCCGGCCTAGTTTGGACAGAGCGCGCGACTGCAGCGCCCAGATGTCGAGCATGTTCGGGTTGTCGCGCAACAGCGCACTCGTCGTGGTCAGCGTCTCTTCGAACTTGTTGTCGCGGAAGAGGCGGAAGGCCTGGCTGATCGCGTTCGCCTTGCCGATGTTCTTTTTCGGATCGGGCAGCACGGCATCGGGCACGGTGCTGACCGTCGAGCCGACGTAGCCGAGCGCGATCAGTTGCTGCTTCTGCTCGTCATCGACGGCGGACGGCGTGGCCGCGGATTTGATGTACGGCTGGATCCGTTCGCGCAGCGCGACGTACGTTCGGCGGTCAGCGAGCAGCGTGTTGCGCGTTTCGGCGGGATCGTTGGAAAGATCGTAAAGCTCCGGATCGGCCGCGTGGATGTAGTGCTTCGCACCGAAGACGAGCGAGTGCATGTCGTTCCAGCCGAAGTGCAGCCGCGGGTAATACGTTTCGGAGTAGATCGGACGATCGTCCGTCGACTTCGCATCGAAATCGAGCAGCGATTTGCCGGGAAGATTCGGCATTGGTCCGAATGCGGATGCGATCGTCGGAAAAACGTCGATGAGCTGCACCGGCGCGGCGACGCTCGTTCCTTTACGCGCGCCTTTCGGCAGTTTCAGCATCAGCGCCACCTGCAGCGTTTCGCGATACAGCAGCACGCCGTGCTCGTCTTCGCCGTGTTCGCCGAGGCCTTCGCCGTGGTCGGACATCAAAAGGATCGTGGCGCGATCGTAGATGCCTTCCGTACGCAGATAGTCGAGAAACTTTCCGACGATGTCGTCCGCCGTCGCGACCTCGGCGTCGTACGCATTCGTGTAGCGCGAGCGAAACGGTTCCGGCGCTTCGTACGGCGTGTGCGGCTCGTAAATGTGGAAGAAAAAAAAGAACGGCTTCGAATCGTGATCGTGCTCGCCGATCCATTTCTGCGCCAGCGCGCGCGTCGCTTCGCCGGGACGTTGGGCGCGGCCGAGGCTGAGAAACGCCGGATCGAGGTCGATGTCGTCCTGCCAGAAATCGAAGCCGCGTTTGATGCCGGTCTCGCCGCGCAGCACGATGGCGGAAACTGCGCCACCGGTGGCATAGCCCTTCGTCTTGAGCAACTCCGCCAACGTCTTCACCTTCGGATGCAGGTCATAGCCGAGGTTGTCGCGGATGCCGTGGTCGGCAGGAAGCAGTCCGGTGAAAACGCTGGCGTGCGAGACGAGCGTGAGCGGGCAGTGCGAATAGGCGTGCTCGAAGAGAATTGAATCGGCGCGAAAACGATCGAGCGCCGGCGTATTGACTTTCGTGTAGCCATACGCGGGGAGATGGTCGGAGCGCAGTGTGTCTATCGAGATGATGATGATCGGCGCGTTGGCGTCGATCGAGGTGCTCGATCGATGGCAGGCGGCGAGAAGCGCCGCGCCGAGGAGGATCGCCGTTCGGATGGAGAAGGACCGCAAGCGCGAAAACGATACTACGGCCGCCGCTTCGCGCGATGCGTCGCCGGCGCCGTCCACGGATCCTCGGGCCACGGATGTTTCGCGTAGCGGCCCCGCAGTTCCTTCCGAACCTGCTGATACGCGCCATTCCAGAAGCCGCGCAGGTCCTGCGTGATCTGGACCGGGCGTCCGCTCGGCGAGAGCAGCGCGAAGGTGACCGGAGTCCGATGCGGTCCGATGCGCGGCGACTCGGCGAGGCCGAACAGCTCCTGCAGTTTGGCCGAGGCGACGATGGAGCCGTCGTCGCGATAGTCGAGTTTTGCGCTGCGGCCGCTCGGGAGCGAAATGGTCGGGGGCGCAAGCTCATCGAGACGCCGTCGGATGTTGAACGGCAACTCGATGTGTAC
>DASYJY010000091.1:0-3391 GCA_035995985.1 Thermoanaerobaculia bacterium | reverse complement strand
CGGCTTCCGTCAGTTCGATCATCTCTACGGCAACGGCATCGAGGTCGAGCGCTTCCGCCAGAAACACCGCGCGGCGGAAGCGAGTTTCGGCGTCGCCCTCGACCCGAATGACATCACCGCGCATCGCCTCAGCGCCGGCGTTCGCGCGATCGACGATTCGTTCGCGCTGATGAATCGCCGCGTGACGCAACTGCTTCCGGAAAACCGCGAGTTTCGCTACCTCTTCGTCAGGTACGACAGCTCCGCCAACGATTTCGTCAAACTCAACTTCGTCAACAAGGACATTCGCTACGAGGACTTCAACCTCGGCCGGCAATATTCGATCGAGGGCGCGATCTCGCCGCACGCGCTTGGCGTGGATCGCACCACATCGTATGTTCGCGTCGCTGCGGGCGACGGCAAGTGGCTCGGCAACGGCTTCATCATGCCGGCGGTCGCGCTGTCGTCGCGACTCGACGGCGGACCGCAGAACACGCTCGCCGGCACCTCGGTGCTCTACGTCCGCCGCGGCGGACGAGCGTCGCATCCGACAACCTTCCTCAGCCGCCTGTCGATGAGCAGCGGCTGGCGTATGGACGGCGAGCAGCAATTCTTCGCCGACGGCCTGACGGGGTTACGCGGCTATCGCGCCCACGCTTTTTCGGGCAACCGGGCCATCGTTCTGAATGTTGAAGAGCGCCTCTACCTCGGCCGCGAAATTCTGCAGCTGGCCTCGCCCGGAGTGGTCGTCTTCGCCGACGCCGGCAACGCCACCAGCGGGGGCTTCACGAGCCTGATGCACGTGAAAAGCGACATCGGCATCGGCCTCCGTCTCGGCCTCCCACGAACACCAAAAAACCTGCTGCGCATCGACCTCGCCTACGCCCTCAACCGCGATCCCCTCGGCCGCAAGGGATGGCTGGTCGCGTTTTCAAGCGGACAGGCGTTTTAGGCACCGCTTCAACAGAATCCGAATCGCCATCCCGAGTGCGATCAAGATCAGCGTCCCGAACGTGATCGCGCGTCCGATGACGAATGACTGCGGCAGGTACGTCAGCCGGATCGCGTGCTTGCCTGCCGGAACGAATACGCCGAGGAAGGCGTGATTGGCGCGGACGATCTTTGTGGGATGGCCGTCAACATCCGCGCGCCACCCCTTCCACGCCGCTTCCGAAATCACCACGAAGCCGTCGCGCTCCATCGACGCGTCGATGCGAAATCCCAGTTTGCGGCGGCGGATGCTGACGACGCCCGGACCGTTGGGCGCGTCGTGTGCGACGCCCGCGACATCGATCCATGCAACATCGGCGAAATTCGTCGCGGCGGTCATGTCCTCGACGTCATTGGAGACACCGACGCGCACGCTGCGCGGCACGAATGCGCGCGGCAGAACGCGCATGTTCTCCACGAGCCGCGACCCGTGATCGATGACGACGTCGCGCCAGCCGTCCGGAATCGGATCGTTTTCCGGCACGACGGCGAAGCGCACGTTCATCATCGACAACATCGGCCGCGTCAGGTCGTCGATCTGGTTGAAGCCATAGCCGCCGCGGCGGCACCACGCGGGGAACGTCTCCGCGAACGCGTTCAGCGACATCGCCGACAGCACGCGCGCATCCTCGATCCCGTACATCGTGGCGGTATTCGGAAACAGCGCCGGACCCGTCGCGACGATGCGAAACGGTTCACGAATCGATTGCATCGGACGGAAAAGCGCGATTGGCGGGAAGGCGATCCGCGAATCATTCGCCGGGATCAGCGAGCCGTCCGAAATCATCCGCTGCAACAGGATCAACGCGAGCAGCAACGGCGCGATGATCGATCGGTTGCGCGCGAAAATTACGATGACTGCAGCAGTTGCCAGCGGCGCGATCTCGCCGACGAATCGCGGAATGTCGATCGCTTCCGGCCGCATCGCCGAAGCACCGGCAGCGATCAGGATCAGCAACGCCGTCATCACCGCACCGGCGCGATCGGAAAGAGCATCGACGGCGAACGCCGCCAGGATTCCGAGGCAGAGCGGGACCGCGGACGCGAGCCGGTCGTTCATCGCAAGTTGCAGCAGCGGCAGCCGATGAACGAACTGCGCCGCCGGCCAGACCTCGGCGCTCACCATCAGACAGAGGATGCCGAACACCGCGAAGAACCATCGCTCGCGTGCGCGCGACTTCCACAACGCAAAAATCGCCAGCGCCAGCGCGATGCTTCCCGCCTCCGCGCGCGCGAACAGGAACCGTCGAAACAGTTGCCGCGCGAACGGCAGCAGGTCCGAAATGAGCGCCGCGGAGATGCGGCCCGCCGGGATGCGCAGCGGACTCTTTGCGAAGTACGCCGTCCGCACGAAATGCTCCGCGGTCTGCGGACCCGCTTCGAGAAACGGCAGCAACGCGATGGCGGTGAGGAGAAGCGCGACGACGCCCGCCGCGATGGCGATCGCGACCGCCCGTCCTCGCTGCGCGCGTCCCGGCCGCAGCAATTCGTACGCGCCGTAGATGCCGCCAAGGAATGTGACGTGAAGCAACGTCTCGGGATGTCCGGTCAATACCTCCAACACGAGCACCGTCGTCAGCATCGACGCGGACCGCATCGAAGGCGCAACCACCACGCGCCTCGTCGCCAGCAATACGAGAGGAAGAAACGCCCAAGCGAATCCGAGCGGCCAGAGAATCTGCAACGCCATCGGCGCGGAGAACGTGAATCCCGCCGCCGCGATGAGTGATGCGATCTCGCTGCATTCAAAATCACGCGCCAGCAGAAACGCGCCGAGCGCCGCGATGAAGAATGCAATCGATGCGGTGGACCCGAAGCTCGCTGCAACCGGAAGCAGCAACGCGATCCACGTGAACGGACTGAACGGCGCCGCCTGCGCCGCGCCCGCCAGCACGTCGCCGCATCCTTCGAACCGGTTCCACAACGGCCATTCGTGCTCGGCGATCGCCTGCCGCAACGCCTGCCGCCACGGAATCATCTGAAACGCAATGTCCGACAGCATCCCGTTCTGCGGCAACGGCGCAGCCACCTCGGCGCGATACGCATTCAGCGGCTCCGTCGTGTACGCCAACTCGACCGGCGCATACACCCGCCCCGTCAACAGCGCGCGTCCGGTGAAGACGAGCGGAATCAGCAACAACGCCAGCGCCACCCAACGCGTAAGCCGCGTGACGTGCGCATGCGCGATGCCGAGGAGCATCGCGGCAGTGAGGAGATAAAGGATCAGCGTCATCCGAAGCGCGCGAAGGATAGCCTGTCATCCTGAGCCGCCGAAGCCGAGGAGCGCGAAGCGCGAGCGGCGAAGGACGGTCGAAGGACCTCCTTCCTGTTAACCCGGTAGGGCGGCGGCAAACGACGATGCAAGCATCAGGGGGGTCCTTCGACCATCCTGCGGCGTTCCGCGCTTCGCGCTCCAACGCCT
>DASYJY010000090.1:0-9714 GCA_035995985.1 Thermoanaerobaculia bacterium | reverse complement strand
CATGGCGCGCGGACGGCGCCCCAGCTTCGACAACGCCGAGGAGCCGGAGCGCGCGCGGACGATGTTCGAGCTGTTCGTCAGCGAATTGGCGTCGACCGGCATCGACGTGAAGACGGGACGCTTCCGCGAAATGATGATCGTGTCGCTGGAGAACGACGGCCCGGTGACGTTCGTCTGGCAGTCGTAGCGCCGACGAGCCGTCGGCGCTACGAGTGGCACGTTTATACTCCCGCGCCTATGCCTTACGAACCCAAACTGATCGAAGAGAAGTGGCAGCGCGCGTGGGCGGATGCGAAGGTGGCCGAGGTCGATGTCACCGCGCCCGGCGACAAGTTCTACATGCTGAACATGTTTCCGTATCCGTCCGGCGATCTCCATGTCGGGCACGGACGGAACTACATCCTCGGCGACGCTCTCTATCGATACTTTCGGATGCAGGGGCGCGCGGCGCTCAATCCGATGGGATGGGATGCCTTCGGACTGCCGGCCGAGAATGCTGCGATCAAGCGCGGCATCCATCCGCGACAATGGACGCTGTCGAACATCGAGCGCGAGAAGAAGCAGTTCCTGCGCTGGGGCATCCTCTACGACTGGTCGAAAGAGCTGGCCTCGTGCGAGCCGGAGTACTACCGCTGGAACCAGTGGCTGTTTCTGCAGTTGTATCGCCGCGGGCTGGCGTATCGCGCGAAGGCGCCGGTGAACTGGTGTCCGTCCGATCAGACTGTGTTGGCGAACGAGCAGGTGATCGATGGCCGCTGCGAGCGATGCAGCACGGTCGTCGTGCAGCGCGACCTCGAGCAGTGGTTTCTGAAAATTACCGACTACGCCGACCGGCTCGACGAAGGGCTCGACACGCTCGAGCACTGGCCGGAAAAAGTGAAGCTGATGCAGCGCAACTGGATCGGACGTTCGGTCGGCGCCGACGTCGAGTTCGCGGTGCCAGCTCTCGGCAAGGCGATCCGAATTTTCACCACGCGTCCCGACACGATTTACGGCGCGACATTCATGGTCCTCGCGCCGGAGCATCCGGAGGTCGCGACACTCATCGCAGACAACCCGGATCGCGAAGAGATCCAGCACTGGATCACCGGCGTGCGCAATCAGTCCAACCTGGAGCGGCAGGAGGCGGGGAAAGAGGGACGCTTCACGGGCAAGACGGCCACGAATCCGTTCACGAACGAGCCGATCCCGATCTGGCTCGGCAACTTCGTGCTGATGCAGTACGGCACCGGCGCGATCATGGCCGTGCCGGGACACGACCAACGCGATTTCGAATTCGCGCAGCAGTACGGACTGCCGGTCCGCGTCGTCGTGAAGCCAGCAAATGGCGATGCGCCGAGCGCGGAGGAGGCATATTCAGCGAAGGACGATTCGGCAATCGCGATCGACTCCGGCGTCATCACCGGCCTCTCCACGCCCAAAGCGATCGAGCGCATCCTCGACGAGATCGAGCTCCTCGGCATCGGAAAGAAGACGGTCCGCTACCGCCTGCGCGACTGGCTCATTTCGCGTCAGCGCTACTGGGGCACGCCGATCCCGATGATCTACTGCGAACGCGACGGCATCGTTCCCGTTCCCGAGGAAGAGCTGCCGGTGGAGTTGCCGCTCGATGTTCCGTTCACGGGTCGCGAGGGAAATCCGCTGGCGAAGGACGAGCGATTCGTCAACACCACCTGTCCCGTCTGCGGCGGCGCGGCGAAGCGCGAGACCGACACGATGGATACGTTCGTCGATTCGTCGTGGTACTACGCGCGTTTCATTTCCGCGAAAGACGGCACGAAGATCTTCGATCCGTCGCTGGTCAATCGCTGGCTGCCGGTCGATCAGTACATCGGCGGCATCGAGCACGCAATCCTGCATCTGCTCTACGCGCGCTTCATCTGCCGCACGCTGCATGACATGGGGCTGACCGATTACGAAGAGCCGTTCACGCGGCTTTTCAATCAGGGGATGATCACGAAGGAAGGATTCCGCACCGCCAGCGGCAACTGGGTGTCGCCGTCCGAGGTCGAGAACGGAGTGCACAAACCGACGGGCACGCCCGTCATCTCCGAAGTCGGAAAGATGTCGAAGTCGCGTTACAACGTCGTGCCGCCGGACGAGCTGATCGATCGCTACGGCGCCGACACGGAACGTGTCTACACGCTCTTCATCGCGCCGCCGGAGAAGGAAGCGGCGTGGTCCGACGAAGGCGTTGTCGGCGCGTCGCGATTCCTGAATCGCGTGTGGCACATGGGCGAGCAGATCCTGGCGCGCGGCAGCGGCGGAGAAGAATCCGCAACGTTGACCCGCAAAACGCACCAGACCATCGACGCCGTCACCCGTCGTTTCGATCGATTCGAATTCAACACGGCCATCTCGGGACTCATGGAGTTGTCGAACGCGATCGGTGACGCGCTGGCAGCGAATGCGGACGCGTCAGCGTCCTACATCGCCCTGCTCAAACTCCTGCATCCATTCGCGCCGCATATCACCGAGGAGCTGTGGACGATGTTCGGAAACGACGGATTCATCCTGACGTCGAGCTGGCCGAAAGCCGATCCCGCGCTGATGATCGAGGACGTCGTGACCATCGTCATCCAGGTGAACGGCAAGCTGCGCGGACAGGTGGAAGTGCCGAATCCGCCGGAGAAGGACGTCGTCCTCGCCGCGATTCGGGCCAATCAAAAGGTTCAGCAGTGGATCTCAGGGAAAGAAATCGTCAAAGAGGTCTACGTTCCCGGGAAGCTGGTGAACATTGTGGTCAAGCCGTAGCGTCGAGAGGCGCTTGACTCACCCTTCGCGATACTCGGGATGGAGGATGTCGTCGTACTCGCGATGCCGTTTCAGCCACGCGGCCACGTACTCGCACTGCGGGATGACGCGAAGATTCGCACCACGCGCGTACGACACGGCGTCGGCCACCAGCCTCCCCGCAATGCCTTTCCCTTCCGCCTGCTTCGGCACTTCGGTATGCGTAAACGTGATCTCGTCGCCGTCGATGATGTACTCGACGAAGGCGACGCCGCCCTCGGCATCGCTTTCAAACCGCTCTTCTTTTTCGTTGTGCCGCACAGTGCTCATTGAACAGCTCCCGAGGCGAATGTATCGCAGTCGCTGATCCGGCCCGCATCAAATCCGCGCTTGAACCACTCCGACCGCTGCGCCGAGGAGCCGTGCGTGAACGAATCGGGATTGACGCGGCGTCCGGCCATGCGCTGCAGGCGATCGTCGCCGACGGCGGCCGCGGCGTTCAATCCTTCCTCGACGTCACCCGCCTGGAGGAGGTTGCGCTCCTGCGTCGAGTGCGCCCAGATTCCGGCGAAACAATCCGCCTGCAATTCCAACCGCACTGAGTACTGCTTGGCACGCCGCGGATCGTTTTCCATCGCCTGATGAACCTTCTCCTCGATGCCGATGACTTTCTGCACGTGATGGCCGATCTCGTGCGCGAGCACGTAGGCCTGCGCGAAATCGCCCGACGCACCAAAGCGCTGCTTCAACTCATCGTAAAACGCGAGATCGATGTAGACCTTCTCATCCTCGGGGCAATAAAACGGACCCGACGCCGCCTGCGCGTAACCGCACGACGACTGCGTGGAATCACGGAAGAGCACGAGCGTGGCGTGGCGATACGTCGCATTCGTCTGCTGCGGCACGATCGACTCCCACGTCTTCTGCGCATCGTGGAGCACGAACTTCACGAATTCGGATTCCTGATGCTCTTCGGGAGTCTCCTGCACCGGCCGCGAGTCGGCGGTCTGAGTGGAGACCTGCGTCCCGTTCTGGCCCGTGCCGAGGAGCGCGAAGAAGTTTTTGTGGAAGAGCAAGCTGAGGACGAGCAGGATGACCGCCCCTCCGCATCCGATCGGCGCACCGCCGATGCCGAATCCGCCGAATCCGCCGCCGCTCGATCCGCGCCGGTCTTCAACGTCGCTGTTGTCGCCGCCAGGTGTCCATCGCATGACGAGCGGGACAAAGCATGATGAGCGCCAGCTCCAGGAGCGGTGAGTGGGATGCGTTCGCGCGGTATAATCCGCGTCCTCGGAATTCTCCTCCGGGACGCTGCCGTTAGCAGCGAAGTTCCAACATCGTGGGGCTGTAGCTCAGTTGGGAGAGCGCCTGAATCGCACTCAGGAGGTCATCGGTTCGATCCCGTTCAGCTCCACCACTCCCTTACCGCATAAGTGGCGGTGGTTTTGAGGAACGCGTAGCTTTCATGGCGCAATCGACCTGCGCGCACCTGCTCCCCGCGTTCGGCGCGATGAGTCTGTCGGGGATCACGAGACGTGCGTCGCGTCAGCCGCCGAACTTCAAGACTACAGTCGATGCGCCGGCGGCGACATTCGCGCGGACCGGAGCCGCCGCCTCCGCAGGAGCGCTTCCCCGATAGGGCCAGAGCTCGTAAAGGCCCGCGGGCATGCCGGGGAGCGACAGATCGCCGTCGCTGCCGGAGTCGGACGGTACACGATGGAGCGATCCGAAGAGCGACATGACCGAGGGAGGGATGATCTCTCCGTTGATGCGCAAGAGCACTCGGCATGCCTTGACCGGAGAGCCGTCCTGCATTTGCGTCTTGATGTGCAGGGTCGACGAGGGCGGCGGCACCTCGACGCGGAGCGGCTGATCGCCGGGGACGATGTGCGCCACGCCGATGGACCCGGAAACCGGAAGGACGTAGACCGTCTTCGTCTCCTTTCCCTGAATGCCGACGCGTGCCCGCCCCGTGTCGTCCGTGGTTAGCATGCGCGCCACTCCATGGCCGTCGGGGCGCAGCTCGATGACCGGCGCCTCGGCGACGGGCGCCCCGGTTGCCGCCTCGACGAAGATCACCATGCGGCCCGACTCCCGCGTAAGCGGAATCTCCACGCGGCTCTCTTTGGCCTCTTCATCGACCACGACTGACACCGAGTGGTCGGGAATGGCGTACTCCGGCGCGGCCACGTGGAATTCGTACTCGCCGCGCAACGCGCCGAACAGGACGAACTGGCCGTTCTCGTCTACCGGCTGCATCGCGCCGTAAATGGTGGCGTCGCTTCCCTTGAAGTCGTAGTGGATCGCGGCGTCGGGAACCGGGCGGCGCGTATCCGCGTCGACCACCCTGCCGATGATCCGGCGGTCGGGAACCACGATGTCCCAGGCGGCTTCGGCTCGCACATCGATGGTCCGCGACGCGAAGAACTGCCAGTTCTCGAGGTGGACATTCGCCGCGAAGAGGCCTCGTTGCCAGAGAGGGCCTTTGTACTCTCCACTAGCACCGGTGTTGATCGTCGCCCGCCAGAGGTTACGCAGTGCCGCGAGCTCGATGACGGTGTTCTCCCGCACCGTGTCGCCGAACAAGGCGGAGATCGTGACATCCAGAGGCCGAACGGCGATGTCGATCGTTCGTGAGGCGGCGAGATCGACTGGGACGAAGAGCTGCTCGAGCGGCTCGTCGCCGGAAAGCTCGACGCCGTAGCGACCGGCCTCAAGGTCCTCGAAGACGACGTTGCTTTGGGCGAAGCTCTTCTCGGCGACGAGAAAGGGGACCGGGTTCTGCGCCTCGGTGGTCCGAACCAGGCGCGCTTTCTTGACCACAGTCGGTTTGCCGTTGTGCGGGACGGCTTCGACGGAGACGGTGAGGGTGAAGCCTTCGCCGAGCGTCACGGTCTCCAGCCGGCGATCGGAAGTGACCTCGCCGAGCTGAATCAGGTGCGTCTCGTAGCCGGGATAAGCCACGCTGATCATGCGCAACGAAGCGTCGGTTCGCTGGAATCGGAAGCGGCCGCGCTCGTCGGCGGTCGCCAGCAGTTTTCCTCCTCCGTCGAGGATCGCGGCCCCGGCCAAGGGACTGACATCCTTGCGCGCCACCACGGCGCCGTTGATCTCCGGATAACGGCGCAGTTCGATCACCTTGAGATCGGTGATCGTCCCTTCGGTGACGTGCACCTTGCGCATCAGGATCGGAACGAGGCCTTCGGCCTCGATCGAAATTTGGTAGCGAATCGCCGGCGGAAGGTCGACCGCGAGCGGCCCGCCGGCGTTTTCGACCGTCCATGACGCGCCGCCGCCGTCGATCTGCATGCGGGGTGCGACGGCCTCCGGGCCGCGGATCACGAGCTTGAGTCGCCCGGAACCGGGATCCTGGAGGCGGACGGAAGCTGCCTTGGGCGCGATGAGACCGAGCCTCACACTGCCGTCGGACCGCCAGACGAAACGCCGAGGCCGATCGCTCGGATCCACCACCACCGCCGCGCCGGTCGTCTCGCGGCAAGCCGTTGCACGGTTTCCTTCGAGAATGCAGAAGTTTCCCGTCACCGCGAGGGTGGAGGCCGCGAGGACGGCGAGAGAGATGATCATGAGGCTCGCTTCACCAGAACTGAACGCGTACCCTTGCTGGTGGTGATGACGGCGCTGACGAGATTCATGTCGGAAGGCGGAAGCTTCTCAACCCTGTACACGATGCGGTAGTGCCAGAGCCCGTCGTCCTCGCCGCCGGTCTCGCATGCTGCGGCGCCCGGTGACGTGCCCCTGCAGCCGTTCCTGCAATCCCAAGTCGAGCAGTCGGGCACATAACCGCTCCACGACGCACAGGTCAATCCGGACCACCAGTTCCCGGACGAGTCTCGAATCTGGCAATCCGCGCACGCATTGCAGCTACCCGCGTAATCCTGAGCGAAAAGCGCCGGTGTCGCGAGGAAGCAGCCGGCGATGAGAATGGAGATCTGCAGCAAACGGGACATAATTACCTCCGGTCGCAAAGTAGCACATTTCGGTTTGCTGCCGAAACGGCTTGTTTTCCGCCGTTTTCGGCTGAGCCCACATCGTTGAAAGAGTGGATGGAATTGACCCTGTTTCGTTGGAAAGAGGCCGAGGTAAATTGTCCGCGAAAGAAGATATCCGCGTCGTCCCGAGACAAACGCGGAAATCGCACTCAGGAGGTCATCGGTTCGATCCCGTTCAGCTCCACCACTCCTAACGATTTCTCCCTTGGGCCAGCGTTGCCGCGACGGCGTTCTATGATTCGCTTCATGCGCACCGTCTTCGTTGCCGCCCTCCTCACCGCCTCGGTACTCACCGCTCAGATACCGCCCAAATCCGACCCGGCCATCGGATTGACGCCTGAGGCGATGGTGTGGACGGACGGGCCGTCGACGTTGCCGGCGGGATCGAAGATGGCGGTGCTCGAGGGCAGTCCGAAAAACGATGGCATGTTCACGATGCGCGTGCGCATTCCGGCAGGATCGGCCATTCCGCCGCATTGGCATCCGCGGCAGGAGCGCGTGACCATCCTTGCCGGTGCGGTCGACCTCGGATTCGGCTCAGTCGCCAATGCGGGCAACACCAAGCGCTATCGCGCCGGCAGCTTCTATGTGAATCCGCCGCGGGTCATGCACTTCCTCTTCTTCCCCGAGGCCACCGAGATGCAGATGACGGGCGTCGGGCCGTGGGAGTTGCAGACGACGGACGTCAGCGCGCCCTCCGCGGTTCCCACGGCCACTGTGACGATCCGCAGCATCACGCCGCTGCCCGGAAGCGAACTGACGGCATCGACGTCCATCAACGCCGTCGTCGATTACGTCATCGGTGGGTTCCAGCCGTCCACGTATTTTCTCGACTTCGTCTTCGAGACGACCACGCCGAATAAAACGATCGGCGTGGGGGCGGAGGTGAAGGCCGACGGCGAGCGCCCGTTGGCGCCGCCGCGTCCGAATTATCTGCAGAGTGCGACCGGCACGATCACGCTCACGCAGGATCTCTCGCGTGTCCTGTTGCTTCCCCAGCTCAAGCATCCGATCCGCGCGCGCGTCTTCGTCCACGAGCAGAAGACCGAAAACTCCAACCGCGTCGTCGGCATGAGCGACTGGATCGAATTCCGATGACGGCACTTCCTTTGCTGCAACCGCGGCAGGAGGCCGTCATGTCCCGAGTGGAACCGAAAGAACGTCCCGCGAAACGCGAAGCGCAGGAAGGCCGGCGGCTGACCGACCGCATCGAACGGAAGCCGAGCCAGGCCGAGGGCGATGAGCGCACGGTCGACGAAGCGTTGCGGAATCAGGATCGGCGCAGTTGAAGAAACGCACACTCGGCCAATCTCTCGAAGTCTCTGCCATCGGCCTCGGCTGCATGGGGATGTCGGAGTTTTACGGCTCCCGCGATGACGCGCAGTCGATCGCCACGATCCACCGCGCCCTCGACCTCGGCTGCAACTTTCTCGACACCGCCGACATGTACGGGCCGTTCACGAACGAGAAGCTGGTCGGCCGCGCCATCCGCGACCGCCGCGACGAAGTCGTCCTGGCTACGAAGTTCGGCAACATGCGCGGCGAAGACGGCAGCTTCCTCGGCATCAGCGGCAAGGCCGATTACGTGCGCAAGTCCTGCGACGAATCGCTGCAACGCCTCGGCGTCGATCACATCGATCTCTACTACCAGCACCGCGTTGATCGGTCCACGCCGATTGAGGAGACGATCGGCGCGATGGCCGATCTCGTCCGCGCCGGCAAAGTGCGCCATCTCGGCATGTCCGAAGCGGCGCCGCAAACGATCCGCCGCGCGCACGCGGTGCATCCGATCACAGCGCTGCAGACGGAGTACTCGCTCTGGAGCCGCGATCCCGAGGATGAGATTCTGCCGACCGTGCGCGAGCTGGGAATCGGCTTCGTCGCCTACTCACCAATCGGACGCGGATTCCTCTCCGGCCGCTTCAAAACCATCGACGACCTCGAACCGACCGACTACCGCCGCCAATCACCGCGCTTCCAAGGCGAAAACTTCGAACGCAATCTCGATCTGGTCCGCCGCATCGAGGAGATCGCGCGAAGCAAAGGTGTGACCCCCGCGCAACTGGCAATCGCCTGGATCCTGTCGCAAGGCGACGACATCGTCCCGATCCCCGGCAGCAAGAGCATCAATCATCTCGAAGAGAACATCGCCGCAGCTGATATCCAACTGACGCCTTCCGAGTTGGCGCAAATCGACGAAGTGGCGCCGAAAGGCGTCGCCGCGGGCGATCGCTATCCGAGCATGGCTGCGGTAAATGCTTAACAGGGACGTTGCGTTATCCTGATGTGCCATGGCAACCACCATCAGCATCGACGACGAGATTTTCGAGCAGCTCCGAGCACGAGCCGCGCGGGAAGCGACGACGGTCAACCGCTTGATCGAAGACTCGCTGCGCGGTGCGGTCATGACGCGTGACGAACACGCCTCAGATAAGCCGTTCGAGCTTGTCACATTCGGTAAGGGTGGCCAGTTCACCAGCTATGAAGTGGATCGGACGTCGCAGCTGATCGAACTCGACGACATTGCAGCGCATCGCAACTAGATGGATCTACCGGACATCAATGTCTTGATCTATGCCCATCGCGAGGACTCGCCGGAGCATGATCGTTATGCCGCGTGGCCAATGACCCTTGCGAATAGCTCTTCGCCTTTGCACTTTCTTCGTTCACTTTGGCCGGCTTTCTTCGAATTGTGACGAACCCTCGCATCTTCCAGCCAGCGACTCCGATGGATCAGGCACTGGCGTTCTGCCGGCAGTTGATCGGGCGGCCGACGGCATCCGTGATTCAGCCCGGCCAGCGTCACTGGCAGATCATCGTCGAATTGATCGAGAGCGCTGGAGTTCACGGTGCGATGGTTAGTGATGCGTACCTCGCAGCGCTCGCAATCGAGCACGACTGCGATCTCGTGACCAGCGACAAGGACTTCGCACGCTTTCCAAAGCTACGGTGGCGACATCCGCTTAGCGAG
>DASYJY010000089.1:0-74864 GCA_035995985.1 Thermoanaerobaculia bacterium | reverse complement strand
AAGCCGCGCATCGCTCCGGTGGACGAGCTGTATCACTGGAAGCGGATGACCTACTCGGCGGCGCACTTTCCGCACGTGCTGGAGCTCGATCGCGATCGAGGAGTCAGCGGCGCGTTTTGTCCGTGGCCGCCGTTGTATGACATGACGGCGGGCGGCGCGGCGCGTTTGCTCGGCGCGAGCACCAGCACAGACAAGAGTGTCTGTGCGGCCTCGGACGAAGTCCTCGCGCGCATCATCTGGCTCCCGCCCATCCTCTTCGCGCTCTTCACCGGCGTCGCGGTTTTCATTCTGGCGCGACGCAGCGGGACGATCGTGGCGACGATCACCGGCATCGCGCTGGCGACGTCGCCATTCCTCGTGACGACGTCATGGATCGCCAGCATCGATCACCATTTCCTCGAGCCGGTGCTGACCTTCGCCATCCTCGGCGCGACCTGTCTCGGCATTCGCGCGGTGACACGACGAGAAAAACTCCGCGCCGGCATTCTGCTCGGCATCGCGATTACCGCGGCGATGTTCGTCCAGACCGCGCTCCTCATCGCCGCCGCGCTCGCGTTCGCGGTGCTCTTCTTCGCGACCGACGGCGTCGCCGCAACGTGCGGATTCAGCATCGCCGCGATCGCGGTTGCGAACTATCGCCTCACCCGCGCGGCCGGCTTCCCCGACAACCAATGGTTCCTCGGCTGGACGCACGCGACGCTCTTCGCCGCCGCCGCAGTCGCGTGCGCAATCGTAGCCGCGCGCGGAAGAGGGCGCGTCCTAGCGCTGGTCGTCGGTTGCATGATTCCGATCGCGATTCCCACCGTCCGGACGTCGCTCTTGACCGGCTCGCACTTCCTCGGCGGCGACCGCTGGCTGCGCACGATTCAGGAGTTCCAGCCGCTGTGGCGCGCGCGCGGCGACGATCTCTTGTCCGACGTCGCCGGCCTCTCCGGCGGAGCAATCGTCGTCTGGTTTCTGGCAATCCGCGCGATCAAAACGCGTGACCGCGTGCGATTGACCGTCGCGCTTTTCGCCATCGTCTATTTCGCGCTGACGGTCACCAGCCGCCGCTTCTGGATCGTGGCCATCCCGCTGCTCGCTCTGGCCGGCGCGACCTACGTGCCGCTGATCGCACGCAAGCGCCTGGCGATCGTCGTAGCGCTCGTCATCGCGCTCCCTCCCCCGCTGCAACTCGCCGGATGGCTGATGACGCCACAGTCGATCCCGCCGAATCAGCAGCAGTGGATTCGCGCAACATCATTCATCCGCAGTCTCCCGCCGGGACGCGTCCTCGGACCGTGGTCGATGGGCCATGCCATCGACGTCGAAGGAAACCATCCCGTCATCCTCGACAACTTCGGGACGATGCCTGACGCGGCCGCGTTCGAACGCGCGCAGGAGGTGTTGCTGTCGAACGATGAGGCGACTCTCGCCCGCTACTGCGACGCGGCGAACGTCCGCTACCTGATTCTCGAACAGCCGCGCTTCGGCATCGCCTCTGCCAACGCCATCCTCGGCACGCGACGAGCAGCGCAGTCGACGTGGTGGTGGCGGGTCTGGCGCGGGGAACATCCGCGAATGTTTCGCGTCCTCTGGAGTGAGCCGGAGTTGAGAATCTATGAGCGTTAACGTCGCACAGACACTCTTGTCTGTGCTGGTGACGCTCGCGAGAAGTAGGAAGAAACGCAGACGCTGAAGCTTGCCAAAGCACAGACAAGAGTGTCTGTGCCACACCCCCATGTTCGAAGAATTCACATCTGAGCCGATGAAGCCGCCGATTCTGGAGCGATGGTTCGCGCCATCGATCGCGCCGTCGTTCATTCGCGCGCGATGGATCTGGCTGCGCTGCCTCGGCGTCATCTTCTTCTCCGTTTTCTACTCGTTGTATTTTCAGATCCATGGCCTGATCGGTCCGCGCGGAATCCTGCCGGCCGGGCAATACCTCGACGCCGTGCATCACGCGCTCGGACTGAAAGCCTACTGGTACGCGCCGACGCTGCTGTGGTTCAACGCCGGCGACGTGATGCTCAGCGCAATCGTCTGGATCGGATTCGCCGCCTCGCTCGCGATCATCATCAATATCTGGCCGCGCGTTTCGATCGCCGTCGCCGGCATCTGTTTCCTCTCGTTCGTCGGTGCCGCGCAGGAGTTCGCCGGCTATCAATCGGACGGCATGCTGCTGGAAGCGGCGCTACTGTCGATCTTCCTCGCGGCGCGCGGCATCCGGCCGAGGTTGGGACTCGATCAGCCGCCGTCGCGCGCCGCCGTCTTCCTGCTGCAGTGGGAGTGGTTTCGCATCTACTTCGAGTCGGGCCTGGTGAAGCTGCTCAGCGGCGAGGAGCAGTGGCGCAACCTCACCGCGATGGACAAGTACTACGAGAACGGTCCGCTGCCGTCGTGGATCGGCTGGTACGTGCAGCAGTGGCTGCATTCGTTCCACGCCTTCTCGGCCGGACTGACGCTCTTCGTCGAACTGATCGTCGTCTGGCTGCTCTTCGCGCCGCTTAGGAATTCGCTCTGCCGGCTCATCGCGTTCATCATCGTCACGCCGTTACAGATCGGCATCATCCTCACGGCCAACTACGCCTTCCTCAACTACCTGGTGCTGTGCATTGCCATCCTCCTGCTCGATGATTCAATCCTGCGCGGTCCGGTGCCGTCGCCGAGATCGCGTAAGCCGTCGATCGCGGCCGCGGTGGTGCTGACGACGATCTTCCTCACCTCGATCGCCGCGTTCCTGATGCCATCGTTTCCGACCGTCACGCTCCTCGATCCATTCCGCGTCGCCAACCGCTACGGCCTATTCGCGGTGATGACGCGGAACCGCTACGAGATCGAGTTTCAGGGAACGCGCGACGGCACGACCTGGATCGCGTATCCGTTCCGCTACAAGCCGCAGGACGTTCGCAAAGCACCGGGCCTCTACGCGCCGTATCAGCCGCGATTCGAATGGAACCTCTGGTTCGCGTCGCTCGGATCGATTCAGGAGAACCAGTGGGTGCTGAACACGGAAGGACGACTGCTGGAGAACTCACCGCCGGTATTGCGACTCTTCGCCGGGAATCCATTCGACGGCAAGCCGCCGATCGCGGTGCGCGCGGTCGTGTATCAATACTGGTTCTCAACGACAGCTGAACGCTCCCGCACCGGCGCATGGTGGCGTCGCGAGTTCCTCGGAGCGTACGCGCCGGCCGCGACGCGGGATGAAAACGGCGCGACTCGTTTCGGCGATTAGTACTTGTCAACATAAAGTCCTTGCCGTAACGTACGGCCATGTCGATCTTCGATCTCCTGTTTCTCGTCTCCATGCTCGGCGTGGCCGTCGTCCTCGTGCGAATCCTCTATCTCCTGATTCGCACGCGCTGGCGTGCCGCGGGACGGACGGCGGCGTGGCTGCTGCTGTTCATCGCGGCGTACATGCTCCTGCTCGTCGGATTCTCGACCGCCCAGCCGCGGCAAGAGGTGGCGATCGGAACACCGCAGTGCTTCGACGACTGGTGCATCACCGTAGAAGAGGCCTCCCGGCAGGACGCCATCGGTACGACGCGCGCAACCGGCGCGTTCTGCGTCGCAACCGTGCGCGTGAGCAGCCGCGCCAAAGGCAGGCCGCAACGCGAAACGGATGTTCGCGTTTACCTCCTCGATGATCGCGGACGCCGCTTCGATGTTTCACCGGCCGGTCAGCGCGCGCTGGAACGACAAGGGTTGGCCGGATCGCCGCTGACGTCGTACGCCACCGCCGGCGGGTCATTCCAAAGCCGGCTCGCATTCGAGGTCCCTCGCGATGTCCGGCAGCTGAATCTCGTGAAGGCGAGTTGGAGCTGGTTCCCGCTGCGGCTCATCATCGGCGGCCCGCAAAGCTGGCTTCATCGTCCGACGGTCGTGCCGCTGCCGTTTCCGCAATAACGCACTTGGGCCCGGCTGGCACGCGAGTAGCTATTGCTGAGCCGCATGGGAAACTTACTTTGGCTCATCATCGTCGTTCTCGTCATCCTCTGGCTGGCCGGTTTCGCGATGCACATCGGCGGCGGACTCATTCACCTGCTGATCGTGATCGCGGTGATCGTGCTGATCATCCAGCTCGTCACGGGACGCCGGGCAATTTGATCAGAGCCGCTTGAACGCGGCCACGAGCCGCTTCACGCGATCGGGATCGACGGGCGCTTCCACGTGCCCGTCGATTTTGATCGACGTTCCGACGATGGCTCCCTCGGCATCGGCGAACGTGCCCGCGTTCGCCTCCATCAGTCCGCTGCCAATGACGATCGGTACGTCGCGCAGCGCCTCGCGCACACGCGCGAAGCTGCCGCGATCCGGCTCCGCGCCCGTCTCCGCACCGCTGATGATGACGGCGTCCGCGAATCCGCGATGCCGCAGATCCTTCGCGGCCTGCACCTCGTCGATCGCGACGAGCGGCGCCGCATGCTTCACCATGTGATCCGCGAAGACCAGCACATCCGGCGCGAGTGCCGCGCGCTTCCGCAACGTCTCCGCCGCGTGCCCTTCGACGATCCCCTGATCGGTCAGCATGGCGCCGGTATGGACATTCACACGAATGAACGCCGCGCCGGTCACGGCAGCGATGGCGATTGCCGACTCCGCATCATTCCGCAGCACGTTCACACCAAACGTCATCCCCACCTCGGCCACGACTTCGATGATCACCCGCGTCAACCCCGCTACCGTCTCCGCGGGGACGTGATCCTTGAAAAACGGACGATCGCCGAAGTTCTCGAACGCGATCGCATCGCAGCCGCCGTCGCACAATGCACGCGCATCGCGCAGCGCTGCATCGACGATCGCCTGCATCGAGCCGCCATACCTCGGCGAACCCGGAAGCGCATCAACATGCACCATCCCGATGACGGCATTGCCACCGAAGCGGCGGCGGAAATCCTCGCGAGTCAACATGCCGCGAACGATACTGTGATGATCGCGGCACTGCCATCCTGATCGACTAATCTACTAATCCACTGATCCACTGATTTACTATCCCCCGCGCATGTCCGACCTCAAGCTGTTCAACACCCTCACTCGGGAAAAAGAGACGTTCGAGCCGCTCATCCCGGGCGAGGTGCGCATGTACTCATGCGGGCCGACCGTCTACAACCACCTCCACATCGGCAACATGCGCACGTTTCTGTGGGGCGACGTGCTGCGGCGCTACCTCGAGTGGCGCGGCCTGCGCGTGAAGCAGGTCATGAACGTTACCGACGTCGAGGACAAGATCATCCGCAACGCCGCGGCCGCCGGACAGGATCTGCAGACCTACACCGCGCCGTATATCGAGTCGTTTCACGCGTCGCTCGCCAAGCTTCGCGTGCGCAAGGCCGACGCGTATCCGCGCGCCACCGAGTACATCCCGCAGATGGTGGCGCTGGTGCAGCAGCTCAACGACCGTGGCCACACCTACAACGTCGACGGTTCAACGTACTTCAAAGTCTCGACGCTGGACGGCTACGGAAAACTCTCGCGCGTCGAGGTCGACGAGACGAGCGAGTACAGCCGCATCGAGTCGGACGAGTACGAAAAAGAATCGGCGCGCGACTTCGTCCTCTGGAAAGCGAAGAAGGACAACGAGCCGGCCTGGATGACGCCGATCGGCGAAGGACGTCCCGGATGGCACCTCGAGTGCTCCGCGATGTCGATGGACCTCCTCGGCGAGACCTTCGACATCCATACCGGCGCCGTCGATCTCATCTTCCCGCATCACGAAAACGAGATCGCGCAGAGTGAAGGAGCCACCGGCAAACCGTTCGTCCGCTACTGGATTCACGGCGAGCACCTCAACATCGATCAGCAGAAGATGTCGAAGTCGCTCGGCAACATCTACACGGTGCCCGAGATCGAGAGCATGGGCTACGACCTGCTCGCGCTCCGCTACGCGCTGCTGTCGGTTCCCTACCGGACGAAGCTGAACTTCACCACGCAGTCGCTGGACGACGCGAAGAACGCGCTGTCGCGCATCGAGTCGTTCCTCCTCCGCGTCGACGAAGTTTCGCGCTCGGCTGCGCACGACGCGAAGCATTCCGACGGAGCGGCCGATCAATTGATCGGCAAGTTCCTCACCGATTTCGAAACGGCCATGGACGATGACCTCAACACCGCCGGCGCGCTCGGCGCGCTCTTCACGCTGATCCGCGAAGCCAACGTCGCCTTCGATGACGGCCGCATCCTGGCGGGAGATGCCGAGGGGCTGAAGACGGCGCTGATGAAGATGGATCCCGTGCTGGATGTTTTTCCGAAGCGCGAAGCGAGTCTCGACGCTGAGATCGACGCACTGATCGAAGCGCGCAACGCGGCGCGGAAAGCGCGCAACTTCGCGGAGAGCGATCGGATTCGCGATGAGCTGGTCAGCCGCGGGATCGTGCTCGAAGATACGCCTGGCGGAACGCGGTGGCGGAAGGCCTGACGACTCCATCCTGCGCGTAGACGCAGGATCTCTCGTAATACCGCGCAGATGTTGATTGAAATGCCAACCAGCGGGGCGCCACCGGAGATCCTGCGTCTTCGCGCAGGATGGATTTAGGAAACCCGCAGGGTAGACTCGGAAAAACATGATCGGCTACCTCGAAGGCGCCCTCAAACAACTCGACGCCACGCGCGCGCTCGTCATCGCGGGCGGCGTGGGTTACGAGGTACACATCTCGCTGCAGACGTACTACAAGCTCGAAGGGCAGCGCGACGTCGCGCTCACGATTTACACGCACGTACGCGAGGATGCGCTCTCGCTTTACGGCTTCGCCTCGGGCGAGGAGAAATTCGCGTTCGAGAAGTTGATCTCGATCTCCGGGATCGGGCCGACGCTGGCGCAGAAGATCCTTTCGGGAATCGATGCGCCCGATCTCGCCCAGGCCGTGGCGCGCGGAGACGTGAAGAAGTTGTCGTCGATCCCGGGCGTCGGGAAAAAGACGGCGGACCGCATCGTCCTCGAATTGCGCGACAAGCTGCTCATTCCGGAGTCGGCGCGGGAGCAGCCGGCGCCGTCGACGCGCACCTCGGTCGACGACGATGTCCACTCCGCGCTCATCAACCTCGGCTACCGCCCGAAGGACGCCGAGTCAGCGCTCGACATCGCGCGCAAAGAGCTCGGCAACGAGGCCGAACTCTCCGCGCTGCTCAAGGCCGCGCTGCGACAACTCACGCGGTCGTGACCACCGGAGTCCGCCGCCGCATGGCGTTGTCGATGCTCCAGATCCCCGCTCCGTGCGCGGCAATGAAGAGAAATCCGAAGCAATAGAGCACCGCCAGCTCGCCTTTGTTTTCGAGCGGCCAGAAGCCGCCGTGCGACGCATGACCCATAAAGTACGCGACCGCCATCTCACCGCTGGCGATGAACGCGGTGATGCCGGTGAAGAGGCCGATGGCGATCAGCAGACCGCACACCAGTTCAATGCCGCCTGCCACTTTCATCAGTGGCGGCAACGGACCGCTCATTCCCGGCGGCATTGCAGGCCATCCAAGAAGTTTTTGCGTTCCATGCATCGCGAACATAAGACCTGCGACGATGCGCAAGAGCGCGAATGTGTGGGCGGAAAAGCGTCCGATAACCTCAGCCATACTGCACCTCCGCCGGAGACGGCGTTCACGTCGCGCGCCAACCAGGCGCGACGATTGCTCGGCACGCGCGCGGAGGATCATCTATGCGCACCCGAGGAGTCATCAGCGTCATCGCCATTCTTCTTCTTTGCACCGCTTGCAACCGCAAGCCGGCGGAAACCACGACCGGCTCGACCGACACGCTCCAGCCGGCACCGACCGGCACCACCGCGACGGAAACCGGCGCAGGCGCTCCGGTCACGAACAGCGCCACGACGTCCAGCGGCAACGCTGATGGCAGCGGCGGAACGTCGACGAACGGGACATCCACCACCGGCACGACGCCAACCGGAACGACGTCAACCTCGGCAACGACAGGCTCGACCGGCACGCATTGAGGTTTTCATCGCGCGCAAAAATGGGTCTGAGTTTTGAAGTACGTCACCCCGAGCGAAGCGGAACCGCTCCGCGAAAAACAGAGGAGAAATCTCAGGAGGACCAAAACGATGAAACGAACGCATAGCGCAGTTCTCACTCTCATCGCCGTACTCACTCTGAGCCTGGCGTTATTCGGTTGCAGTACGACCGGCAGCACCAACGGCACGGGCACGGACAACGGCACCAGCAGCACGATGTCAAGCGGAATCAGCAGCGGCACGAGCGGTGGCACGACGAGCGGGACCACCAGCGGCACCAGCAACAACGGCAGCACGTCTGGCAACGGCTCGAGCATGTCGAGCTCGAGCTCCGGTTCGATGGGCGACATGAACTCCTCCGGAACCACCAGCGGCTCGACCAACTACGGCGGCACGGCCGCTACGACCGGAACGACCGCAACGTACGGGACGAACAACAGCGGCACGACCGGCACGAGCTCGGGCAACAGCAGATCGTACGGAAACAACTTCTCCGGCACTGGCACGACCTCGAGCACGAGCAACAACAACGGTGCGATGAACACGGGCGTGCAGAGCAGCGGCACGACCGCGAACAACACGACGAACCCGACCACGAACTACGGCACGACGGCTGGCAACAGCACGACGGCGACCGACATCAATTCAGCCGCGACGACTGACACGTCGGCGAACATCGGCACCACCAGCGGCATCACGAACAACGGCACCAACAACGGCATGAGCAGCAGCAGCTCGTATGGTCAGACCAGCGGCACGACAGGAAACACGAACAACACCAGCGGCTCGATGACCAACGGCCAGACCAGCGGCTCCGGCACGACTAGCGGCACGACGACGAGTCGGACCGGAACTCGGTCGACCGGCACCGGCAGCGGGTCCACGGGCAGCTCGAACTTCAACAGCAGCGGAACCGGCAACACGAGCGGCTCGACGAGCGGCACCGGAACCTCCGGCTCGATGAGCGGCATGAGCGGCACGGATACGACCGGATCGACAAGCGGGTCGATGTCCAGTTCGTCCGGATCAACGACCAGCGACAGCGGCACCAGCACCGGCAGCGGACGTCATCATCGCCATCGCGCGATGCACAAGGAGTAAGCGTTTCCGGCGGAGCGTTTCGACCGGAGCGCTCCGCCATCCTCATGACCTCACGCCACGTCCCCTTCCTCGCCACACTCGTTTTTCTTTTCGCGGCCCCCCTTTCCGCCGCGGCCGGCAACAGCAGTCTCGCGCTTCTCGATCGCGCCTGGCCCGACGTCGCGTCGCGCCGCGTGAGTGAGATCGGACGCGGCGTCGGCGTCGTCTTCAGTCCCGACCTCTCCGTTGCCGGCAACTGCCGTTTCTACGAGTCGCTCGGCTTCGCCTGTTTTCAGGATGCCGACTGGGAGAAGGTCCTCGACGACGTTCACCGCCACAACGTGCTGTATCCGGAGCGGCGCATCTTCACGCTGATCCTCGAAACGCATGGCACGAACGGCAATGGCCTGAAGCTGCAGACGAGTTACGACCCCGACGCGAGCCGCTCCTACATTTCCGCAGGCGCGCTGCAGCAGCGGCTGGAACCGGAAGGGATTTACTACGTGATCATCAGCGCCTGCAATTCGGGACGGCTGCTGCGTCCTGCGATTTACAACCAGCTCGATCCGAACAATGGCGACAAGCTTTTTCTCCCGGCGACGAAAGGGATCGTCAACGCGTCGCCGGATTTCGTGGCCTCGCGCAGCGCGGTCATGATCATCACGCCGGAGTCGAGCCACATCGAGACGACGCTGGCCGGCAAGATTGCCGAGCTCTCCCCTTCCGCCCGCCGGGCCATCACCGATTCCGCCAAATCCCTCGGCATCACCCCTCCGACGGAGTTCGCGGTCTCCGACATGATGACGGCCATGCTGACGCGCGATTCGCAGCTGCAACTCAGTTCCGGCAGCTACGTGGATGAGCTCTCCCGCGCCGCCGCTCCCGTCGACCGCAGCGAGCAGCTCTTCGCGAAGTTCGTGCGCTACGTCAACGCCGTCGCCGCGAAGCAGTACCCGCCTGTGGCGAAGAAGAAGAAAACCGTGGTCGCGCGCAAGGCTCCCAAGAAGAAGCCGGCCTCGGTCCACTGACGCTGGAGCACTTTGTGCACATCAGCCGAGCGGTACCGTGACACGAAAGGAGCGATTAGAAAAATGAGGAAAATGAAAAAACACCCGTGGATCCTGGCGCTCGTCTGCGCCGTGGCGATGATGGCCTTTGCCTGCCATCACGAAAACGACACCAACAATACGGACACCTCGACGACGACTACCAGCGCCACTGATACGTCGGCCACGACATCGACGGTCGACACCAGCGGGACCGAGACATCGGGCACGACGAGCACGACCAGCACCGGTTCCAGCGGCGGCACGGTCAGCTCGCTCGATCCCGCCGACAAGGACTTCGTCATGAAGGCGGCGCAGGGCGGCATGGCCGAAGTGATGCTCGGGCAGATGGCGTCGACGAAGGGCACCAGCCCGGACGTGAAGAACTTCGGCAACCGCATGGTCAGCGACCACGGCAAAGCAAACGATGAGCTGAAGCAGCTCGCACAGAACAAAGGGATGGCCCTTCCCGCCGACGTCGACGACGAAAGCAAGAAGATGTCCGACAAGCTCAACGCCGCGAGCGGCAAGGATTTCGACAAGCAGTACATCAGCGGCATGGTCGATGACCACGAGAAGGATGTGAAGGAGTTCGAGAAGGCGTCGAAGGACGCCAAGGACCCCGACCTGAAAGCATGGGCCGCGAAAACCCTGCCGACACTTCAGGATCATCTGAAAATGGCGAAAGAAACAAAGGCGAAAGTGAAGTAGACGTTTCGTTTTCGACCGATGTTTACGAACGCGCCGGTGCGAGCAGGCGCGTTTTTATTTGCTCGCCGATCGTCAACAAGTTGACGGACTTCTTCGTCTGATCGGAGAAGGAGCTACACGCCATGAAACGACTCGTCTCAGCATCGATCATCGCGGCCAGCCTGATGACCGCCGCGTGCACCACCACTGTCGTCGCCCGTCCGCCGCGGCCGGGTCTCGTGCTCGTCGAAGGCCGCTGGGTTGCGGCACCACGCGCGGGTGCCGTCTGGATCGCGCCGCACTGGGAGCGCCGCCAATTCCGCCGCGTGTGGGTGGACGGTTACTGGCGCTACTGAGCGAGTTTCCAGCCTCCGCCGAGCAACGGCACGGTCGCGCAGGCGGGTCCTCCGTCGCGCGCCGTTCCGGAGATGCGCGCCTCGATCACGGAACCCGCAGCGTCTCTGATGACACTCCACGTGATGCCGCCCAGGGGAACCTTCGCGCGGCGGCCCTCGGAGTTCACGTAAACGAACCGGCCGCCAACGGGACCTTGCGCGAACGGGCCGAGAAAATTCGGAGCGCCACCCGTCGTCGCGGGCGCGGACGGAAACTCAAAGACCTGTTGCTTCGCACTCGCCGAAGTTGCTTCGAGCAATTCGTCCTTTCCGCGTTGCACGGCAAAGCGAACCGGTGGATTCTCGACAATGATTCGGAGGAAGACGTCTTGATCAGTCATATCAACCCGGTCCAAACGACAGGCCGCGAATCGTCATCCCCAACTCGCGCGGTTCGTGAATCGTTCGATCGATCGACATTTCCAGCACATTGGCCTTCGCGTTCGCGGCGGGCGTGACTTGGTAGTCGCGATCATCCTCATCAACGGCTGCGAAACGATCGATGACGCGGCCGTTCAGCGCGATGGTAATCGTGGCGTGCGCCGCGACCAACGCGTCGGGCACGCGAAATTGAATCCGCAGGATCGTCTCGCCGCGCGACTGAGGGAGCCGCGTCACGGAGTGACCGGTCATCGCTCGCATTTCGAACGGCGTCTCGCGCACAGCCGGATACCAGCCGGCGAGAAATTGCGGAGGAGTCGGCACCGGGATGACCTCCGCGTCAAAGTAATGGCGCCGGGCGATGTTCCAGAGGTGTCCGCGCTCGCGATGAAACACCAAGGCTCCTCGATCCTTCGCCCCGGCCTCGGCGAGCACCCACGGCCTGCGGCTGCCGATCGACAGCGGCATGGCGCGCTTGTCGAGCACGTGCACGTACGGATAGCGCGGCAAGAGATACAGGAGGAAGGGGTCGATGTCGCCCGCGACGAACAGCTCGTCGGTGCGGCGATCGAGGTGCTGCGCCACGGCTTCGACGGCGAGCACCGAGGGAGGCTTGGTGTTGCGGACCACGGCCAGAGCGGGCAGCGTCCAGACGAAGAACGATGCGATGAGGGTTGCGCCGGCGAATGCCTCGACTCGCGGCCAGGCGCGCGTGAGCCGGCGGATGCCGTCGGCGGCCAGGATCGCGAACAGCGGGCAGTATCCGAGGGAGAAGCGGTTGATGCTGTAGCGGTCGAGCATCATCCAGGCGAAAACCGCAAACGGCCCGAAGCTGAGCGCGAGCCACCCGATGGCGCGGTCACGCGAGGCGATGGCGCCGCCGATGGAAACGAAAACCGGGATCGAGGTGATGAAGCCGAGGGCGATCGACTGGTATTGCTTGATGAAGAAACGATCGAAGAGGCGCCACAACGGCGGGCGGGAAGGGCTGCGGAAGGAGTCGACGCGGGTGATGTACTGGCCGTGCTCTTTGGCCGAGGCGAAGTACGGCTTTGGTCCGCCGGTCGCCGCGATCGCGCCTCCGAACGCGACCACGACAATGGTCGTGCCGACCAGCGCGGCAAAGACGACGTCCCGCCAAGCGGCGCGAGCGCGATACGTGGTCGCCAGCAGGCCGGGCGCGAGCCCTACCAGAAAGTTCTGCGGACGAATTCCGGCCGCAAGCGCCAGCAGCGCCGCCCCGATCAGATACGCGTTCGCATCGCGGCATCCGCGGAAGAGAAACGCCACTGCGAAAACGACCAGCACGAGGGATGGAACGTCGCTGAACGCACCACCGCCGAAGAACCAGACATTCGGAAAAAAGGCGCAGAGCGCACCGGCGATCGTCGCAGTGACGAACGGGAGCCGTAATTCGCGCGCTAGCAAAAAGATCGCCGGAAAGACGAGCATCCCCGCAGCGAGATTGACCGCCTGAAGAGCGCGAAACTCATTCGGAATGACGGTCTGCACAATTCTGCCGAGAGCGATGTAGACGGGGAAGCCAGGCGGATGGGGATGGTGAAGGGTTACGTCATAAGAACGCATCCCGAGGCACAAAAGCGCCTCATCCCAATCCCAGAGAGTTCGCGCCATCGCAAGAAACCGCGTTCCCGCACAAAACAATGCGAGAAGCCAAAATAAAAGGCGCTGATACGGCGTCAGCGAAGAAGGTGGTTGGGTAAAATCCATCACGCTTCCTTCGCCCGAGCAACGAAATAGAAGTTCTGAACTACAGGTGCGAAGAGACGCTCCAGAAAATGATCGGCAATATTGACGGCCGAAGTCAGCCGCCGGCGGGAACGCAGAGCGGCCGGCAGTCGATTGAATGAATTGCGAGGCAGAAAACCGTAGCGCCCGAATTCGGCCATTCGAAACCCGGCGCCTTCCACAAGAGCGGTGAGGTCGGAGGCGCCGAAACGGTATTTGTGAAATTTGACGCTCTCCGTCACATGGCGATACCGGCGGCCATACGTAATGCGCGCCAGAGCCTCAATGTAACTGAGCCGGTTCGGGATGTGATACGCGATCACTGTTCCCGCGGACGACAATACCCTTCGCAGCTCCTTCAAACTCTCCGACTCTGTGCCGCCGACTTCTCGAACATGCTCAAGAACACCGACGCTGAAAGCCGCGTCAAACGAATTCGCAGGAAAGGGTAGAAGAACCGGAGCGTCGCCGCGGATGACTGTGAGCCGGCTGCGTTCTTCTGCAGTCAACGTCGTGAAGACGTGCGGAGGGTCTTCCAGGGAGTACGCCGTAACCCGGTAACCTCGTTTGAGCAGGTAGTACGAGAAATGACCGCGTCCGCAACCCCAGTCGAGCACGGCCGAGCCGGGCGCGACGTAGGTTTCCGCTAATTCATAGAGCTTTCGATACTGATTGGCGGCGGGCAGACTTTGGAATTGGTCGATCGTTTCGCCATAATTCGCGCTGATGTCGTCATAAATCTGTGCGACTTCTGCCTCGAACGCGAGCATGGATACCTTCCCTGGAAGGCCTAATTCTCACGTTCAACGTGTCGAGTCATCGATAGAACTTCCCGTCACGTTCGGCGAGTTTGCGCAGCGCGGCGGTGGCGAGGAAGCGTTTGCCGTGCTTCTGGAACAGATCGTCGAGCCGCGCCAGGATGTATGGCAGACCGAGTTTGTCGGCGTAGCGCAGCAGGCCTCCGCGGAATGGTGGGAAGCCGGTGCCCATGATCATGGCCAGATCGAGCTCCGCGGGCGAGGCCACGATTTTTTCGTCGAGGATCATGGCCGCTTCATTGACCATCGCGAAAATCATCCGCTCGACGACTGCGGTGGGGTCAGCGGGATGCGTTGAACGGATGTTCAGCAGTTTGTAGACCGAGGGATCGGGACCCTGGCGCTTACCACCTTCGTAGACGTACAGGCCCTTGCCGTTTTTCTTGCCGTAGCGGCCGTCGGCGTAAAGCGTCTCAACGACGTGCGACGGTTCCATGCGGTCGCCGAACGCGCCGCCGAGGATCTTGGCCACTTTCGCGGCGACGTCGATGCCGACTTCGTCGAGGAGCGCCATCGGTCCCATCGGCATCCCGAAATCGATCATCGCTTTGTCGAGCGATTCAATCGAATTGCCTTCTTCGAGCAGGAAGCCCGACTCGTTCATGTACGGCCCGAGGATTCGGTTGACGACGAAGCCGGGCCCGTCGTTGCAGTAGACGACGGTCTTGCCGAGCTTCCGGGCGAAGTTGGCGACGGTGACCATCGCTACGTCGGACGTCCTCGCGCCTCGGATGACTTCGACGAGCGGCATGCGGTCGACGGGATTGAAGAAGTGCATGCCGGCGACGTTCTCGGGACGTTTGGCCTGCGCGGCAATGTCGGTGATGGGAATCGTCGAAGTGTTCGTGGCGAAGATCGCGTTCGGTCCAGCGATCGCTTCGAATTCGCTGAGCACCTGGCGCTTGACGTCGACGTTTTCGACGACGGCTTCGACGACCACCTGGCAGCGCTCGAAGCCGGTCCAGTCCGTCGTGGAGGTGATGCGCGCCAGTTTCCGCTGCATCTCCCCTCGGGTCATGCGGCGGCGCTCGACTTTCTTCTTCCAGATTTTCGCGGCCGCTTTCATGCCGCCGGCGATCGCTTTCCAGTTGATGTCGCGCATGCGAACCGAGGCGTCGGTCTTGTCGGCGATGAGCTGGGCGATGCCGCCGCCCATGATGCCTGCGCCGAGCGCGCCGGCGTCGCGCACTTCGACCGGAGTCGCGGCGATCCGCTCTTTCTTCGACTCTTCCATCATGAAGAAAAGCCGGATGAGATTCTGCGCGACTTCGGCCTGCGGTCCCACGATGAGCGGCACGACGGCTTCGACTTCGCGCGCGAGGCCGCGCTCGACGCCGGCGGACATGCCGTACTCCATGACGTCGATGGCCGCCAGCGGCGCGGGATAGTGGCCGTGCGTTTGCGCCATGACCGCTTTGCGCGCTTTGCTGAAGATTACGCGGCGCGCGATCGGATTGCCTTCGACATAGAACTTCGTGCGCCCGCCGACGCGGCGCTTGGGTTTCGTCGAGAATTCTTTGGCGATGTCGAGCAGGATCGCGGCGGGAACAACTTCGTCGACGAGCCCCATCCGCTTGGCGCGTTTTCCGTCCAGGGTCTTGCCGTTGAGGATGATGTCGAGCGCGGCGGGGAGTCCGATCAGGCGCGGCAATCTGGTGGTGCCGCCCCACGCGGGGAAGATGCCGAGCTTCGTTTCCGGCAATCCGATCTGCGCACGCGGGCTGTCGGACATGACGCGGTAGTCGCAGGTGATGGCCAGCTCGCATCCGCCGCCGAGCGCGGCGCCGTTGATCGCGGCGACAGTCACCTGCGGCAGTTTTGAGAAGCGGTGAATAGTTTGCTGGCCGAAGCGGGTGTACTCAGCGGCCTGGTCCGCCGACGTCGCTTTCGAAAACTCGGTGACGTCAGCGCCGGCGATGAAGATGGCTGGCTTGCCGGAGGCGACGATGACGCGCTTGATATCGCGATCGTTTTCGAGCTCGTCGACGACGGCGGCGAACTCGGACATCACCGCGGTCGAGAATTTATTGACCTTCTCGCCGGGGAGATCGAACCAGACGATGGCGAGATCTTCGTCGCGTTCGATGCGGAACGCGGAGCCGATTCGGGATGGAGTTTCCGCCACGCTGGTCATTGATCAGGCCCGTTTTCCTTCGCGCTCATCGGCGTCTTCGTCGATGTACATGAGGTCGATGCTCTCTTTGTATTTCTTGTCGATCATCTTCCGCTTCACCTTGAGCGACGGGGTGATCTCGTCCTCGTCGATACTGAAATCGCGCGGCAAAAGGGCGAAACGGCGGATCTTTTCCTGCCGGTCGAGGTTCGTGTTGAAGCGGTCGATCTCGGTCTGGTAAATCTGCCGGACTTTCTCGTTGCCGATCAATTCGTCGCGATTCGCAAACTGCACGCCCATGGCCGAGGCATCGCGCTCGAGCTTGTCGAAATTCGGGACGAGCAGCGCCACCAGGTACTTGCGGCGATCGCCGATGAGCACCGGCGTGCCGATGTACGGCGAGCTTTTCAGGAGTGCTTCCAGCGGCTGCGGGGCGATGTTCTTGCCGTAGGCGTTGATGATGATGTCTTTCTTGCGGTCGGTGATCTTGAGGAAGCCGTCCTTGTCGATCTCGCCGATGTCCCCGGTGTGGAACCAGCCGTCGTCGTCGATGGCCTGCTTCGTGGCGTCATCGTTGTTCCAATACCCCTTCATAATGTGCGGGCCTCTGCTCAAAATCTCGCCATCTTCGGCAATCCGCACTTCGACACCGGGGATGATCCGGCCGACCGTTCCGACGCGGCGCCACTCGGGCGTGTTGACGGCGATGACCGGCGAGGTCTCGGTGAGGCCGTAGCCTTCGTAGATGTCGAGCCCCGCGCCGATGAAGAATGCGGCCAGCTCGGCGGAGAGGGGCGCGCCGCCGGAGAGGACCATCTTCACGCGTCCGCCGAGCCGCGCCAGGATTTTGCTGAAGACGAGTTTGTCGGCAATGAACGATTTCATGCTCAAACCGAACGGCATCGATTTGCGCGAGACGCGATACGGCAGCCGTTGTTCGGCGATGCCGAGCGCCCATTTGAAGATCTTCTGCTTCGACGCCGGCTGCACGGCGACGTTGTCGAGGATTGCGGTGCGCATCTTCTCGAACAGCCGCGGCACGGCGGCGAAGAGCTCCGGCCTGATCTCGCGCAGGTTGTCGCTGACTTTCACGACGCTCTCGGCGTACGCGATGGTGCAGCCGCGGTAGAAGTAGGTGTAGTCGCCCATCCGCTCGAGGATGTGTGAAAGCGGCAGGATGGAGAGGCCGACCATCCCTTTGCCAATCGGAAGCACATTCGCTGTCGCGAGAACGTTGCTGGTGATGTTGCCATGCGTGAGCATCGCGCCCTTCGGATTCCCGGTCGTTCCCGAGGTGTAGACGAGCGTGGCCAGATCATCGGGCTTCGGCCGGGCGCGCGTGTCGTCGAACCAGGTCTGCGCGGCGGCGTCATCGGCCTTCCGTCCGCTATCGACGACATCGGCAAAACTGCGAGCGCCTGCCGGCAGTTTCGGCGGCGGATCGCAGACGATGACGTTGTGAATGTGCGGGCAGTGATCGCGGATGCCGGCAACCTTCTTCATCTGCTCTTCGTTCGAGCAGATCACTGCGACGGAACTTGAATCATTCAGGATGTACTCGATCTGCCAGCCGAGAAGCGTCGGGTAGACAGGAACGGTGACGGCGGCGCTGGCGAGGATGGCGAAGTCGGCCATCGCCCACTCCGGCCGGTTTTCGGAAAGGATGGCTACGCGGTCGCCGGCTTTGAGTCCGAGGAGGCGTAAACCGGTGGCGAGGTAGCGGACGGTGTCGCGGAATTCGTCGACGCTGGTGTCGACCCACTTTCCATCCCGTTTGTATTTGAGCGCCGCCGGACGATCCAGCGAGCAGGTGACGGTGTAGATGTCGTTGAGAGTCTTGATCTCCATCCGCGCAGCCCCCTGTGTTGTGTGGATTAGGCGCGGATCATACTTGATGCGTCAGGCCACTTTGAGCCAGCGCCACAGTTCGGGAATGGTCGGCCGCTTTCCGTACGAGAGGATGCCGACGCGAAAGATCTTCGCGGTGACGTAGAAGAAGACAGCGATGGTGACGATGGAGACAGCGATCGAGAGCAACACGTGCCAGACCGGCGGCTCCGAGACGAGTGTCCGGGCGAACATCGTCAGCGGTCCGTAGACCGGCATCATCGAAAGCGTCACGGCCATTGTGGAATCGGGATTGGTGATGATCGGAAACATCACAAACCACGGCACCATCATGATCATCTGGACGGGAGCGACGAGTTGCTGCGCTTCCTTATCCGTGTTGCACGCCGCTCCGGCGATGGCGTAGATACAGACAAAGGTCAGATAGCCGAGGATGAAGAAGAGCGCGAAGTAAATGAAGACCATGGGCCGGAGAAACTGCGAAACATTGAAGCCGGCGACTTTGGCGCTCGCAGCGGCGAAGGCTCCGCCGGCGGCGATGATGGTCAGCCAGGCTGTAATCTGGGTCAGGCCGACTGCGGCCACACCGAGAATCTTGCCGGTCAGCAGCTCTCGCGGAGACATCGAGGAGATGAGCACTTCCACGATGCGCTCGCTCTTCTCCTGGACGATTCCGCGCATCGTTTCCAGTCCGTAGATGAACGAGGGGATGATCAGGAGGCCGGCGAAAATCATTCCAATGATGAAGTTGAATTCGCTGCCTGTCTTCTGCTCGCCGCTCTTCGAGAGCTGCACGCCCTCCGTTGGAACTTCGCGAGTCAAGGTATCAACTGCCTCCGCAGCAATCCCACGCGCCGCCAGGCGCTGCTTCTGAATGGCCCGGTTCGCAATCGACGCGAGCCTGTCCTGCGAGATTACATCCGCCGACGAGCGGCTGTAGTAGGTCATCTTCGCGTCGTTGCCTTCGAACGCATTCGCCGGAATCGTCAGGACGGCGTCGAGCCGATTCCCCGCTTCCTTAGGAACATTGAGGCGGTCGAGATATGGCTTCACCCCGTCCGAAGGAGTCTGGAGGTGGGCATCGGCATATTCGATGTCAATCGACTGCGGCAACTCTCCCCGGCTCTTGCCGGAAAGCGCCTTCTTCGGATCGGGCGCTTCCGGTTCGATGTGCCGCGTGAATGAGCTGCGCAGCGCGCCTGTACCGTCGACCACGGCGACTTTTTTTCCTCCCAGACCACGCGCCATGAGAAGTCCCGGCAGAACGAACAGCGCGGCCATGAGAACCGGGAAGAAGATCGTCATGAAGATGAACATCTTTTTTCGCACGGCCTGCAGGTATTCGCGCTTGATGACTGCGAACATCTTGTTCATCGATTGGCCTCCATGGTCATGGTCTCGGCGCCGACTTGCTCGATGAAGATCTCTTCGAGCGACGGCGCCGCCAGCTCGAACCTCCGGATGCGCAATTTGCCGATGGTGGCCTCGAGGATCAGCTGCGGATCGGCTCCGTCCGCGAGACTGATCTCGGCACCGTTTGGAACGATCGTGGCCCGCTTGACCTGGGGAAGCTGTTCGAGAAATCCGCCGTCGCCTTCGTAGTCGATGTGCAACGTGTTCTTACCGAAGGAGTCGCGAACGGCATCGAGCGCGCCGGCGAGAACGACCTTCCCTTTGTGCACCAAAATGATCTCGTCGGCCATCCTCTCCGCCTCGGCCATCATGTGCGTGGAGAGCAGGATGGTCCGACCTTCTTCCTTCAACTCGCGCAGAAGGTTGCGAACGAGGAGCATGTTGACGGGATCAAGTCCTGACTGCGGCTCATCGAGAATGATGAGCTCCGGATCGTGCAGTAAGGTTCCGATGAGCTGGACCTTCTGCTGGTTGCCCTTCGACAACTCCTCGACCTTGGCGTCACGCTTGTCCCAAAGCTCGAATCGTTTGAGCCAGCGCTCGGCAGCGGAGGCGACGGAGCTGCCGCGCTTGCCTTTGATCTCGGCAAGAAACAACAGATGCTCTTTGACCTTCATCTGCCGGTAGAGCCCGCGCTCTTCCGGCAGATAGCCGATGCGGTCGCGCGCGTCACGATCACTGCCGAGCCACTCGATCGAGCCGGCGTCAGGAAAGAAGACGCCGGTAATCATCCGGATGGTCGTCGTCTTTCCCGCGCCGTTCCGGCCGAGCAACCCCGTAATCGTGCCGCGCTGGACGGTGAACGAGACTCCGTCCACCGCTCGCACAGCCCCAAACGTCTTCACCACATCCCGAACCGCCAACACAACCGACATGCGCAAGCTCCCCGATCAGCCGGCCGTATTGTAAGCGGGAGGGGGTCAGGGTTTGGGGAAGGATGGATCGTCGAACGGTACCGGGTGCAGGATCTTACGAATCTGGTCGACGATCTGACCGATCCTGCTGAAGAAACCGCCCTGCGGGTCTTGACGCTTCGGAGCGGCGGATGCAATGCCACTGCTCAGCGCGACGAGAAGTACGAACGCAGCAACTCTAGTTTTCGATCTTGTAGACATACACCCTCCGTCGAGTTCGGATGAACTCGTTTGTTTGGAGGGCGCCCTTACCTAGGAGTGTCTGGCGCCAACTTTTCCCTACCCATGATTGTCAAGATTGCTACTCAGCAGTACGCCTGAATCAACTCAGGACGCTTCGGTTGGGCGTCAAACGCCATCCGCAAATCCGAAACGAGTGCGCTGGTCGCGTTACCTGCCAAGGCTGCTTCGCACAAGTACGTCACCGCAGTCCGGGCGGCTTCCGACGCGGTGAGCTGCGCGTTTTCGAAGTAGGCCATTGCCGGTCTGCAAGCGGCGGCTATCTCGCTGTGCCGTTCGGTCGCAATCAGGACTTCGGCGATGTCGAGCGACACCATGGCCACGTCATTGGCCATCCCAAGTTCGCCGAATTCTCCGCGAAGCTCGCTGAGCATGCGCAGCGCTGGCTCGTACTGGGTTCGAGCGACGAAGATGCGTGCAAGCGTCCACCTCGCTTTGGCGCGGAAGGACATCATCCCCGCGGATTCGAACGCGCTAATGGCCTTGACGAAGTGTTCGGTTGCCGCATCAAATTCGCCGAGTTCGCGGTAGCACGTCGCAGCATTCTGCTGAGCGGCTGCACGCCAGCGGGCAGCAATCGTTTCTTCATTCGCGATTTCGAGATTCAGTCTGAGAGCTTCGCGGAAGCGGCGATTGCTATACAACGCAAGACCTTCCGCAAGTTTCGCCGCATAGGAACGGTCCTTGTCGCCATACTCGCGGAAGATCGCAGCTGCGGCCGCAATTGCCGGTAGCGAATCGCCGCTCCTTTCCAGTGCTCGGTAAACCATTGCGCGAACGAGATAGAGGCGCCCTAGCTCGTGGTTCGCGACTCGGACCGCGAAAAAATGCGATTCCGCAGTTGCGAGTGCAGCGAGGGCGTCACCGTACGCGCCTGTGTACAGGAGCGCGTATCCGAACTCGTACCACGCGCTTCCGCGTAGTTGCGCAGCGCTATCTGAATCAGCCAAATTGTCCGCGACGTGGGACGCCAATCGGGTGATCTCAACCGCATCTGCAGGCATCAAATCGATGGCCCGATCCGTTGCCGCGATCAGCTTCCTCACCACCCCTGCCGTGCGCCACTCCGGGTGTTCCGCAAGGCGTGCCGCCCAGGTGTCGCGCGATCCGGTCAAAAGCCGTTTGACATACACCTCGGCGGCGGCGTCTTCGTCGGACATCGTTCGCTGCACGTTGCGGAGGAAGGCCAGCGTTTCGGGGCGGGGGGCGCTGGAGAATGACTCGCGGCTCCAGACGTCTGGCTGCTTGAGCAGGCCGGCGGTGTCGCGGATCGAGTTGAGTGTCTGTTTGCAAAGCGAGCAGCCGGCCAGGTGACGGTCGCGCGCCGCGGAATCGATCGGTTCCGCGAGGAAACCGGCGAGCACTTCTTCGTCGTAATGCTGTTCGATCATCATCGCTTCACCGCCGTGATGCTGAGGTAGATCTCCCGAACCCGTTTCAGACAGTTGTGAATAAGCTTCTCCGCGTAGCGCGACGTCGTATCGAGTGATACGGCGACATCGTTCGCGGAGCGGCCTTCGTAGTAGTGGAGGTAGAGGGTCTCGCGGCAGCGCGGCTGGAGGTAGCCGAGGGCCTGCTGCATGGTGATAATCATGGCCAGCTTGTCAGCGATCCCGGTCGATGACGGATCGGTGTGATCGTCGAAATCGTCCGGTAGCGGTTCCGTGCGCCCCTGGCCGCGCCAGTAGTGGCGGCTGGCGTTGCACATCGCAGCCACCAGCCAGGCGCGCGTGTTCTCGACCTTCGTGGTCGTGGTCATGAAGGAGACGAAGACTTCCTGGATCAAGCCTTCCGCGTCCTGTTCCGGGATGCGGAACTTGCGACAGCCGACATGGAGCAGCAGCGGACGGTGACGAACGTAGAGCTCGCCGATCTCTTCGGGCTGCGGATCGGGCGCCGGCGCGGGCGGCGGCAGCACGCGATCTACCTCCGCGGCGGGCATGGTCAGGGGAGCGCTTGTAAGCGTTTCGAGCACGTTTGGATCAAGCACGACCGCGGTCCTCTCTCTCGGAAGCTGCGAGTCGATAATTATGGACGAGATGCGCAGACCATACCACGAAATCTGAAACGTACAAATTTCCGTTCGGACGTCAATTTATTCGACTGGAGCGTTTCTGGAGTTCGCGCATCATATCCGATTAGTAGCGGAAAGGTGTCGCTGATTTTTGACGGACAGGATGGCCCGATTCCCGAAGAGGCCGCGTACTGATGCTATCCTCCGCCGTCGCAAACGCCGCCCGCAGAAGGTAAGTCGATGAATTCAGAACAGATCGCCCGCAGCGTCGATCAAATTTGGGACGCTTCGATCGTTCCCACGCTCCAGCGCTACATCCGCATCCCCAACCAATCCCCTCTTTTCGATCCCGACTGGAAGCAGAACGGCCACATGCACGAAGCGGTGGCGCTGGCGAAGTCGTGGGTGGAAGAGCAGCAGATCGAAGGCCTGCGCATCGAAACGCACGAGCTGAAGGGACGCACGCCGCTCATCTTCATCGAAGTCGATGGCGACGCGTCCTCGACGGTGCTGATGTACGGCCATCTCGACAAGCAACCGGCCATGATCGGATGGGACGCCGGCCTCGGCCCGTGGACTCCGGTCCTGCGCGACGGCAAGCTCTTCGGACGCGGCGGCGCTGACGACGGCTACGCAATCTTCGCTGCCGTCTCCGCCATCCGCGCGGTGAAGGCGCAGAACGCGGCGCATTCGCGCATCGTGGTCATTATCGAATGCTGCGAGGAGAGCGGATCGCTCGATCTGCCGGCGTACATCGACCTGCTCTCGGAGAAGATCGGAACGCCGGGCCTTGTCATCTGCCTCGACAGTGGCTGCGGCAACTACGAACAGCTCTGGATGACGACGTCGCTCCGCGGATCGATCGTCGGCAATCTCACCGTCGAAGTTCTCAGCGAGGGCGTTCACTCCGGCGACGCGAGCGGGATCGTTCCATCGAGTTTTCGCATCATCCGCATCCTTCTCGATCGCCTCGAAGACGCGCAGACGGGTCACATCATCCCCGAATGGCTGCACGCCGACGTTCCGCCGGATCGGATGGCCGAGGTGCGGGAAACCGCGCGGATTCTGGGCGAGGAGATCCACAACAAGTTCCCGTTCCTCCCGGGCATGACGCCGATGGCCACCGATCCTGTCGAACTGCTGCTGAACCGTACGTGGCGGCCGATGCTGTCGTATACCGGACAGGCCGGCCTTCCCGACCTCGTGCAGGGCGGAAATGTCCTGCGGCCCAAGACCTCGATCAAGCTTTCCCTGCGCGTTCCGCCGACGCTCGACGCCACGAATCTCGATGGCAAGTTGAAAGAGTTGCTGGAAAGCGATCCGCCGTACGGCGCGCGGGTCACGTTCGAGCCAGAGAAAGGCGCGGGCGGATGGGAAGTGCCGAAAGTGCAGCCGTGGCTGGAGAAGTCGATCGACTCCGCGTCGCAGAATTTCTTCGGCAAACCGGCTACGACGTGGGGCGAAGGCGGATCGATTCCGTTCATGGGAATGCTCGGCCAGCGCTTTCCGAACGCGCAGTTCCTCATCACAGGTGTACTAGGGCCGCACAGCAACGCGCACGGACCGAACGAGTTCCTCGACATCCAGACGGGGAAAAACGTGACTGCCTGCGTCGCGCAGGTGCTCGCGGACGAACGGAACAACGCGTAACGCCGCCTAGGCGTGCCCGCCGGCGTACTTTTTCTCTCCCGCTTCGATGCGAATGGGCAGCCGGTTCTGCGGCGGCGGCAGCGGACACGTCGCGTACGGCGTGAACGCGCATGGCGGGTTGTACGACTTGTTGAAGTCGACGATCGTCTTCCCGTTCGCGTCGGGCGGATGTGCGTAGAGATAGCGCGCGGCTCCGTAGGTCTCTTTTCCGCTCGTCGCGTCTTTGAAGATGATGAAGTAGTCCGTCTCGCCCTGCTCCAGGATCGGATCGATGCGGAACTCGCGGCCCTGCAATGTGAAGACGAGCGCGCCGGGCGAGATCTCGTTGCTGGTCATGCCGAGGACGTTCGTGATCGGAATCTTCTTCGGAGGGTTGTACGGCTCGAAGCGCGCTTCCACGCGCGAGGTCGGATCGACCGGGAAGTAGTCGAGCCCTTTGAAGTGCGCGCGAGCGTCCGCGCCGGTATCGCGAACGCGGATTCCGAAGCGCGGTCCGTGCGTCGCATCTTCGCGGCGGATGGCGACAAACGAGAGCGTTCCCGTTCGCACGACTGTCGGTTTCGCTTCCGTGTCGTCGTGGAGCACGACCGGCGCCGTGACCGGCTTGCCGTCGATCGTCAGCGACGGATTCGCCTGCAGCGTCACCTTCCCGTTCTGCAGCACGAACTGCGCGGGAACCGGCTGCTTCGCGGGAAGCGAGACATCGTTGTTGCCGCCGGAAAGCCAATAGAGACCCGCCAGCGTCAGCCAGCCGTCGGGCGCCTTGAGCCGGTCGGCGCGATGCGCGCGCCAGGCGTCCTCGTCCTTCTGAATCGATGAACCGTCGATCCTTCCGGCGGGAGGTTCGTAGCGGCAGGCGGCGGTGAGGAGGACGAGCAGGAGGGCGAAAGCGGATTTCATCGGTCGGATAGGATACTCAAACCGTGGTTTCGAAATGTCGCAGAACCGTGTCCTATCGGGGTGAGCAATGTGGCCCCCTTTCCGGCGATGCGGCCGGAGCATGATGCGGTGATTCCCTCCTGGAATGAGGAACACCGCCTCCTCGCCGCAATCCGCGGCGGTGATCGCAGCGCCGCGGAGGAGTTGGTCGATCGCACCTACTCGTCGGTTTTCGCGTCGATGTGCAGGCTTTGCGGCGACCGCGAACTTGCCTCCGACCTCACCCAGGACACCTATCGCAAAGCGTGGGAAGCGCTGCCGGGATTCAACGGCCAGTCGCAGTTTTTCACGTGGCTCTATCGCATCGGGTACACGACGTTTCTGAATCACATCCGCCGTCCGCGACTGATGAAATCGCTCGACGACGAAAACATGCCCGAGACGCCGGACAAATCACCGGGTGTCGACGAGGTGCTTGGCAACGCCGAGGAAGCCGGACATCTGAGGGAAGCAGTGCTGCGGCTGCCGGAAGACCTCCGATTCACCGTCACCGCGCATTTCTGGGGCGGCCTCGCGGTGAAGGAGATTGCCGCGATCGAAGAGATCACAACCGTAGCCATCCGCAAGCGGCTACACAAGGCGTTTTCCCTGCTGGAACAAGCCCTCGGCGGGAACGTTGAGGAAGAAAGACAATGACCCTTAACCGCAAAGCTGATCTGCAGCGAAAGCTGACCATGGCGCCGGTAGCGAAGCCGCCAGCCGGTCTGGCAGACCGGATCAAGAGCGATATCCCGGAGCACTTCGTATTTCAGGCAGAAAGCGAGCGCAGGCGGTTCCGCAAGTCGACGATGTTCAATCTGCGCATTGCCGCGTCGATCATCCTGCTCGTCTCCTCGGTGTACCTCGCGCTGCACTTGGTCTCGCAAAACGGAGCGAACATCGATACGCGGTCGATGATGACAACGAAGGACATCGCCGCGCCGGCGCCGCGCGTGGCCGTCGCACTTCCGAACACGCCTCCCGCGCCGGGCAGCGCTCGCGTGCCGGAGCACACGGATCTCCCGCCCCTTCCGCGCGTGCCGCCGCCGACGAGAATTGCCGCGCAGCCGCCGCGTGAGCGCATCGCGGAAGCGAAGCATGAGGAATCGGTCGCGATGTCCACGGCAACTCCCGTCTACATCGCCGATGCGGGCCAGACGATGCCGATTACGGAGAGCACTTCGATCGTCAATGCGGTTCCTGCGGCTCCGATCGCTGCTCCAGCGCCGCCACCGCCGGCGGCGGAAGCGCCGGTGATGACCGCCGACGGAGGCGCGGCGCGCGAACGGACGTTCGCAAAATCGTCGGCGGCCGATTCGCTCAATGCACCGCCATCAGCGCCTCCTGTCCACAACTTCTACGCGATCCAGCAGGCGATCTCGCACGGCGAAACGCCGCGCGACGCCGACACCTACGCGTTCGTGCAGCACTTCGCCGCGCCGGAGCGCAAGCCTGCCGATTTGCGCGTCGACCTCGAAGCATCGGCGGCGCCGCTCGACTCCACCAAATGGCTGCTGCGCGTTTCCGTCGATGCTCCGGGCAAAACGTCAGCGCCGATCGAGCTCACGTTCGGCGACGCCGTGGCGGTTCATCGTCCGATGACCGGCTCCGTCGCAGCGAATGAAACCGCGTTGTACGAAATCGAGTTCAAACCGAACGCGAAGACGGATGAGACCATCGCCACCGTTCGCGCGGGCGACGCGAAAAGCACGCTGCGCGTCGCCGATCTGCGTCACTGGAACGAAGCGTCGTCGCGGATGAAGCGCGTTTCGCTGGCAGCGGCGTGGGCGCGCGCGCTGCAATCGAAGAAACAGACGGAGGAGATCGTCGCGAAAGCGCGCGAAGCGCACATCGACGAGCTCGCGGATATCGCCGAACAGTCTGTGCGCTACCGGTAACTACCGGTGGCGTCCGCCGCCGAAGTTCCGCACCGACTGAAAATGCACATCGAAGTAGCGGGCGGCCGCGCGTACGGCGCGCGAAACAGTCCACGCATCTTTCGACGGGATCCGCTCCAGCGCCAGGCGCATATTCTCGGGAAGCTTCGCGCGGCAGCTGCGGCAAAGGGCATTGCCGATCGTCTTGTTGAGGTCGCAACGCGGACAGCGCGGTGTTTTGGCCAGTCCGGAAACCTGTTCCTTCGTCAATGTCATTGGATTCCCTCTCTCCGGGTCTGGTTATTCTGCCATGAATACGCGCCACGCGCGGCATCGGTTCCGTGCTGCATTAGAATTCGCGCGATTTTCTGGAGGATCCGATGGGTGAACGCGTTGAATTTCCGTCGAACGGCCACACGTGTCAGGGCTACTTCGCGGGCAAAGGTCCCGGCATCGTCGTCATTCAGGAGTGGTGGGGGCTCGTGCCGCACATCGAAGAGATCGTGGATCGTTTCGCCGGCGAAGGCTACTCCGCAATTGCGCCCGACCTGTTTCACGGTAAGACGGCGACGTCTCCCGATGAAGCCGGCCGCCTGCTGATGGAGCTCGATGCCGACCGCGCCGAGAAAGACATCGCGGCTGCCGGCGCGTACCTTCTCGGCCGTCCTGAGTGCACATCGAAGTCGTACGGCGTCATCGGTTTCTGCATGGGCGGCGCGCTCGCGCAGTACACCGCGACGAAAGACCCGAACGTCGGCGTGGCCGTGAGTTTCTACGGCGGCTTCAAGAAAGTTGCGTACGACTGGGCGAATCTCAGCGCACCGATCCTGCTGATCTACGCTGAAAACGATCAGGGCGTCCCGGTCGCCAACGGCCGCGCGCTCGCGAAGCAACTCGAGGAAATGGGCAAGGACGTGCGCTTGCTCGTCTATCCGAAGACGGATCATGCCTTCTTCAACAATACGGGCAAAAACTACAACGCCGAGGCCGCGGAAGACGCGTGGCAGCACGCGGTCGCGTTCTTCAAAGCGCATCTCACGTAGTGCAAGCGCTTCGCGTCGCTGTCTTCGCCGCGCTGCTGATTTTCTGCGTCACGCCGTGGGCGTCGCCGCCGATCGCGCTCGCCCTCGGCCTCGCGCTCGCGCTGACGCTCGGTCATCCGTTCGCGTCGCGCAACTCGAAAGCGACGAAGCTCCTGCTGCAAACATCCGTTGTCCTCCTCGGCTTCGGGATGAATCTGCAGAAGGTCGTCGAAGCCGGCCGCACCGGATTCGTCTTCACCATCGTCACGATCGTCGGCACGTTGCTTCTCGGCTTTCTTCTCGGCCGTGCGATGAACATCAGCCGCACGACGTCGCACCTTATCTCGTCGGGGACAGCAATCTGCGGCGGCAGTGCGATCGCCGCGGTCGGCCCCGTCGTCAACGCGACGGATGAGGAGATGTCGGTCGCTCTCGGCACGGTCTTCATCCTCAACTCGATCGCGCTCTTCATCTTTCCGATGATCGGCCATCGCCTCGGCATGACGCAGCCGCAGTTCGGCGTGTGGGCCGCGATCGCCATTCACGACACCAGTTCGGTCGTCGGCGCGGCCGCGAAATACGGCGCGGACGCGTTGCAGATCGCGACGACGGTAAAGCTGACGCGCGCACTCTGGATCGTGCCTGTGACGCTCGCAACCGCGTTTTTCTTCAAACGAAAATCGGCAAAGCTGACGATCCCGTGGTTCATCTTCTGGTTCGTCGTCGCCTCGGTGCTGCGAACCTACATCGCGGCGCCGCCAGAGGTGTGGTCGACGCTGACGATGCTCGCTCGTATCGGATTGACCATTACGTTGTTCCTGATCGGCGCCGGCCTCTCCCGCAAATCGATCGCGGCCGTCGGTGCGCGTCCGCTCATCCTCGGCATCCTGCTCTGGATCGCGATTTCGTCGGTTTCACTCTTCGCCGTGCTGCGGACCGTGTGACGCGCGCTAAAAGTAGCGAAGGGTCAGGTCGATCAATTTCTTCTTGAACTTGGTATACGGCGGATACAGCAGTTGAATGGCGCTGAAGCGCATCGGCTGCTCGAAGACGCCGCGCGCGTTCGAGAATGCTTCGAATCCGAACTGGCCATGCGCCTTGCCGACGCCGCTCTCCCCCACTCCGCCGAACGGCAGATTGAGTTGGTAGAACTGCACCAGCGTGTCGTTGATGGCCGTGCCGCCTGCTGTCGTGCGCCGCAACACGTCGTCGATCACTTTCCGGCTGCGGCTGAAGAGGTAGAGCACGAGCGGCTTTTCGCGCGCGGCGATGATGCGCAACGCGTCGTCGAGCGTGCGGTACGTGATCATCGGCAGCAGCGGCCCGAAGATCTCCTGTTGCATCACGGGCGACTCCGGATCGACGTTCGCCAGCAAGGTCGGCGTGATGGCGCGCTGATCGAAGCCGCCGCCCGCGACGACTTCCGCGCCGCCTGCAACGGCGTCATCGAACAGATGCTTGACGCGTGCGGCGTGGCGGTCGTTGACGATGAGTCCCGTCTCCGGCGCGATCGCGGCACGCAGTTTTTCGACGAACGGTGCCTGGATCGTTTCATCGATCAGCAGATAGTCAGGCGCGATGCAGATCTGTCCGCAGTTGAGGAACTTGCCCCAGGCGATCTTCTTCGCGGCCTCGTCGAGATTCGCGGTGCGGTCGACGATGACCGGCGACTTGCCGCCCAGCTCGAGCGTGACCGGCGTCAGATGCTCTGCGGCGGCCTTCATGACGACGCGTCCGACGGCGGGACTGCCGGTGAAGAAAATGTGGTCCCACTTCTTCCGCAGCAGCGCCTCGGCAACGCCCGCATCACCTTCGATGACAGCCGCTTCGCTCTCGTCGAACAGCTCGCCGATGATCCGTTTCATCAGCGCGCTCGTGTGCGGCGTCATTTCCGACGGCTTGATCATCACGCAGTTGCCTGCCGCGATCGCGGACACGAACGGCCCGAACGTGAGGTTCACCGGGAAGTTCCACGGCGAGAGGATCAGTACGACGCCTTTGGCCTCGTGCACGATGCGCGAACGCGATCCGAGGAGCGCGAGCGGCGTGGCCACGCGGCGTGGCCGCATCCAGCGCCGCAGGTGACGAATGGCGTGCCGCGCCTCGGACACGACCGGATAGATCTCGGACATGTCCACTTCCGGCGCGGGCTTCTGGTAGTCCGCCCAGAGCGCGCCGTAAAAGTCTTCGCGGTGCGCGAACATCGCAGTGTGGAAACGGCGGAGCTTCTCGATCCGTTCGGTGGCTGACGTAGCCGCTACGCGATCGCGGTTGGCGCGCTGCTTCGCGTAGATGCGTTCGATGTCGTCGGACGCGCCGGCAAGGGCAAAGCGCGGATCGATGCTGACCACAATGGCAGTCTACCGCGCCATGCCCGATTGCCCGACGCGCACTACGGAAAGTCGATCTCAGCGATGTCGGTGAAGCGGTAGTACTGATACAGCCCCGTCGACTTCTCGCGTCCGACGAAATCGACTTCGTTACCGGAGCAACTGTCCTTGAAGTAGACCTTCAGGTGGGCGCCCGACTTCATCTCCACATTCGCCGAAACCACCTTGCCGAACTGGCAACATTGCGCCGCACTCTCCAGCACGCCGGGACCGACGATGCGCACGAATTCAGTCTTGTCGGGCGTGAAATCGGATCCGTCCTCTTTGCAGAAGTTGCCCGTGTCGGACCGCGACGGATTGCTGAAAGTCGCCGCGTTCGCAAACTGCGCAGTGCCGATGTCGACGATGTGCGTTTCATTCGTCTTCGTTTTGATCGTAACGGACGGCTTCTCCGTAAGAGTCAACTCGTAAGTGCCGCCGGACTGCGCTGTGATCGTCTGCGAAAACGGCAGGAAGGCGGGGTGTTCCACCGAAACGACAGCCGGTTTTCCGATGGGCAGACTGAGGGCGGCCTGGCCAGTGCCGTTTGTGATCTGCGGTTTGCCGGCGTACGTAACCGTGGCGGTTGCGACTGCGAGCCCGTTCGACCCGTCCTTCACCGTGATGACAACCGGAGTCGTAGGTGCGCTCGCGATCGCCGGCGACACAGCGCGGCGACGCGACGTCTGCGCCACGGCGGGGATCGCCGCCGCCGCGATCAGGATGCAGATGGAAATGCGGGAAACAAGAGTCATGAAATCTCCTTTGATCGGTCGCGCCGCGATCAGCGCGGCGCTGTGGCATGGTAGCCGAACGGTATACGAATGGGACGCAGCAAACGTCCCCTGACGGCCACGGCTATACTCCGGCGGTTTTACGAACACCATGCACCTTTTCGACAGCTACACGATCCGCGCCGTCACCTTCCGCAACCGCATTTTCGTCTCGCCGATGTGTCAATACTCGAGCGATGACGGTCTCCCCAACGACTGGCACCTTGTGCACCTCGGCAGCCGCGCCACGGGCGGCGCGGGACTAGTCATGGTCGAAGCGAGCGGCGTCTCGCCCGCGGGCCGCATCACCGCGTGGGACAGCGGCATCTGGTCGCAGCAACATGCCGATGCATTCCGCCGCATCGTCGCGTTCATCGAGAGCAACGGCGCCGTTGCCGGAATTCAGCTTGCGCACGCGGGACGAAAGGCGTCGACCGACGCACCGTGGCGCGGCGGCCGCGTCATCCGCGAAGGTCCGCATTCCTGGCAGACGGTGGCCCCTAGTCCGATTCCATTTCGCGAAGGCGAGCCGGTTCCGCACGAGCTGACGGCCGGCGAGATCGATGAGATCGTCGAGCAATTCGTCCGATCGACCAAGCTGGCATTCGATGCAGGATTTCGCGTCGTCGAGCTCCATATGGCGCACGGTTATCTTCTGCACGAGTTCCTCTCCCCGCTCAGCAATGTACGGACGGACGATTACGGCGGAGCGCTCGAAGACCGCATGCGCTTTCCGCTCCGTGTCGCGGAACGCGTCCGAGAAATCTGGCCCGGTCACCTGCCCCTCTTCGTACGCATCTCCGCGTCCGATTGGGCCGAAGGCGGCTGGGACCTGCACGACTCAATCGAATTCGCGAAGCGCCTGCGCGACCTCGGCGTCGATCTCATCGACTGCTCCAGCGGCGGCGCGGTTCCCGGCGCGAAGATCGAGATCGGTCCGGGCTACCAGGTGCCGTTCGCGCGCGCCATCCGCGCCGAGGCTGGCGTCGCGACGGGAGCGGTCGGCCTGATCACCGATGCGCATCAAGCCGACGAAATCATCCGCAGCGGTTCAGCCGACGCGGTGCTGCTGGCCCGCGAACTTCTGCGCGATCCCTACTGGCCGCTCCACGCCGCCCACATCCTCGGCGTCGACATTCCGTGGCCGGATCAATACCAGCGGGCAAAGCCCTAGGGCCCATCAGAATCGAAGGGCCGACCTTCATCACGTCGCGATCGCCGTCTCCGGCTACACTCCCGCGACTCAACGGAGGGACGTATGCCGTGTGATGCAGGGATGCTCGCGAAGAACGAGCTTTTTGAGCAGCTTACCGAAGAGGATCGCACGCAGTTAGCGCTTGTCGTCGATCGGCGCGAGCTGAAGGCGGGAACGACGCTCTTTCAAGCCGGCGAGCCGGGCGAATCGCTGTTCGTCGTCACTGCGGGCGAGGTCGAGTTGTTCATCAAAGACACGGCCGGACAGAAGATCGTGCTCACGGTCGCGCGCGACGGCGAGATCTTCGGCGAGCTGGCACTCCTCGACCGCGGCGCCCGCACTGCCACCGCGCTTGCGCTCGTAGACACCGAATTGCTTGAGCTCGATCGCGACGACCTGCTGCTCCTCTTCCGGAAAACACCCGAGGCGGCTGTGCGGCTGCTGGCAGCAGTCGGACACATGACGCGAAAAGCGGACGAGCTCCTCCAAACGCGCGTCTCCCGCAACGTCAACATCGAGGTCGAGGAAAACCTCAGCGCGCTCCAGAAAATCGCCGACTGGATCGCCTGGTTCAGCGGCAGCATGCCGTTCCTGCTCATCAACCTCATTTGGTTCGGCGCCTGGATCATCGTCAACACCTTCCGCCTCGGCATCCCCGCGTTCGATCCATATCCGTTCGGCCTGTTGACGATGATCGTCTCGCTGGAAGCAATCTTCCTCTCCTGCTTCGTTCTGATCAGCCAGAACCGCCAGGCCGAAAAAGATCACGTCCGCTCCGACGTCGAATACGAGGTCAACATCAAAGCGGAGCTCGAAGTCGCGCATCTCCACGAAAAGACCGACCGCATCTACACGGAAATGCTGGAGCGGTTCGCGATGATGGAAGGGCTGCTCAGGAAGGGTTAGCGTTTTATACGCAGAGTTCGCGAACTCTACGTATAAAACGCATCGGATTCCGAAAGGTCGATTTCGGCGACACAGCTTTCATCAGCCATGGCCTGCTCCTCTTCACGATCGAGCTTCGCTGACTCGATTTCGAGGGCGTCCTTAGGTTGAGTCAAGCCGTCTCCAGCAAGTCCTTGAACTGCTCCTTGTCGATCGCCTTGTCGTAGGCGGCGCGGGCGGTGACGAGGCCGGCGTCGTAGAGGCGGCGGATGGAGCCGTCCATGTCGATCATCCCTTCCTTCACGCCGGTCTGGATCGCGCTGGTCACCTGCGAAGTCTTACCCTCGCGGATCATGTTGCCGATAGCGGGCGAGGCGAAGAGGATCTCCACAGCGGCGATGCGGCCACCGCCGACTTTCGGCATCAGTTGCTGGGCGACGACGCCGCGAATTGTTTCGCCGAGCACGTTGCGGACGCCTTCCTGTTCCGAGGCCGGGAAGACGCTGATGATGCGGTCCATCGTCTTCGCAGCGTTGTTCGTGTGGAGCGTGCCGAAGACGAGCGTGCCGCGCTCCGCGGCGGAAAGGGCCATGGCGATCGTTTCCAGATCGCGCATTTCGCCGACCAGGATCACGTCCGGATCTTCGCGGCCGGCGGCCTTCAGCGCCTCGGCGAACGATTTCGCATGCGTGCCGATCTCGCGCTGGTGTACGAGGCATTTCTTGTTCGGATGCACGAATTCGATTGGGTCCTCAATTGTGATGATGTGCAGTCCGCGCGTCTCGTTGATCAGATCGATGATGGCCGCGAGTGTCGTCGACTTGCCGGAACCGGTCGGGCCGGTCACGAGCACCAGACCGCTGCGAATCGAGGCGATGCGGCGCACCGGATCGGGAAGGCCGAGCTGTTCGAGCGTCATGATCTTCGTAGGGATGACGCGGAAGACCGCGCCGCCACCGCGCTGCTGGCGAAAGAGATTGACGCGGTAGCGGGCCACGTCCGGAATCTCGTACGAGAAATCGACGTCGCCGGTCTGCTGGTATTCGTCCCACAACCTGGCCGGCGTGACCGGCTTGATCATCTCCGCGAAATCGCCCTCGGTCAGCGTGCGATAGCGGATCGACTCCATCGTCCCCGACGCACGCAGCATCGGCGGACGGCCGACGGTGAGATGAAAATCGGACGCGCCGCGATCGTTCATCAGCTTGAGGAAGCGATCGATCTTCTGCATCGCCATTACGCTTTTCCTCGGGCGATGAACTCGGGGCTGACCATCGATTCGAAATCTTCTTTTTTCAGCGCTGCGAGGTACGCCGTCTCCGCGCTGATCTGTTCGCGGCGCAGCAAGTCCTTGAGCGCCTCGTCGAACGTCTGCATGCCGAGGGAACGTCCGATCTGCATCGCCGAGTAAATCTGGTAGGTCTTCTGGTCGCGAATCATCGTGCCGATGTTGCTCGTGCCTTTGAGTACTTCGAAGGCGGCAACCTGGCGGCGTCCTTCCCGCGCCGGCAGCAGGCGCTGCGCGATGCAATACCGCAGCGACTCGGAGAGCGACGCGCGAATCTGCGGCTGCTCGTCGGCGGGGAAACTGGAGAGGATGCGATCGATTGCTTTCGGTGCGCTGGTGGAGTTCAGCGTGCCGAGGACTATGTGGCCGGTCTCGGCGGCGGTGAGGGCGAGCGTGATCGATTCGTTGTCGCGCAGCTCGCCGATCACGATCACGTCGGGGTCTTCGCGCAACGCCGCCCGCAGTGCGCGCGCGAATGAATTCGTGTGCGACCCGACTTCGCGCTGATTGATGAGGCAATTCTTGAACGGATGGACGAACTCGACCGGGTCCTCCATCGTCAGGATGTGATCGTTGCGCGTCTCGTTGAACAGATTCACGAGCGCCGCGAGCGTCGTCGACTTGCCCGAACCGGACGGACCGCAGACGAGCACGAGTCCCTGGTGATAGTCGGAGATCTCCGCGAGATGCGCGGGCAGCCCGAGGTCGACGATCGTTGGCGGCTTCTCCGGGATGACGCGGAAGACGCCGTTGTAGCCGTGATGATCGAAGAAAACGTTCGCGCGATAGCGGCCGCCTTGCGGGACGACGTAGCAGAAGTCGATCTGCGTCTGCGTCTGCAGCGTGGCCCACTGCGCGTCGCTGAGCACTTCCTTCAGCATCGACTCCGTCTGCGCCGCGGTAAACGGCTCGCCCTGCGCGCGCAGCAGATCGGCGGAGAGGCGGACGATCGGCGGCTGGCCGACGGAGAGGTGAAAGTCTGATCCGCCCTGATTGCGCGTAGCGATCAGCAGCGTATTGAGCCGCGGCTCGCCCTGTGCGACGGCGACCGTCAGCGCCGCTTTGCGAATCGCGTCGATGCCCGACTGCGACTGGCGATCGGTCGCGGCAAGCTCATCGAGAATTTCGATCGCGTGCGTCCGGACGCCGCGATCGGGATCGTTTTGCGCGACGCTCGTCAGCGCATTGCGAACCTGCGGATGCTGGAAGTTCTTCAACGCCAGCATGACTTCGATGCGAACGTCGGGCAGCGGGTCGGCGAGCATCTTTCCCAGCGCAGGCAATGCGCGCGGATCGCCGATCCGGCCGAGCGCTTCGACGGCGGCCCACTTCATGTCGGGATCGGCCAGCGTCGCCACGAGTGGCTCGACGGCGCGCGGATCCTTGAGGCGTCCGAGCATGTCGGCGGCGGAAATCCGAATCCACCAGTCGGGATCGCGCAGCAGTTGAACCGTCGCGGGGACGATGCGCACATCTTCGAATCCGCCGGCGACGGCCATCGCGCCGGAGCGCGTGTCAGGATCGGCATCGTGCAGCAGTTCGATGACCGGCTCGATGAGCGCGGCGCCAAACTCGCGCAGCGAATCGAGCGCGCGGTCGCGGATGAAGCCGGCCAGCGTGCTGGAGAAACGGATGTAGCGTTTGATGACGCCGGCCGGATCGCCGATGCCGAGGAGTATTTTCAGAACGGCGGTGCGCGTGGCGGCGTCGCCGGACGCCAGCGCGGGAAGAAGACGGTCGGCGAATGCGGCGCCTTGTCCGGCGGCCAGCTTCGTCATCGCCTCGACGATCGTTTGCTGCACAGCATAACCGGCGCGTGGCAGCGCTTCGATCAGCAGATCGAGCGAATGCTGCGGCGCTTTCGCAGCCAGAACTTCGATCGCTTTGTCGCGCACGGCCGGGCTGGGATCGGCAGCGATCCGCCGCCAGCGGCGCGCTGCGTTCTCGTCGATCTCACTCGATGCGAGCTTGTTGAGAAACGGCAGGCGCTCGTCGGGATTGCCGGAAGACGCAAGCTGCCACAGCACCGGCTCCAATTGCCGCGACATCGGCGCCTCGGCCAGCAGACGCCGCACGGCATCCTGCAGCTCGCGCGTTTCCTTCGTCTCCTTCGGCGGCGGCGCAAGAAGTTGGACTAGACGCGCGTCAATCGCCGGCAGCCCGAGCGCAAAGAGAGCCGCGGCCGCGGCGCGCAGAGCCTGTTCCGGTTTCCCTTTCGATTCGGCAAGAAAAACGTCGAGCGTTTCGGCGTCGCGAACGCGCAGCAGCACGCGCGCGGCACTGTCGCGGAGCGCACGGTCCGGCCGGAACAACATCCAGATGACGTCGCGCGCCCGCACGCCGTCTGCCGATTCGACGCGGCCGAGCAACTCGTCGCGCTCTTCCTGCGTCGCGTACGACTTCGCCGCCAGACGCTTCACCGCATCGCTGACTTCGTTGGAGAAGAGCGCCATGAACCGCGAAAGTGTAACGGTTTACCGGAGCGAGGCGACGAATGTCGCATCGTAGGAGAACGTCATCGTGTTCGTCTTGATGCTCATCGACGAAACGGTGCCGCCGTACGTTCCCGACTCGCCCTTGCGCTGCTTGAACTCGTAATCGGGAACGCCCTCGAAGTAGCCGCCGTCGTACGTTCCCTTCGGGTGCTGGACGGCGACGTGGCCGACGCGTCCGAGTTTGTCGATGCAGATGATCACGCCGTTCAGATTGCCGGGAAGGTTGTTGTCCATCTCCGTCAGCTTCGCGCCGTCGGGCAGCGGCTTTTCGGTGAGGATGATGCGCGTCATCTCGTTGCGGCCGGAGAGCTCATTCTTCTGCTTCGCCACGGCGTACGCGTAGTTGAGCGGGATCTTGTTCGCATCGATAGTCAAGCTCCCCTCGGCGTGTCCAGGATCGATAGCGAAGGCCGGCAGTGCGACGAGAAAAACCACGAGCAACGCCCCGGCAACGTGACGCATGCAATGCCTCCTTGTTGATGAGGCGCTGAGTGTAGCACCGGGGCGCCGGCGCGTTCAGTACACCTGTGAACGGCCGGATCCCGTCAACTTCACGCGGCTCTGCTGATGCGCGATCAGAACTCCGTCGCGTACAACGGTGACCTCGGCGGTCGCGCCAGTGCGGCCGGAGTCGACGCGCCCTTTCATCGTCATCTTCACGCCGCCGGCGATGGATGTCTCCGTCTGCTCCTCGCCCGGATGGACCACGACGCTCACCGATCCGTAGATGCGATGGTTCGGCTCATCGAGCCACATCGCGCAGCAGGTGAAGGTGCCGCGATGTTGTTCGCGCAACAACTCGTAGGGGCCATACGACGTCGGCGCAATCTCGATGCTCAGATCGATCGATGCCGTCGCCGATACGGAGGTCACAGGCGCCGCGGCCAGGAAGAGCGATGCCGCGACTGCGATGAGAACAACGGACAGCAGACGATTCATGACTTCCCCCTTTTCGTTGTCTGTCGATAATACGCCGCATGATTAACCGCTGGGCGGAGACGCCCGACAACGAAATCGACCAACTCGTCTACCAGTCGCGCCTCGTCGGCGCCGAAGAATCGCTCGTGCTGTGGGGCGGCGGAAACAACAGCGTCAAGTCCCAATCCACGGACCTCCTCGGCACACCAATTCCGGTGATGTACATCAAGTCGAGCGGCAGCGACATGAAGACGATCGTGCCGAAAGAGTTTCCCGCGGTGCGCCTCGACTACATCGAGCCGCTGCGGATACGGGAAGGCGAGATGAGCGATCAGGAGATGGTCGACTACCTGGCGCGCTGCCTCGTCGATCCGTCGAGCCGGCGTCCGTCGATCGAGACGCTGCTGCACGCGTTCCTCCCCGCTCGCGCGGTCCTGCACACACACGCGGATGCGATCCTCGGACTAACGAATACACGCGGCCGTGAGTCAACGGTGCGCGCATGTTTCGGCGATTCGGTGATCTCCGTTCCCTATCTTCGTCCGGGATTTCGATTGAGCCGCGATGTCGCCGATGCATTCGCGTCAAAGCCCGATGCCGAGGGACTCGTACTCATGAATCATGGGCTGATCACTTGGGGCGAGAACGCGCGGGAGGCGTACGAGAAGCACATCGCGCTCGTGACGAAGGCGGAGGAGTGGCTGGCCTTGCGATCGCGTCCATCGGTTTCGGCTTCGGCAAGCGTCGACACAACAACGCTCGCTCCCGTCATCCGCGGCGCCCTCGGCACGAAGCGTTCGGTCATCCTCGAATTCGACGGCAGCGACGACGTGCTCCGCTTCCTCGCTCGCGAGGACGCGAAGCGCATCACGCAGATCGGTCCGGCCACGCCCGATCACTTGCTGCACACGAAACGCTTTCCACTCTTTCTCGATGCGGGCGACGACGTTTCGAAAGCGCTCGGCGATCACGTCGAACGATACAAAGCGCATTACGAAAACTATCCGAGCGAATTCGCGATGCTCGATGCGCATCCGCGCGTCGTCCTCGTTCCCGGCGCGGGCATGTGGACGGCGGGCAAAGACGCGCGCGCGGCGCGGATCGTGCGCGACATCTACCGCCACACCATGCGCATCATCGAATCCGCCGAGGGCGCGGACGGCTACGAGACGCTGAACGATGAGGATGCGTTTCACGCAGAGTACTGGCCGCTGGAGTTGTACAAACTCACGCTGCTGCCGAAGGAAAAAGAGCTGGCGGGAAAGGTCGCGATCATCACCGGCGCCGCGAGCGGCATCGGCCGCGCGTGCGCGGAACGCTTCGCCGAGGAGGGCGCGCACGTCGTCGTCACCGACGTCGATGTCGCGCTGGCCGAGGAGGTCGCGAAGGGCATCGTGGCAAAGCATGGATTGCGTCGCGCGATCGCGCTGCGGCTCGATGTCTCCAGGGAAGACGACGTCGAGCGCGCGTACGCGGAAACGATCGCCGTTTACGGCGGCGTCGACATCATCGTCAGCAATGCCGGCATCTCCTCGTTCGGAAGCCTCGACGTCCTCCCCGCCGCCGATTGGGATCGCGCGTTCGCCGTCAACGCGCGCGGACATTTCCTCGTCGCGCGCGCGGCGCTGTGGATCATGAAACAGCAGAAAACCGGCGGCAGCCTCGTCTTCAACGCGTCGAAGAACGTAACCGCGCCCGGCAAGGAGTTCGGCGCGTACAGCGTGAGCAAAGCCGCCGAGGCGCAGTTGTGCCGCATCGTGGCGCTGGAGGGCGGCGAGTTCGGCATCCGCGCCAACATGCTCAACCCCGACGCCATCTTCGGCGGCTCCCGATTCTGGAGCGACGAGATGCGATCGATGCGCGCAACGGCGTACGGCATCTCGTCCGAGAACCTCCCCGACTTTTATCGCAATCGGACGTTGCTGAAGACCGAGGTCACCGCGGATGACGTCGCCGAGGCCGCGCTCTTTCTGGCTGGCCCACGATCGGCGAAAACTACCGGCGCGATGCTGCCCGTGGATGGCGGGGTCAAGGAGGCGTTTCCCAGATAACGTCTCCCCTGCCTAACAAGCTCAAGACTGCGACGACTGCCAAATTGAGAAAAAAGGGTAATACGACCAGCCACGTAAAGTCATTGGTCGTCAAGGGCTCTGGCCACGGAACCATCGACCACGGCAATGCCAAGACGAATAGAACTTGATCGAAGCTGCCATGACCGCCGCCAAAGCCGCCTTGCGCAAAGAACAGCCCCGTGGCGACCACGGCGATCGCGCTGACGACAATCAATAGGCCGATCAGCAGTCGCCGCTTTTTCGCTGCGTTCATTTCTTCATTCCCTTTCTCGCCCGAAGCACGAGATGGATGGGGCATCCGACTAAGCCCAACCCCTCCCGAAACTGATTCTCCAGATACCGCTTGTACGAAAAATGCAGCGGCTCGTCGACGTTGGAGAAGAGCGCGATTGTCGTCGGCTGTGTTTTGAGTTGGGTCGTGTAATAGAAACGGCGCGGACGGCCTTTCACCGCCGGCGGCTGGTGGCCGGCGATGGCGCGTTCGAGGATCTGGTTCAACTCCGAGGTCCCGAAACGTTTGCGGTAGCCGGCCACGATCTTGTCGATGCTCGGGAAAATCTTTTCGACGCGGCGGCCGGTCTTCGCAGAAATGAACTCCACCGGCGCGTACGGGAGAAACTTCAGCTTGAAGCGTATTTCTTCTTCGACTTTCTTGTAGTCGTCCTGCTCGTGCGCGGCGGCATCCCACTTGTTCACGAGCAGCATCGCGGCTTTGCCAGCATCTTCCGCGTACCCGGCGACGGTTGCATCCTGCCCGGTAACGCCATCCTCGGCGTCGATCATCACCAGCGCGATCTCGCAACGCTCGATCGCTTTGCGCGCGGAGATCACCGACAGCTTCTCCGCCTCGTCGTGCGTCTTCCCTTTGCGGCGGATTCCGGCCGTGTCGATGATCATGTATTGCTGCCCGCCGCGCACGATCTCCATGTCGATCGCGTCGCGCGTAGTGCCGGAGATCGGCGAGACGACGGCGCGCTCTTCCGCGGCCAGACGATTCAGCAGCGAGGACTTGCCGACGTTCGGACGTCCGATGATGGCGATGCGAATCGGACCCTTGTCGTCTTCGTCGATCTCCGTTACCGAATCGGCGGGAACGATCTCGCCGATGGTGTCGAACAGCTCGTCGATCCCCTCGCCATGCTCGGCCGACAGCGGCAGCATCCGCTCAAATCCAAGCTCGTAAAACTCCGGCACGTTCGCCTCGGCATCGCGGCGATCGACTTTGTTGACCAGCAGCAGCGTGCGTCCCGCCGCCGGACGCAACTCCGTAGCGATGTCGCGATCCTCGGTCAGCACACCCGCGGCGCCATCCACGACGAAGAGGATGAAGTCGGCGGTGTCGAGCGCGCGACGCGCCTGATCGCGGATCTCGCCCGCGAACGCGGACATCGGCGAATCGCCGTACTCGAGTCCGCCGGTGTCGGTGAGCTCGTAGCGCCGGCCGTCGTCGAGCGTGATGATGTCCGACAGGCGGTCGCGCGTCATGCCGGGCATGTCATGTGTGAGCGCGCGGCGTTTCCCGGCGAGGCGATTAAAGAGGGTCGACTTGCCCACATTCGGGCGTCCGACAATGACAACTTTCTTGAGATTGGTGGCCATGGTTTTTCGTGCGGTGCAAAGCGCGCCGGAGGGCTGCGGGCACGGCGAATGCTACACTGTCGCCCATGCCATCGAACGCTGACTCCACTTGTCGACTGTGTGGTAGCCGCGTTCAGGACGCCGATCTGAGTCGTCAACTCTGCCCCGTCTGCGATGAATACGCGCAGCACGTCGCGCTGCAGAGCAATCAAGGCCTCGACCGCGTCGTCGGCGAATTGCAGAACGGGACAGCGTTCCGGGCCGCGTCGCGCAACGGGCATTAAATCCGTTTCACGGCTTGAACGCGTTCTCGATCTTCGGACCGGTCGCGATATCCACCAGCGCGTGAATCAGCACCTTCGTCCCCTTCTGCAGGTCGGCGATCGGGTTCTTTTCGTCGACGTCGTGGCCGGGGTAGGGCTTGTCGTGGAACCACATGCCGAAGGCGATCGAGTTCGGGAGTCTCTTCGCGTACGTTCCGCCGCCGGAGATGGCGGGCTTCGGATTTTTCGTCCCGGTCGCGGCAGCGTAGTCGGCGAGCAGGCGGCGGACGATTTTCGAATTCGGATCGAATGCTAACGGCTCGTCGCCGTAGAAACCGGCCGGCACGAGCGACGCGCCGGTGCGTTGATTGAACGCGACTACGAGCTCGTCCATCTTCGCCTTCAGTTGCGGACCGGTGCGTGGCGGCGTGCGGCGGATGTTGATCGTCATCGTGGAGAGTTTCGGATTGTCCAGGTTTGGTTTGATCGTGGCGATGTTGACGGCGTAGCGGCCCCAGAGCGGATCGGAGTCGGCGATGCCGAGGCCGGTGCCGTAGATGTCGGCGCCGGCGGTGCGGACGAAGGCAAGGAGGTCGTTCGCGCCTCCGGTCGGGAGCAATCCATCGAGCGCTCGCGCCAGCGCGACGAGCGCGTTGCGTCCGCTTTCGAGGTTCACGCCAGCGTGCGATGAATGTCCGTACGCAACGATTCGCAATGTTGTCCCGATCGCCTGCGTGGCGATGCGCGTGTCCGCGGGCAGCTTCGCGGCTTTCACCGCGGCGATCACCGGCTCCCAATCCGCCACTCCTTCGCGCGTCCAAAACAACTTCACCTCGGCGCGATCGGGGACGATGCTCGCCGAGAGTCCCGCCTCGATGAACGACACCCCGTACGGTTTCGTGACGCCGGGGCGTTCCGATTTGGCATTGGTCGTCAACGTCAATGAGTTCCACGCCTTCTCGCCGACGACGACCGGAAACTCCGAATCGATGACCAGTGTGTAGTCGGGCGGCTGATGCGTCTTCAGGTACTCCGCGACGTCGGTGTTGTTCGATTCCTCATCGCTGCCGACGAGCAGCCGCACCGTGTGCGTGCGCGCGATGCGGCTGTCCGCGAGCGCCTTCATCGCCAGCAGCGCCTGCACCAGCGGACCTTTGTCATCCGCCGATCCGCGGCCGTAGACATAGGTCGCATCCGCCTTGCCCGAGAACGGCGCGAACGACCAGGCATCGGCCTCGGCTGGCTGCACGTCGCCATGAACCATGAGCCCGAGCACCGGCGCATTCGCGGGACCGGGAAGCTCGATCTCGCTGATCAATCCAGCATCGCGATAGGTGAAGCCGAGGTCGCCCGCGGTTTTCGCGAGCCACGCTTTTTGCGCGGCGTGGCCCTCGGTATCGTTCTGCGTCGTGGGGAAGCTGATCACCTCGGTGAGCATCGGGACGAGCTTCTTCGCGTAGTCGCGGTCGTAGATCTTTGTGACCGAGGCGACGTTCGTCTGCAAGGTGGCGGCGAGGAGGATCGCGGAGAGAACCATTTGGCGGATTGTCCCGTAAAATGTCCGAAATCGTTCAACTCAGAGAGAGATAGATGAAGACCTTTTTGAAGATCGTTGGCGGAGTTGTGTTGGTCGCCGTCGCGCTCATCGCGTGCGGAGTGATCTGGCTGATGGCGAGGAAACCGGTGTCGCAGCCCGCGTCCGCGGAGAAGATTCAGGCCACCCCGGAGCGGATGGCCCGAGGGAAGTACCTGGTCGGGCATGTCGCGCCGTGTCTCGATTGCCATTCCGATCACGTCGTCAAGTTTGGCGTGCCGGTGAAGCCGGGAACCGAGGGACGAGGCGGGATGATCTTCGACAAGAACATCGGATTTCCCGGTGTCGTAGCCGCGCAGAACATCACCGCGGACTCGGAATTCGGACTCGGCAAGTGGACCGACGGAGAAATCATCCGCGCCGTCCGCGAAGGCATCGACAACAAGGGCGAGGCGCTCTTCCCGATGATGCCGTACGAGCACTTCCGCAGCATGAGCGACGAGGACGTGAAGTCGGTGGTCGTCTACCTGCGGACGCTGAAGCCGATTCACAGCGGAGTTCCGGCGAAGCACATCGATTTTCCGGTCAACCTGATGATCAAGTTCGCGCCGAAGCCGGTCGAGGGCGCGGTGAAGTCGCCCGATCCGCACGACAGCGTCGCGTACGGCAAGTACCTGACCACGATCGGCGGCTGCTACGAATGCCACACGCCGCACGACGATCACAACGCGCTCGTCGCGGACAAGCCGTTCGCCGGTGGATGGGAAATGAAGGGGCCGTGGGGCCGCAATTTCACGGCGAACCTGACGCCCGCCGGTTCGTACATGTCGCACGCGACGAAGGAAGAGTTCATCGGCCGCTTCAAGGCGTACGCGTCGATGGACGCGAACAGCGCACCTGATGCTCCGGCCGGCCACAACACGGTCATGCCGTGGATTGCCTTCTCCGGCATAACGGAAAACGACCTCGGCTCGATTTACGACTACCTGAAGACGGTCAAGCCGATCGAGAACAAGGTCGTGACGTTCCCCGACGCGAAGTGATTCCGGGGTGTGGGGGAGTAGGGGGTGGGGAGTGGGAGATGAAGCCCGCGCTTCCCACAGCGGGCCGTTCTCCCACTCCCCACTCCCCACCCCCCACTCCCCACCCCCTACTTCCGAAGCCCGGATTCATATTCGGGCTTCGCCACGCCCATGACCCAGTGATCGAACCAGCCGACGATGTGTTGGAGGCGTTCGATTCGGTGCCACGGCTTGCCGCTGCGCGAGAGTTCGTGCGACTCGTCGGGGAAGCGCACCATGACCGTCGGGATGTGGCGGTATTTGAGCGCGCGAAACATCATCTCGCCGCCGGCCATCGGCGGCGTGCGCCAGTCGGCCTCGCCGAGGATCAGCATGAGCGGTGTTTTGACGCGATCGATGTAGGTGATCGGCGAGCGTGCGGCGTAGTCCTTCGGATCCTCCCACGGCGCTTTGCGGAACCACGACGGCTGGAATTGTGAGAAGTCGGCCGTGTACCAGAACGTCGACCAGTCGGCGATGTCGCGCTGCGCGGCGGCGGCGGCGAAGCGATCGGTCTGCGTGACGACCCAATCGGTGAGCAATCCGCCGCCGCTGCCGCCAGTGACGCACAGTTTCTTACGATCGACATAGCCCTTCGCCACGACTGCGTCGACCCCGGCCATGAGGTCTTTGAAGTCGTCGCCGGGATAGTGGTACTGGATGACGTTGCCGAAATCCTGGCCGTACGACGTCGAGCCGCGCGGGTTCGGATAGAGGACGACGTAGCCCTTCGCCGCCATCCACTGAAACTCGTGATCGAAGGTGTAGCCGTACGCGGAGTGCGGTCCGCCGTGAATGTTGAGAATGAGCGGATATTTCTTCGACGCATCAAAGTCGGGCGGCTTCTGAATCCAGGTCTGAATCTTCTTGCCGTCGAAGCTCGTGTACCAAAGCTCGTCGGGCTCGGTGAGCGTGAGCTCGGACATGAGCTTGTGATTGACGTCGGTCAGCCGCGTCATCGCGCCGTCAGCGTTGATCAGATAGAGGTCGCCGATGATCATCGGCGTAGAAACGAGAGCGACCGTTTTTCCGCCGCGGATCGAGTAGCTCTGGATGTCGTGATTGCCGGTGGTCAGCGGCGTGATTGCGCCGGTCGACGCTTCGATCCGTTTGAAGTTGACGCGTCCTTCTTCGGCGGCGACGACGATGATCGACTTGCCGTCATCGCTCCACACAGGCCGCCCTCCCCCGCCACCCGCCCGCGGCGCGCGCTGGTCGCCGCCGACACCGGACATGACGTCGTAGTCGTACGACGCCGTGAGGTTCTTCGCGTGTGAGCCGGGAGTGGTCGCGGCGAGCCAAAGATCGGGCTGGTCGTACGAATGAACGGGATTGTTGATCTCGCCGCCGAACGCGACCCACTTGCCGTCCGGGCTGACGGCGTACGCGCCGATCGGACCTTCGATGTCGGCGACTTTCATCATCGCTCCGCCGCCGGCCGGAATCGCGTAGAGGTCGTTATCGCGGCGGTCGTAGTACGACTCGGCCACGCGATTCGAGGTGAAGTAGATCTGCGAACCGTCGGGACTCCAGCTGATGTCGCGCTCGTCGAACTCGCCGCTGGTGAGCTGCTTCGGCTTCGCGGTCTCATCGTCGCTGACGTCGATGGTCCAGATGTGCGTGTCGCGTGATGCGTCGCGATATCCGGCGCCGTTGGCGCGGTAGACGGCCTGATTGATGACGCGCACGTCGCTCTCGTGCTCGTCGTCCTTCTTCTTCTCAGCACTTTTATCAACGACATCCTCCGCCTTCGTCGTCGCGGTGAATGCGATCGTGCTCGAGGACGGCGACCAAGCGATTGACTCCACCGATTTCGCCATCGACGTCAGCACATGCGGCTCGCCACCGTCGAAGCGAAGGATCCAGATCTGCGCCGGCTGCGGCTTGCCGTCTTTGTCGATCGAGCGCGTGAACGCCAGCAGTTTGCCGTCACGCGACCAGCGCGGCGAAGAGTCGCGCGGTCCATTGGTGATGCGGCGCGGCTCCGCGCCCGCACGCGTGGTGACGGACCAAATCGCTGTGTTGTACGTGTCCTTCTTCTCGTCGACGGTGACGCGCACGAACGCGGCCTGCGAGCCGTCCGGCGAGAGCTGCGGATCGCCGATCCAGTTGAACTTGAAGAGATCCTTCTCGGTGATGTTGCGCGCCGAGGCGGATGCGGCGATGAAAAGAAGAAGCAGCAGAAGTCGTTTCATGGCGCGCATTGTAGTTTCGTGGTCGGGATGTGCGCCGTAACCACGCGGTGAACGTGCTCGCGACGATTTCTTGCGCAACGCGCGCGAAGGCGCGCGTCACAACGCAGCCCCGCGCTCCGCGCGGGGTTTCGGGGGCGTGGGTGAAGTTGTGGCCGCGGAGGCGGCCACTACAACGTCCGCGCGAATCTTTGTGGCGGCCGCCTCCGCGGCCGCGACCCTGCTTCGCATCGCGGTCCCCGGGCAGAGCCCGGGGCTGGATTGTCAAGCGCGCCTTCGCGCGCGACGAAGTTCGCCCCCGGATTGCGCCGAGCGTCCGTTGTGGCTCGCCATGCGGCTCCGGCTAACGCGATGAGCGTCAGAATAGAAATCGCGGTGCCGATCGGGACGAGCGGATTGCGATAGCGCATCGCGATCGTGTGCGTGCCTTGCGGCACGATCAATCCCTGGTAGGCGAGGTTCGTCGCAATCAGCGGTGCGGGATGGCCGTCGATCGTGGCGGACCAGTATCGATGTCCGGTCACGCTGGCGACGAGGAATGCGCGGCCGGCGGCGGTGATGTCGATCGTGGCGGTGTTGGCGCTTTCGCGAACGCGCGTCACGCGCGCGCTCGCGGGCGCGAACGGTTCGGCGGCGATGTAGGCGACCGATGGATCGGCGGCGTTGTGCTCGACGGCGTAGCGGAATCCGCCGGCGTCCGGAACGCGCTCGAGGCGGCCGGCGAACGAGTAGCGTTCGATGCGCGGGACCGGAACGATTTCGACGGGCGCAGCCTTCGTTACGTCAGCGATCGGGGTGGTGACGGGACGCAGGCGTACGCGCCACCCGACATTCGACATTCGCGCGTAGGGCACGTCCGCGTCGGGAAGATGCGTCGATCGTGCGCCTTTGAAGGCCTGGCGGAAATCGTCGGTGTTCGTGAGTGAGGTGAGGTCGATATCGTCCTCCATCGCCAGCGGAAGATTTCGCATCGCGGGGATTTCGGGAAACGCGCTGTTGCGGATCAGCCACCACAATCCGGGACCGGGTGGAACATCGAATAGCTGATTGACGACCGGATCGCCTTCCCATCCCTGCCACGCCACTTCGTTGAAGACGCGATATGGCTGCGAGGCGTCGGCTGCCGCGAGGATCTGCGGTGCATCGAAAAACTCGCGCCGCGCGCGCGGAACAGCGTTGAGCGTGCCGTACCAGAGATCTGCCGCGAGGAGTACGACGCCGGCGATCGCAGTCGCATTCGAGCGCCTTGTCCGCATCAGCCACAACCACGCCGCGACGACCGCGGCGCGGCTGCAGTTGATGACGACGTAACGCCTATCGTCAAAATTGAGCAGCAGCGCGATCGAGATGAGCAGCCAGATGATCGAAAGGCCGAACGTCCATCGAAGGACGCGACGATCGCCGGCCAGCAGCCGATCGAACACGATCGCGCCCCAAACGGACATCGCGAACGCCGCGGTGAGGAGGAACTTCTCCGGAAAACGGACGGCGGAGAAGAGTCGCATGTCGTAGAGGATTCGCAGCAGCGGCGTGTGGTCGCCCATCGCCACGATCACGCCCGCGGCGGTCGTGCCGAGGAAAAGCCATCGTCCGCGGACGCCTGCGAAAACGCCGGCGATCGCCAGCAGGACGATGAGCAGCCCGGCGTAGATTTCCGTCAGATACGCGTCCGCACGAAATGGGTAGATCGTCGTGATCAGCGCGCTCCCATTCGCGGCGGCGACGTGGCGCAGAACCCCGGGCAGGATCAACTCCACCAGTCGAATCGGCGGCGTGCTCCAGTTTGCGACGACACGAAAGTCGAACGTCTTCGTGCGGACGGTGTCGCGGGCGAAGTCGATTGCCGGCAGCAGTTGCACCGCGGCGAGCAGCAAGGATGCCGCGATCACGATGCCGAGGGCGGCTGCGATCCGTTTCGCTCCATCCGCCCTGCGCAAAATTCGCAGCAGCGAGTAGCCGCCGATGATCGTCCACGTCTGCATCGCCACCGTCGGTTCGCCGAGGATCCACTGCATCGCCAGGACCGCCGCGAGTGGAAGCAGGCGTGTGGCCGTTCGCGATTCGAAGAAGCGCATCAGCAGCCATAGCGCGAGCGGCAGCCAGGAAATTGAGAAGAGGATCGGCAGCTTCGACGAGAGCGAGACGTAGCTTCCGCAGAAAACGAAGGCGATGCTGCCGAAGATCGCCGCGGCGATCGAGATGCCGAGGCGGCGCAGCAGGAGGAACATGCCGGTCATCGCGATGGCGAAGTGCAGCAGGATATGGAACTGCACGCCGAAGTGAAACGGCAGCACGTACACGAGCCACTGCGGCGGATAAAAAAGTTCGTACGCCGGATTTGCCGCCAGCGGTGCGCCGCCGGAGTAGAGCGGGTTCCAATACGGAAATTCGCCGCTGCGCACCGCCTCGCGCACCACATGCTTCATCGGATAGTGATAGACGCCGAGGTCGCTGATGTAGAAGCCGCGGCCCATGAAGAGGATGTCGGCGTACGCAATCGTCAGCAGCGCGAGCAGCAGCGCGATCGCGCACAGACAGGAGTGTCTGTGCCACATGCCGGTGCGAATGGTCATACCTGCAGCGCGTAGACGAGCAGCCCCGCCATCGCCACGCCGGCAATCGTCGCAGCGATCAGCGCCCCGCGCGTCTTCGCATGCACCTGCGGCAGGAGATCGCTCGCGCCGAGGTAAAGAAGGAAGCCCGCGAAGAACGATAGTTGGAAGGCGAGCAGACGCGGCGCGATGTTCAACACGCCCGCGCACAATGCGCCGAGGACCGGCGCGCTGGCGTCGATGACCAGCAGCGCGCCGGTGCGCCAGCGGCTATTGCGTGTGGCCAGCATGAAGGTGACAGTGTTCAAGCCGTCGGCGAAATCGTGCGCGACGACAGCCAGCAGCACGATCAATCCGACCTGCGTCCCCGCTTTGAATCCGACGCCGATGGCCAGTCCGTCGAGGAAGCTGTGAAACGAGAGTCCGATCGCACCGACCAGTCCGACGTTGTGATGATGTCCCGGCGCGTCGTGCTGCTTTTCACCATGGATGATGGTTAGCTTCTCGAGCAGGAAGATGGCCAGAAATCCGGCGATGACGGTGAACATCAGCGACCGGATGTCAATCGCATGCTGCTGCGCCAGCGCGGCAACCTCGGGGATGAGATCGAGAAACGCGACGCCAATCAGCAGCCCCGAGGAGAAGGCCATGATGTAGAGGAGATAGCGCTGGTAGCGGAACGCGAACGCACCGCCGGCAAGGGTCATCGCGAATGCCGCGAGGGCGTAGAGCGCGCTCATGCGGCGGGCAGTCTAACCTCCTGGGAACGCGGGCGTCTCGCCCGCACGATTTCAAAAGCGGGCGGGACGCGCGCGTTCCCAGGTTCACATCAACTGCTTCGGCGCGCGCGATACCGGCGGCGGCACGCGCGGCCGGCCGTCGCTGCAGGCGGTGACGGCGTTCACCAGCTCGTCGATGTCGAACGGTTTGCGGATCAGGCCCCAGATCGACGTCGTGTCGAGCGTCTGCACGACGCGGCGGCTGGCGCCGGTCATCACGATCACGCGTGAAAGCAGTGCGGGACATTCGCGCGCCAGCCGTTCCAGCAGCTCGAAGCCGTTCACGTCCGGCATCATCAGGTCGAGCAGGATCGCCGCGTACGCGTTGCGGCTGATCTGGTCGTACGCGGCGCGGCCGTCGGGCGCGACGTCGACGGTGAAGCCTTTCCGCTCCAACATGGCGATGAAGAGAGTTCGCAGTGCCGGATCATCGTCGACGACGATCACCTGACGTGCAGCGAACGGAGGATCCGAGCGGGACATGGGGACGATGCGCTGGGTTGAGACACGATACATCCAATGAAACGCGATTGCACGCCTCGTTTGCGTCTAACGCAAAGCCATGTTCTACGCCGCGTAGACGCGCACGAGAAACACCGAGTCGTTCTTCTTCACGGTGGCAATCGACTCCTCCCCGCGAACGGGCCTGGTCACGCTGACCAGCTCCGACTCGTTTTGCCGCACAAACTCGCCGATTGCGTCATCCGGCGTTCCGGCTTCGATGAACGTCTGCCTCGTTTCTGCGTCGAATGACGGGCGATGCGTGTACTCGTTCGTAAGCTGCCGGCTCTCGATCGTAAATTGCAAGTTAGCCTCCCCTGCTTCGTGGTCAACCGCGTCAGATTTTTCGTCTGATGAAAAGCAATCCCTTTGCCAAAACGGTTGAGTTCTTGCACGGCGCGACGCCAATGGCGGCCGAGGAAAAGGAAAAAGAAGAGGCCGAGGAGCGGACGTCGCCCTCGGGCGCGGTGGTCTATCACGCCATCCGTGCCGAGGGGGACGAAGAGCTGAAACGGCCAACGTCCGCGCTGATGTGGTCGGGGCTCGCCGCCGGGCTCTCGATGGGCTTCTCGTTCGTGACGCAGGCGCTGCTCCGCTCGCACATTCCGGACACGAGCTGGCGTCCGCTCATCGTGAACTTCGGCTACAGCGTCGGCTTCCTGATCGTGGTCCTCGGCAGGCAGCAGCTCTTCACCGAAAACACGCTGACGGTGATCCTGCCGCTGCTCGTGAAACGCGATGGAGCGACGCTGCGAAATGTGGCGCGGCTCTGGGTGACGGTGTTTCTCGCCAACCTCGCCGGCGCGTTTCTCTTCGCGCTCGTGCTCGCCAAAACGACTGCATTCGACAGCAACATAACCGGCGCCTTCACGGCCCTCGGCGACGAAGCAACGCGCGCCGCCTTCGCCACGACGCTCCTCCGCGGCATCTTCGGCGGCTGGCTGATCGCGATGATGGTCTGGCTGCTGCCGTTCGCCGAATCAGCGCGGGTGTGGGTGATCGTCATCATCACCTACCTGGTCGGCCTCGGCGGCTTCTCGCACGTGATCGCCGGCGCGACCGAGACGATGTACCTCGCATTCATCGGCCGCATCTCGTGGGTGCAGTGCGTCGACAGCTTCATCGTTCCCGCGCTGCTCGGCAACACGATCGGCGGCGTAGCGCTGGTGGCGGCGATCAATCACGCGCAGGTGGTGGCGGGTGGGAAGGGGATGGATGCGTAAATTTCTCACTGCTCCCGAGCACCGGCACAGACCAGCGTGTCTGTGCCACAAAAATCCTGCCGAGCTCGGATGAATGGTGATGCGTGCGCGAGTTGGTGTGGCACAGACACTCTTGTCTGTGCTGTGGCAAGGTACAGCGCCTGAAATTGCTAACCCGCTACGCGCGACGCAGTCGCGATTTCGAGATGACAGTCCGCATCGAAATTGAGTAGCGCAGCTCCTTCGCGGCCGGAATGTGGTGCTGCCAAACCGTGCGCGCCGCGCCGGCGAGGATGTAGAGCGATCGCGGTTGCAGCAGTTGCACGTCCGTCTCGAAACCATCGGCGGTCTTTCGGCGAAAACGCATGCGGGCGGCGGCGCCGAGCGAAATGCCGATGACCGGCGATCCGAACATGGGGGCGTCGCGATGCCAGCCGATCGTCGCGCCGGGCGGATAGCGCGCGATCAGAAATTGTTCGAGCACGAGCGGATCGATGTTCGCAATCGCCGCAGCGCGGTCGCGAAGCTCGACGAGAAACGGCGGCGGTGGATCGGTTTCGCGGATCGACCATCCCTCGTAGTCGTAATCGAATCCAAAGTGGATGACGGTGCGCCGCGCGACGACGCCATGCATGCGCACTTCGTGGAAGGGAAGCCGCTCAACTTCGGCGATCACGGCCTGCTCCTGATCCGCGGTCAGAAAGTCGTCGACGTATGTGAAGCCAGCCGGAGGCACGCAACTGCAAGGCGCAACGAGCGTGCCTCGCGTCATCGTCATCACCGGCAGCTCCACGGCGTTTGAGTTCACGCCGCGCGTGCCGACGATCGCTCTAACCGCGTTGCGCGAGAAGCAAACCGGACGCGCAACGGGGTCTGCTCCCGTACGCTCCAGTTTGGCGCGGCTTCTGCAATTCGGGGCGAAAACAGAGGACAGGGAAAGGAGCGCGGAGTGATGCTGGGAGCAACCGGTCGCGTTCAGATGCGGCCACGATGCTTGGGGGGCCATGCGATTTTGTTGGTCGTGCTGATTTGCGTCGGGTGCAAGTCGAAGGCGCCGGACAACAAGACCTTCCCCTTCCTCCAGCGCTACTCCTCCAACCCCTCCGAGAAGACGGATCTGGTCAAGCTTGAGGGCGAAGACGGGCAATGGATCATGCCCGCGAAGAACTACGCGTCGACGCGTTTCTCCGGCCTCAATCAGATTAACACCGCCAACGTGAAGAACCTCAAAGTGGCGTGGACCTTCTCCACCGGCAGCGACCGCGGCGAAGAAGCGGCGCCGATCGTCGTGAACAACACGATGTACATCGTCACGCCGTTTCCGAACACGCTCTACGCGCTCGATCTGACGCAACCGGGCGCGCCGGCGAAGTGGAGCTACAAGCCGAAGGACCTGAACAACTCCGCGAAGGGCGTGGCTTGCTGCGATTGGGTCAACCGCGGCTGCGTCTACGCGAATGGCAAGATCTTTTTCAACACGCTCGACGGCAAAACGGCCGCAGTCAACGCGCAGACCGGCGATGAAGTGTGGGTGTCGCAGGTGGCCGACATCAATCGCGGCGAATCGATCACGATGGCGCCGCTGGTAGTGAAGAACAAGGTCCTCGTCGGCGACAGCGGCGGCGAGTTCGGCGTTCGCGGATCACTCACGGCGCTCGACAGCGAAACCGGCAAACAGGTCTGGAAGGCGTACAGCACCGGTCCCGACAACGACTGCCTGATCGGCCCCGGCTTCCATCCTTTCTACGACTCCGACAAAGGTCAGGACCTCGGCGTGAAGAGCTGGCCGCCCGATGCGTGGAAGATCGGCGGCGGCACGACCTGGGGCTGGATCTCGTACGACCCCGCGCTCGATCTCATTTACTACGGCACCGGCAATCCCGGCCCGTGGAATCCGGAACAGCGTCCCGGCGACAACAAGTGGACGTGCGGGATGTTCGCGCGCCGGCCCGACACGGGCGAGGCAGTGTGGGCGTATCAGTGGAGCCCGCACGATCTCTACGATCACGACGGCATCAACGAGCTGGTCCTGCTCGATCTGCCGATCAACGGCCAGGTCCGCAAGGTACTCGTCCGCCCCGAGCGCAACGGCTACGTCTACGTCCTCGACCGCACTACGGGCCAGGTGCTGTCGGCGAATCCGTTCGCGTTCATCACCACCAGCAGCGGCGTGGACCTGAAGACCGGCCGCCTGAAACCGGTGCAGGAAAAGGCGCCCGGCTTTGGACGCGTGACGCGCATGATCTGTCCTCCCGCGCCGGGCGCGAAGGATTGGGAGCCCTCCGCGTACTCGCCGGTCACGAAGCTGCTCTACATCCCGCACGCGAACCTCTGCGAGGACGCGGAAGGTGTCCAAGCCAATTACATCGCCGGAACGCCGTACGTCGGCGCGAATGTGAAGATGTACGCGGGTCCGGGCGGACATCGCGGCGAGTTCGATGCGTGGGATCCGGTGGCCGGCAAGAAGATCTGGACGATCAAAGAGAACTTCCCGGTCTGGAGCGGTGCCGTCGCCACCGCCGGCAACGTCGTCTTCTACGGCACGATGGAAGGGTGGTTCAAAGCGATCGACGCGCGCTCCGGCCAGCTCCTCTGGCAGTTCAAATGCGGCTCCGGGATCATCGGGCAGCCGGTGACCTACCAGGGCCCTGACGGAAAACAGTACGTCTCGATCCTCTCCGGAGTCGGCGGCTGGGCCGGCGCAATCGTCGCCGGCCAACTCGACCCGCACGACGGCACCGCCGCCCTCGGATTCGTCAACGCGATGTCCGACCTGCCGAAGGCAACGACCAAGGGCGGGATGCTCTACACGTTTGCACTGCCATGAGATACGCGGGAGTCGTTTGTCGGGTGTCGGGTGTCGGAGCGGTGCTTCTGGCGCTGTGCTGTTCTTGCGCGAAATCTACGACCTCCGACCCCCGACCCCCCACCCCCGATCGAGTGCTCCGCGTCTGCGCAGACCCAAACAATCTCCCGTACTCCAACGAAAAGCAGCAGGGATTCGAGAATGAAATCGCGTCACTCGTCGCGCGCGACCTGAACGCGCGGGTCGCCTACACCTGGTGGCCGCAGCGCCGCGGATTCGTTCGCCAGACGCTGCGCCATGGCGATTGCGACGTGATCATGGGCATACCCAGCAATTTCGATCAGGCCCTTCCGACGCAGTCGTACTACCGCTCGACCTACGTCTTCGTCTCCCGCTCCGACCGTCATCTCAACATCACCTCGTTCGATGATCCGCGACTGAAGACGTTGAAGGTCGGCGTCCAGATGATCGGCAACGATCACGTCAACTCGCCGCCCGCGCACGCGCTGGCCAAGCGCGGCATCATCGACAACGTCGCCGGCTACACCGTCTATGGCGACTATCGCAGCCAGGCACCGGGACGCGACATCGTCGATGCCGTCGCGAACGGCAAGGTCGACGTCGCCGTGGTGTGGGGACCACAGGCGGGTTACTTCGCGCGGCAGCAGAAGGTCGCGCTCGACATCGTCCCCGTCTCGCCGCAGATCGATCTCCCCTTCCTCCCCTTCGTCTTCGACATTTCGATGGGCGTCCGCCGCGGCGACAACGCGCTGCGCGATCAGCTCGATCACGAAATCGAAAAACGCCGCACCGACATCGAACGGATTCTCGATCGCTACGGAGTGCCACGCGTATGAAGCGACCACTGGCCTTACTGGCCATCCTCGCGCTGTTCGCCTGCCATCGCGAGCGGCGTCCTCTGACACCGACCGCCGATGAATCACAGCGTCCCAATCCGATGCGCATGGGCGACCTGCAGCCCGGACCGAAGCAGCTCGCCGCGACCGGCATCAACAATCCGTACGAAGGAAACGCATACGCGATCAGCCAGGGGCAGCAGCTCTTCGAGCAGTACAACTGTTCCGGATGCCACTTCCACGGCGGCGGCGGAATCGGTCCGCCGCTGATGGACGCGGAGTGGATCTACGGCAGCTCGCCGGTCAACATCTTCACGACGATTTCCGAGGGACGTCCGAACGGGATGCCATCGTACGGAGGGCACATACCCGTCTTCCAGATCTGGCAGCTAACGACGTACGTCCGCGCCATCGGCGGCTTCGAGCCGAAGGGCGCGATGTCGCCGCGATCGGAAGAGATGATGCCGAGACGCGCGGAGGAGCCGAAGTGAGACGAGCGTCGAGCGCGCCTCCGCGCTCCGCCCGCCCCGGCAATCGGCTGGGGGTCCTTCGACCGTCCTGCGCCGGTTTGCGCTTCGCGCCAACGCGGCTCCGGCGGCTCAGGATGACAGGCATCGCCCTCGTTCCCGTCCAATCCGCGCTTCACTCCGCGGGTCCGCAGGCGGCGAGCATCGAACATCTCTGGTGGGTCTTCTTCTGGATCTGCGTCGCCGTCTACATCATCACGATCGCTTTCTTCTTCATCGCGGCAGTGAGAGGCCGCCGCCGCGCGGAAGCGGTCGACGATCCCGCGCACGATCGCCGCCTCGGTATCTTCGTCAGCACCTGTGCGGCGGTCACCATCGCCACTCTGTTCGGACTCCTGTTCAGCAGCGTCGCCACCGGAAACGCCATCGGCACGTTCGGAAAAAATGATCCGCGGCAGCTGGAGATCGAGGTCACCGGGCATCAGTGGTGGTGGGAGGTGAAGTATCCCGACGCGCTCGCGCCGGCGAATCAGATCAACGACGCGAACGAGATCCACATCCCCATTCACACGCCGGTTCTGCTGCGGCTCGACACGCGCGACGTCATCCACTCGCTCTGGATTCCGAACCTGCACGGCAAGCGCGATCTCATCCCCGGACGCGTCAACAAGTTCTGGATTCAGGCCGACACGCCCGGCGTCTACCGCGGTCAATGCGCCGAATTTTGCGGATACCAGCACGCCCACATGGCGCTGACGGTCGTGGCCGAAGCGCCGGAAGAATTCGCGCGATGGAAATCGCACATGGGCGAAGGCGCCCCGACGCCGATGACGCCTGCGCAACTCCGCGGACAGCAGGTCTTCCTCAACGCTCCGTGCGCGAAGTGCCACAACATCCTCGGCCTCGACGCGTACGGCACTCTCGGACCCGACCTCACCCACTTTCGCAGCCGCCCCACGCTCGCCGCGGGACAACTGCTGAACACGCGCGGCAATCTGGCGGGATGGATCGCCAATGCGCCGGCGATCAAGCCGGGAACGCTCATGCCTCCGAATCAGCTGTCGGGATCGGAGATGAATGACTTGCTCGCGTATCTGGAGACGCTGAAATGAGCGGCGCTACGACGGAAGCACGATCATGACCGAGCTCGCCGTCGCCCCGCCCGACTTCGCCAAAGAGCGCGCGATCATGGAGAAAACCTGGGCCTCCTGGCCCGGCGTCACCGGATGGCTCAGCGAAACCGGCCACAAACAGATCGGGGTCCGCTACATCGTCACAGCGTTTCTTTTCTTCCTCGCCGGCGGCGTCGAAGCGGCGCTCATGCGCATCCAGCTCCTGCGACCCGAGAACCACTTCCTCGGGCCGGACGCGTACAACCAGATCTTCACCATGCACGGCTCGACGATGATGTTTCTCTTCGCCGTCCCGATCATGGAAGGCTTCGGCATCTACCTCGTGCCGCTGATGGTAGGCACGCACAACGTCGCCTTCCCCAAACTGAACGCCTTCGGGTACTACATCTACCTGTTCGGCGGGCTGTTCCTCTACACCATGTTCTTTCTTCACGCCGCACCGCAGGACGGCTGGTTCTCCTACGTGCCGCTGGCCGGGCCGCAGTACTCGCCGGGCAAAGGCGTCGACACGTGGGCGCAGATGATCACGTTCACCGAGATTTCGGGGCTGGTCGTCGCGGTCGAATTGGTAGTCACCACATTCAAGCAACGCTGTCCGGGGATGTCGCTCAACCGCATCCCGCTGTTCGTCTGGTCGATGATCGTGGTCAGCTTCATGATCCTGTTCGCGATGCCGGCGGTCATGATCGCCAGCGGCTACCTCTCTCTCGATCGTCTGGTCGGCACGCATTTCTACAATCGTTCCGAGGGGGGCGACCCGCTCTTTTACCAGCACATGTTCTGGTTCTTCGGGCATCCGGAGGTCTACATCATCTTCATTCCCGGGCTGGGGTTTGTCAGCTCGATTTTGACCGCCTTCACCGGGCGAAAAATCTTCGGCTACACAGTGATGGTCTCCACGCTCGTCATCACCGCGTTCCTCGGCTTCAGCGTTTGGGTGCATCACATGTTCGCGACCGGCCTGCCCCAACTCGGCGAGAGCTTTTTCACGGCCGCCAGCCTCATGATCGTCATCCCGACGGGAGTGCAGATCTTCTGCTGGATCTCGACCATCTGGTCGGGACGATTCCGGATCGCCACGCCGGTGATGTACGTGATCGGCTTCTTCCTCGTCTTCATCGTCGGTGGATTGACAGGCGTCATGCTCGCCTCGATTCCGATCAACTGGCAGGTACACGACACCTACTTCGTCGTCGCGCACTTCCACTACGTGTTGATCGGCGGCGCGCTCTTCCCGCTCTTCGGCGCGTTCCACTTCTGGTTCCCGAAATGGACCGGCCGGATGTACAACGAAGTCATGGGGCAGATCAGTTTCTGGCTCCTGCTGATCGGCTTCAACGTCACGTTTTTTCCGATGCACATCCTCGGGCTGTACGGCATGCCTCGGCGCGTCTACACATACCAGCCCGGGATGCGATGGGGAAATCTGAACGTGCTGGCCTCGGCGGGCGCCGTCTTCATGGCGCTGTCGGTGCTGACGATGATCATCAACTTTCTCATCAGCCGGGGTTCCGGGCGCGAAGCAGGATCGAATCCGTGGAACGCCGACACGCTGGAGTGGTCGCTGTCATCGCCGCCGCCGGTTTACAACTACCTGCACGTGCCGACCGTCAGCGGATTGAACGCCGTTTGGGACGCGGCGCGCGATCAGCCGTACGTCGCCGGCATGCGCTTCGACCGCCGCGAAATCCTCATCACACACGTTCTCGACGCGGAGCCGGATCACACCGAACAATTGCCGGCGCATTCATTGTGGCCGTTCCTCCTCGCCAGCACGATGTGCATCGGATTGTGGGGCGCCATCTTCTTTGCCTGGTGGTTCACGATCGGCGCGGTGCTCAGCGGCATCGCGCTCATTGGCTGGTTCTGGCCGAGCGGCGAAGAGTTGCACGACCACATCCTCCGCGAACGCGGTGAGCTCGGTGGCCTCGACCTCGGCATGCCTGAACCGGCGCGAGAGGAGATGCGTTGACGCAGCGCGTGCTCGACGTCTCCGCGCTCACTGAAGGCACCGCGGACAGCCGCGCGCTGATCTGGTGGGGCAACCTGGCCATGCTGGCCATCGAAGGAACGATGTTCGCGATGGCCATGGCCACGTACCTCTACCTGCGCAGCACGAACCTGGACTGGCCGCCGAGCACCGTCCCCAAACCCGATCTGATGATGCCGACCATCAACACGGTCATGCTGCTGCTCAGTTGCATCCCGGCATTCGTCATCGACCGCGCATCGATCACGAAGAACATGCTACCGATCCGCATCGGCCAGGCAATCTCCATCGCGGTCGGACTGGTCTTCCTCTACATCCAGTACGCGATCATCGTCCCGAACCTCGGCTACAAGTGGAGCTCTCACGCATACGGCTCGGTGGTCTGGGTCATCATCGGCATGCACACATTGCACATGGTGGCGGCCACCGGCGAGACAGCGCTCCTGTTCATCTACAGTCTCTTCAAGCCGGTCGTGAAAAAGCACCTGCTCGATTTCCGCTGCACCGCCGTCTACTGGTATTTCGTCGCGCTGGTGTGGGTGCCGTTCTACTTCATCATCTTCATCGAGCCGTGGATGCAGCGCAAAGGAAGCTGACGGATGGAGACGACCAAGCCGTTCGATATCCGACCGTCATCGCCGCAGCTCTGGACCGGCATCCTCAGCAGCCCGTTCGCCTTCGCGGTGGCGTTCACGACCAAGTACGCGATGATCGACTGGATCTGCGATCACAAAGCGGAGTGGATTTTCTGGCTGATCACCGCGATGGCACTCCTGCTCTGCGCATTCGGCGCATTCGAATCGTGGCGCGGATTGAAAAACGGCGAAGACACGCGACGCGTGCGTTTCATGGGCATCGGCGGACTGACACTCAACGCGGCGTTCGCGATGTCGATCGTCGCCATGGCCATCCCGCACTTGTACCTCGGAGCCTGCGAGTGACGCGCTGTCATCCTGAGCCGCCGAAGGCGTTGGAGCGCGAAGCGCGGAACGCCGCAGGACGGTCGAAGGACCCCCAGTCTGGTAATTCGGGTGGCGGCGACCACCACCCGACCCGGGATAGCAATCAGGGGTTCCTTCGACCGTCCTCCGCGACTGCGCCTTCGGCTCCGTCGCTCCGGCGGCTCAGGATGACAGTGCTCACGGCGCTGTTACTTCCCGCCAACGCATACGCGCACGCCGGTCACCATCACCTCGAGCCGTCCACGTTCATGCGCTGGTGGTCGTGGGAACCGTTCGTCATCCTCCCACTTGCGATCACCGGCGCGATGTACGCGATCGGCGTCGTGCGGATGAAAGGGATTCGCAAATGGCAGATCGCATCCTTCGCCGCCGGATGGATCGCGCTCGTCATTGCGCTCGTCTCGCCGCTCGACGCGCTTGGCGAAATCCTTTTCTCCGCGCACATGGCGCAACACGAAATGCTGATGATCGTCGCCGCCCCGCTGCTCGTCTTCGGACGTCCGCTCGTCGCGTTTCTCTGGGCTTTGCCGCAACGATGGCGTGTACCGGTCGGGCGCTTTTTCCAACGCGCGCCGATCGCGCAGACCTGGAACTGGATCACCGGCGCGCTCGTCGTCACGATCGTCCACGCCATCGCGCTGTGGGTCTGGCACATCCCGTCGTGGTACGAAGCGACGCTGCGCAACGACGGGATTCACGCGATGCAGCACATCAGCTTCCTCCTCACGGCAACGATGTTCTGGTGGTCGCTCACGCACGGACGCTACGGCCGCCTCGGCTACGGCGCCGCGGTGATCTACGTCTTCGCCACCGCCGGCCACAGCGGCGCCCTCGGCGCGCTCATTACATTCGCGCCGCATCTGTGGTATCCGATCTACGGCGCGCGCACCGCGGCTTGGGGCTTGAACGCCATCGAGGATCAACAACTCGCCGGCCTGATCATGTGGATTCCGGCCGGCGTCTTGTTCACGATCCTCGGCATCGCGATTTTCGCCGCCTGGCTCGGGGAAGCCGAGCGCCGCGTCGCCCTCGGCACAAGTGACGCACTGCGAAAGGAACGAACGTGAAACGAATCGTGATTTTGATTTTGCTCCTCGCCGCCTGCAAGCGCCCCGAGGCCGCGGCGCCCGTCGTTGGAGACGCGAAGCGCGGCAAGCAGCTCATCGAGCAGTACGGCTGCAACTCCTGCCACATCGTCCCCGGTATCGACGGAGCAAAAGGAATGGTCGGTCCGTCGCTCGAACACGTCGCCTCGCGTCAGATCATCGCCGCCAAGCTCCCCAACTCGCAGCCAAACATGATCGCGTACATCCAGAATCCGCAGATGACGAATCCCGACAACGTCATGCCGAACCTCGGCGTGAAACCGGATGAGGCGCGTGACATCGTCGCGTATCTCTACACGTTGAAATGAAAGCATTCTTCTTCGTCGCACTCGTCGCGTTGCCGATCCAAGCCGCGAAAATCTTCGTCACCAGCGAACGCGCCGGCAGCGTGACGATGATCGACGGCTCCACGATCAAAACGATCGCCGTCGGCACGCGCCCGCGCGGAATCGTCCTCAGTCCCGACGGCAAACGGCTCTACGTCGCGGTCAGCCACTTTCGCGGACAATTTTCGAAGACCGCGGACGGAGTGGTCGCCATCGATCCTAGAACGCTGACGATCATCCGCCGCTACAAAGCGGGAACCGATCCCGAGGGCATTGCCATCACGCCCGACGGCAAGCGGTTTTGCGTGGCGAACGAAGACGCCGGCACCGCGTCGATCGTCGACATCGGCAACGGAAGGAACGTTTCGCTCGTCACCGGCACGGAACCCGAGGGCGTGGCGGCGAGCTACGACGGAACGCTGATCTACGTCACTGCGGAGACGAGCAACACCGTCACGGTCATCGATCCGAAGAACAACGCAGTCACCGCGAACATCTTCGTCGATGCGCGTCCCCGCGCCGCCGTCTTCGCTCGCGACGGCGTGCGCGCGTACGTCAGCTCCGAAGTCGGCGGGAGCATCAACGTCGTCGACGTGAAGAAGAACCGCGCCGTCGCTCACATCAAACTCCGGCCGGCCGACCATCCGGTCGGCGTCGTCCTCTCACCGGACGGCAAGCGGCTCTACGCTGCGACCGGCCGCGGCAACGCCGTCGCCGTCATCGACACGGCCTCGAATCGCGTCCTGCAATACATCGCCGTCGGAAATCGGCCGTGGGGCATCAACCTCACGCGCGATGGCCGCACGCTCTACACCGCAAATGGGTTGTCCAACGACGTATCGGTGATCGATACCGCATCCGGCCGCGTCACCGCCACGATCAAAGTGCCGGACGGTCCGTGGGGAATCGCCGTCGCGCCGTAGCTATCCCCACATCCCCGACTTTGCCAGCTTCTGAATCTTCTTCAGGATGCGGTCCTTCTTGAAGCCGCGAACGTGGTCGATGTACAGCCCACCGTTGAGGTGATCGATTTCATGGCAGAGAGCGCGGGCCATCAGTCCTTCGCCGCGAAGCTCGCGTTGCTGTCCGTTGCGATCGGTGAAGCGGACCTTCACGCGCTCCGGCCGGGTGACGTCTTCGACGAAGTCAGGAATCGAGAGGCATCCCTCTTCCTCCGTGATCTGCCCTTCCATCTCCACGAGCTCGGGATTGATGAAGACGTGCAGGTTGCCCGGCTTCTTGCCGACCGTCAGATCAATCACCGCCAGCCGCTTCGCGACGCCTACCTGATTCGCAGCCAGTCCGACTCCGGGCGCGGCATACATCGTGTCGACCATGTCGTCGATCAGCTTCTGCAACGCCGCGTCGATGTCGCCGACCGGCTGCGTCGGATTGCGTAAAACGGGATCGCCGTATTTGACGATGGGAAGAACGGCCAAGGCGTGCTCCTACTTTCTCTTCAAACTGTCGATCATCGCCTCGACCGTGTGCTCGGCGCGGCGTTGATAAAAGTCGTTGAGCACGTTGCGGATTCCGGGATACGTCGCCAGGGCGTTATCGAGTTTTTCTTTATCGAGGCGAAGCAGTTCGGTGCGCTGCGATGCGGTGATGGTGGCCGTGCGCGGCTTGCCGGTGAGCATGCTCACCTCGCCGAAGAAATCGCCCTCGCCGAGCCGCGCGAGATAAAGCGTGGAGCCTCCGGCGCCGTTCGTGAAGACCTTCACCTCGCCGCTGGCGATGACGTACATCGACGCGCCGGGCTGCCCTTCGCTGATGATGACGCTCCCCTCGTCGTGTGATTCGAGCTCCATCTCGCGCACCAGCGCATCGCGCTCTTCCTCATTCAACACCTCGAAGAGCGGCGACTTCGGCACGGGACGCGTGAACAGCGGATCGCTCTTCCCCGCCGTCGCCTCCTGCGGCGCGGCAGCGGCGATCTGCCCGCGCAGCTTCTCCGCCTTCTTCGCGACGGCGATGGCTTGCACGGTTAATCCGTTGTCCTCGTAGTACTTCGCCGTGTGCTCGTACTGCGCGATCGCCTCTTCGTGCTGGCCGGCACCGGCCAGCGCGTCGGCGTACTGCAGCCGGATGCGAGGATTGGACTGGTACTTGTCGAGATCGCGTTTGAGGAGCGGAACCGCGCGCGCATATTCGCGCCGCGCAAGAAGCGATGCCCCGCTTTCGTTTTCGTCAGCCATGGAGGTGGGATTGTATCGGGTGTGGAAGAAGCGTTGCAGTCAGTACTTCACGCGCTTGAGCTCGAGCTTCGAAGACGACGCCGCGGTCGAGTACGGATAGCGGCGGATCACCTCATCGAAGGTCTTCCGGGCCATGCCGAGGTCGCCGGTTTTTTCGAAGGTAAGTCCGATCTTGAACATCGCGTCGGGCGCTTTGTTCTGTTCGGGATACTCCTTCGTTACGCGCTCGTAGGTGCGCATCGCGTTCGTGAAGTCGGAGGCGGCGTAGTACGTCTCGCCGATCCAGTAGAGCGCGTTGTCGGCAAGCTCGCCGGATGGATCGGCATCGAAGACCTGCTGGAGCGCGGTGCGGGCGTCGGCCATGCGACCTTTGCCGAAGAGAATGAGCGCGCCGCGGTAGCTGTCGGCGATCGCAGCGTTTTGCAACGGTCCGCTCACCGGCGCCGTCGCGCGAAGCGGCGTTGAAACTGGCGCCGGCTCCAGCGCCGCGCGCGGCGCAGGTTCCACAACGCGCGAGGGCGTTTGCACCGCGACACGCGTCTCCGCTTGCGGCGCCGACTCGAGCCGGGCGATGCGCGCGTTGAGCACATCGATCCGTTCGAGCAACTCCGTCATCGACGTCTGCATCTCCGCAAGGCGCGCATCCGCGGCGGCGTTCGCCGCGGATGACGTTTCCGGCGGCGGCACGAGCGACGGAACGTCGTTCTCGTCGGCCTTTTTCGTAGCACAGGCCGTCAGCAACAGCAGGAGAACGACGTACTTCTTCATGCGGTCTTCAACGTCCCGAGTTTCTGTTTAGCTTTGCCGGCGTAGGGACTCTGCGGATACTCAGTCACGACGCGGTCGAAGTAAAGCCGCGCCTCGGCCGTCCGTCCGAGTCCCGACAACGCCGTGCCGAGGTCGAAGAAGACGGAGTCGCGCTCGCGGTAGTTCGGATAGAGCTCGACGATTCCATTCAGCCGCTGCACGGCCGCGTTGTAGCTGCGCCGCTTGATGTAGTAGCGGGCGATGATCTGATCGTGCTTGGCCAGCCGGTCGAGGACATCCTGGTGCCGCTTGTCGATCTCCGGCCGAAGGGCGCTGCGCGGATACGTCTTCAGGACGTCGTTGAACTTGTCCAGCGCCTCGCGGGTCTTCTGCTGATCGCGGTCGGGGCGCTCCATCTGCTTGTACGAGCACATGGCAATCTGCAGCATGGCGTAGTCCGCGCGATCGCTGCCGGGATAGCGGTTGATGAAATCGCGGTACTTGTACTGCGCCTCGACGAGATTCACCGGATCGCCCTGCTCGTAGTACGCGTCCGCGACGCGAAGCAACGCGCGCCGGCCGAGCGGATCGTTCGGGTACGTCTCGTAGACGTGCGAGTAGTACTGGCGCGCCTTCGCGTACTTCTTTTTCGCGAACTGTTCCTCGCCGAGTTGGAACACCTGTTCCTTGCTCATCTTCATCAGCGATGGGTCGAAGCTCGTGCGCAGCGAGGAGCGCGTGGCGCTGCTGCTTCCCGTGGCGTCTGATTTGCCGCGGAACGTATGCCGGCAGCCGGCAAGCGCGATCGCGAGGACCGCGATCAGGGTCAAGGTCTTTTTCAAATTTCCTCCGGTGGACGTCAAACTCTCACGCTAACGCTGTTTCGGATCGCTTCCATTGCCGCTTTGCGGTCGGGCTGTCCGAAGACAGCCGATCCGGCCACGAGGATGCGCGCGCCGGCCGCCACTACCAGCGGCGCCGTGGCCGCGTCGATGCCGCCGTCGACTTCGATATCGACCGCGACGCCCCTCTCTCTGATCATCTGTGCAATGAGACGGATCTTGCCCACAACAGGTTCGATGAACTTCTGTCCGCCGAAGCCGGGGTTAACCGTCATCACCAGAACAAAGTCGCAGAACTCGATGGCGGTGGTCAGCGATTCCGCCGGTGTAGCCGGGTTGATGGCGATGCCCGCCTTCGCGCCGCCGTCGCGGATCATCTGCAACGCGCGCTGCAAATGCGGCTCGGCTTCCTGATGGATCGAGATCATGTTCGCGCCCGCTTTGAGGAACTCGTCGATGTAACGCTGCGGCTCGGAAATCATCAGATGGCAGTCGAAGGTCAGCTTCGTCTGCGCGCGGCACGACTTCACGATGGCCGGACCGATGGTCAGGTTCGGAACGAAGTGACCGTCCATGACATCGAGGTGCACGAGGTCCGCGCCGCCGGCCTCTATGTCGCGTAACTCATCGCCGAGCTTCGAAAAGTCGGCGGAGAGGAGCGACGGCGCGATCTGAATTTTCGTCATTGCGTAGTGGTGGGCGCGACCGCCGCGGGCCCTTCGATGATGCCGCCTTCCGCCTGCCGGCTGACGACGACCGTGATCGGATCGCGGCCGCTGACCGGTGCGCCGCGCAGCGGAAACTGGCGAATGATAATGCCGTCCGCGATGCCCGGATATGACTCGAACTTCACGTTCGACATGATCAAACCTCGGCTTTCCAGCGCCGGACGTACGGTGTCGAGCGGACGGTCGATGAGGTCCGGCATGACGTACGGGAGCGGCGGCGGTTGCTCGCCCACCAGTAACGAGACCTTCGTCTGCGCGGCGACCACCGTATCTTTTGGCGGGTCCTCGGACATGATCCCCTGTTGTACCGCGCTCTCCACGTGTGCGACGGCATCGAGCTTCAGATTCTTCTGGCTGAGACGGAGCAGCGCAGTGCGCGCCGACTGTCCGGTGAGGTCCGGTACCTGCAGTACGAGCGGCCCGGCGCTCAGCTCGACGTGAATATCGGTGCCGCGCTTGATCAGGTTCGTCGCGCCGGGCGTGCGGTTCTGCCACACCACGTCACCGGTGGCGATCTTGTCCGAATTGCGGGTGCCCGCATCGACGACGAGACTGACGCCGAGGTCGGAGCAGATCGCCTTCGCTTTATCGAGGTGACGTCCGACCAGGTCCGGTGTCGAAACGGATCGTCCTCGGATGAAAAAATTGAAACAGAGATAGGTGCTGCCGCCGAACGCGAGAACCACGAGCGCGGCGAAGAGGATGTTGTCCAGCCAGCCGCGTTTGATCGTTTCGCTCATCGTTGTTCTGGCCGGTCGCTCGTCGGAGCCTCGATCTTTGTCTCAGCGTCGTCCTGCTTGCGGGCGCTCAGCCGCGCCGCCACCATCGGCATCAGGGTTTCTTTCCAGACGCTCTCGACCCGCTCGGCGAAAATAAAATTCAGTCCCACTTTCACTTCCTCCGGCACCTCGGTGAGATCCTTGCGATTTCCTTCCGGCAGCACGACGGTCTTGATGTTCGCGCGCTGTGCCGCCATCACTTTCTCTTTCACTCCGCCGACGGAGAGCACTTTACCGCGAAGGGTGATCTCGCCGGTCATGGCCACGTCGTGCCGCACCGGGCGGTCTCCCATGACCGAGGCGATGCACGTGGCGATAGCGACACCGGCGGAAGGTCCATCTTTCGGAATCGCGCCGGCGGGGAAATGGATGTGGATGTCGTTCTCGGTGAACTTCTTGTCGTCGATGTCGAGGTCTTTCGCTTTCGAACGCACGTACGAATACGCGGCCGTCACCGACTCGCGCATCACGTCGCCGAGCTGGCCGGTGACGGTGGTGCGTCCGCTGCCGGCCATGCGCGTCGCTTCGATGAACATGATCTCGCCGCCGAACTGCGTCCAAGCCAATCCAGTGGTGACGCCAACCTCGGGATTCCGTTCGGCGAATTCGTGCTCGTACGACGGCAGGCCGAGGTACGACTCCAACTCCGAAGTCTCCACGGTGTAGGAAGCCTCTTCCGATCCGCTGGCCACTTTGCGGGCGATCTTGCGGAGAATGGTGGCCAGCTTGCGCTCGAGGTTGCGCACGCCTGCCTCGGCGGTGTAATCGCGAATGACCATCAGCAGCGCGTCGTCGCTGAACGTGACGTGAGCCGCGGTGAGGCCGTGATTTTCGAGCAGTTCGCGGATCAGATGCTTCTTCGCGATCTCGAGCTTCTCCCGCTCCGTGTAGCCGGAGAGTCGAATCACCTCCATCCGATCGCGCAGCGGGCTCGGAATCGTGTCGAGCATGTTGGCGGTGCTGATGAAGAGCGTGTGGGAGAGATCGAACGGAATCTCGAGATAGCGGTCGACGAAAGCGACGTTCTGCTTCGGGTCCATCACCTCGAGAAGCGCCGAGGCAGGGTCGCCACGGTAGTCCTTCCCGATCTTGTCGATCTCATCGATCATGATCAGCGGATTGTTGACGCCGACCTGGATGTAACTCTGGATCAACTTCCCCGGCATCGCGCCGATGTACGTCTTGCGATGTCCGCGGATCTCCGACTCGTCCGTGACGCCGCCGACGGCCATGCGCACGAACTTGCGCCCGAGCGCGTCCGCGATCGCAGCGCCGAGGGAAGTCTTGCCGACGCCGGGCGGTCCGACGAAGCAGAGAATCGGTCCTTTGAGATCGCCCTTGAGCTTGAGCACGGCCAGAAACTCGAGCACGCGCTCTTTGACCTTCTCCAATCCGTGATGGCGTTCTTCGAGGATCTCCTCTGCGCGCACGAGGTCGAGCCGATCCTCCGTCTTCTCTGCCCAAGGAATCTGAAAGACGGTATCGAGATGGCCTTTGATGACGGCGTAGTCGCTCGATGACGGCGACAGTTGTCCAAATCGATTCACCTCGCGGCGCAGCGTCTGTTTGTGCTCCTCGGCGATCGGAAGCGCTTCGACGCGATCGCGATACGTGTCGGCTTCGCGCTCGGAGCTGTTCGTGTCGCCGAGCTCGTCCTGAATGACACGAAGTTGTTCGCGAAGATAGGTATCGCGTTCGCGGCGATCGATCGAGGTCTGAATCGTGCGCTGCAGTTCCTTGTCGAAGGTGGCCTTGCCGAGGTCGCGCTGGATCCAGTCGATGAGCAGCTCGATACGCTCGACCGGATTGACCGTCTCGAGCAGGAGTTGCTTTTCCTCGAGCGGAAAGTTGACGAACGATGAGAGCAGATCGGCGAAGGTGTCCGGCCCTTCACTCATGTTCATCCGCAGAATGTTGAGCAGTTCGTTTGAATACTTCGAGTCGCTTTCGACGAGCTTCTCGAAGAGCGACATGGCCTTGTTCATGAGGTTTTCGGTCTTGACGCTCTTCGGAATCGCGCGCGGCGCGATCTCGCGCAGCATCCCTTCGAAGTACGGCTCCGTTTGCAGCATCTGCACGAGCTCGATGCGCTGGCGTCCCTGCAGGAAGACCTGGTATCGATCGGATGACAGCGGAAGGCGTTGCACGATCGCGGCGAGCACACCGATCGGCGACAGGTCCTCGGCGCGCGGATTCTCTTTGTCGCCGGTCTTCTGGCAGAAGGCAGCGATCAGGTTCTGGTCATCGCCAAGGCCTTTGAGCAGCCGCACGTTGCGGTCGATGCCGACCTGCAGCGACAGCACGCCGTTCGGAAAGAGGACCGACGAGACGAGCGGGATGATCGGAAGACGCTTCGGAATCTCCTCCTCCATCCACTCGGATGCGCTGAGGTTTGGCGGTTTGCGGTTGATGGTGGCCATCGGAGTTCACGGCGTGAGCTACACTTCCGTGCTCATCCTCACCGGCACGCGAATTGTAGGAAAAACACAGACAGGTTGATCAATCATTTCTGAGACTACTGCAAACTCGATGAACGATACGGCCTCGGCGCAGATCCTCGCGGATCCGACCATCAAGCGGGCCGATCTGCACTGCCACAGCCGTTATTCGGTGTTCAAGTACTTCCGCCGCGCGAACACCCGCGACTGCTACAACAACCCCGAGGACGTCTATCGCATCGCGAAAGAACGGGGGATGTCGTACGTGACGCTCACCGATCACGACTCGATCGATGGCGCGCTGTACCTGCTCAACAAGTATCCCGACATGACGGACTTCTTCATCGGCGAAGAGGTCGAGACCTACTTCCCCGAAACCGGGCAGCGCATCCACGTCGGCGTCTGGGGGCTGAACGAAGCGCAGCATCGCGAGATCCAGCGGCTGCGTCCCAACATCCGCGAAATGGTGCCGTACATGAAGTCGCAGCGGATGATCTTCGGCGTCAATCACCTCTTCCAGAACTATCGAATGAAGAACGTGGCCGCGCACTACATCGCGGAGCTGCTGGAGATGTTCGACATCTTCGAAGCGATGAACGGCGCGATGGCGTCGTTCCACAACAAGATGGTGCAGCAGCTCGTGAACACGGTGGAGAAAGGCGGCCGCCACGCATCGATGATCGGCGGCTCCGACGCGCACACACTCAAGCACGTTGCGAAGGTGCACACGGTGTCTAGGGGCGAGACGACGGCGGAGTTCCTGGAGAACATCCGCAGCGGCGATTGCTTCGCCTGGGGCAGCGAGATGCGCTTCCGCGAATTGATCGCGGACATCTATCTTTTGACGATCGCCTACAACGGCCAAGCGCGCGCCGATCTGATGTCGCAGGACTACAGCGTGGCCGACAAGACCATGCAGCTCGCGGGACGTCTCGCGTCGATCCCTGCCGCGATTTCCGGCCTCCCCGCCGCGATCACGTCGCTCAATTACCTCAAGCAGATCGTGGTGACGAAGGGGATTTCGATGAGGTTCGAGAAGTTGGTGGAGAAGATCCAGCCGGGGTTGAAGTAGCGGTCCCCCATCTCCCGGTTCGGTTCATCAACCGTATCGAAGGCAACAGGAACCTCATCGAACAGCTTCGGGGATCTGACAAAGAGTGTCACGAACCTCATCGAATAGGTTCGTGAACCTATCAAAAAGCATCGCGAACCTCATCGAATCACTTCGTCGACCTATCAAAAAGCATCCCGAAGCTCATCGAATTACTTCATCGACCTATTAAAAAGCGTCGCGACCTCATCGAATCACCTCATCGACCTATTAAAAAGCATCGCGAACCTCATCGAATCACTTCATCGACCTACTAAAAGGCATCGCGAAGCTCATCGAATCACTTCATCACCCTATTTAAAAGCGACGCGCACCTCATCGAATCGGTTCATCAAGATCCTCATCTGATCGCCGACCGCAAGTTGACGTTCGTGACGCGGGAGCAGGAAGAGGCCAGGGTGACCGTCTCGTCTCGACGTAGGAAGTCCGGAAAAAGGCATCCGTTGTGATTACACACAAGATCAAGGCTTCATGAAAGCAACGAAATGAAGGAGATGGCAACGATCGGAGCGCTGGCGTCTCGCCGGCTGGCTCGGCGGCGTCCCGCCGCCGAATGGGAGGCTTGCGCCGGCGTCGTGTTATCAGCGAATGTTGAGGGTTTGGCGTTCGGCGTCGAGACGCCGCCGGGCCAGCCGGCGAGGACGCCAGCGTTCCGTCGCGGTGCGCGATCAGAAGTTGACGGCCAAGCCGCCGATGTAGCGGCGCGTGCTGCCGTCGGCGTCAAGGGCGTCAAGGAGGATGCGGGAGTTTTCGGAGCGGGCCAGCTCAATGCCGAGGAGGACTTTGAGGTCGAGCGGAAGGTGGAGCGACTGCGCGACGCGGACGTCGACACGATGCGTCCGATATGCGTCGCCGCCGTTCGGCTGCGGCTGTTGAATCTGGCGGTAGGAAACGGCCACCGTCGTGCGCGTCGGCGAGAAGGTCGATTCGACGTCGCCCGCGACGTACAACTTGTCGGTTCCGTGCGCATTGACCGACGTGTGGCCCGGCGTGGCCGTGCCGGCCATCGAAGAAACGTCGAGGAGGAAGCGGCTGCCGAGCTCTTTGCGGAATGCGACCCGGACATCGCGGCGGACGTCGCCCGCGTCGATGTAGAGGCCATCCCAGAAATGTTCGAGTCCGTCCGTGAAGACGATGCGCAGCGGTGTGTCGGCAGCGCTGACGCTGCCGATGACACTGAAATGTTCGTGGGCCGTGTCGCCGGAGACGATGCCCGCTGTGTACGAGTAATGCGGCAGAAGGCGCGAGTCATCGGTCCAGACGATCACGCTCGGCAGCGTGTTCTGGTGCATCGCATCGACGACTTTGTACATGCCGGATACGACGAGAGCCGTGTCTTTGCCGATCTTGATTTCCGCACCGGTGCGCGGCGCCCACTCGGTGCCGTAAAGGCCGACGCGGCTGGACATGCCGTAGTCGACGGTGAAGGCGGGGACGACTTCGAACTTCGCGTTCGCGGTGAGGTCGGCCGTGCGAAGCGTCGGACCGACGGCCGCGCCGAGCGTACTGCGCAGGCTTTCCTGCGTCACGCGCAACGACACGCCCACTTCATTGCGGCGCGTCTGAATGACGCTCGTCCCGCCGTTGATCTCGATCAGGTCTGATCCGGGTGTCGCGGCGAACAGATTCTGCTGCGCGAGATAGCGCACCTGCACGCGCGAGTCGCCATGCTCCCATTCGAAATTGTGCGAGCGGATGCCGGCCTGATGCGAATCGTCAGGAACGTCATCGCGATAACGCCACCACGAACGGGTCGACGCAAGCTTGTACGAATCAGTCGGCGATGAGCGCAACTCGATCTGCGCCGCGCTCGCTTGCGCCACAGGAGTTCCGAACGAATCGTTGTCCGTCTGATCCTCGACGCGATGCAGGTTGCCGCGAAATCCGAGCTGCCAGTTGTCGCCGATGCGGCTCTGCAGTCCGAGGGCGGTCTGGGCGAATGCGGGACCGGAGGTTGCGGTCGGCCCGTACGACATTCCCGTCATCGACATCATGTCGCCACGGAAACGCGGCATTTCGTACGCGGCGGTGGCCACCGGACCGATCGGATCGGGCGGCGGCGTCATGACCATATCGATCTCGCGCAGGACGTCGGGCGGCAGCGAGCCGCGGATTTCCCACATCTGCTGATTGGTACCGCGCGACTGTTTCTCGGCCTCCATCTTCAGCTTCAGACGGTGGTCTTTCTTCGTCGGGACGATCGTTTCGATGGCCGGCGCGAAGCCGTACTTCATCGCCACGATCTTGTAGACGCCGGCGGGAAGCTGCGGCAGCGAAAACGATCCGTCACTGGCGCTGAAGGTTTGAATCGCGTCGAGACTGTTCAGGTTGAGCGCGATGACGAGCGCATTGCCGACAGGACGCGTGGAGCTGGTGACGTTGCCAAGGACCTGCAGAAACGCGGGAAGCGGAACCTCAGATTGCGCAGGGACAGCGAGGATGACGATGGCGGTAGTCGCAATCGCAATCGCACGCAGTCGGCGCATAGGCTTCCCTCCTTCGTTACCCGGCAAGCGAGTCTAAGGAGTCGTTTGCCGCGAGTCAAATGGGGGAACGTGAGGTTTCGGTGAGGAAGTTCCTTGGGTGGGGAGTCGGGGGTCGCGAGTCCGGGGGTCGGAGGTCGGGCGCCGGATACTGTTACTGATTTGTCGCCCGAGGTACACTGACGCCCCACACAGCGCTGCCTGCGCTCGCATCTTCTCTCTGCCGTCAACGCCACACGACCGCGATGAGCGAAAGTATCTACGAACGATTGGACGCTTGGAAAAAAGCTATGCGCCTTGCTACCGCCACCTATGCAGCAACGCAATCATTTCCACGTCATGAGCTGTATGGGCTTACCGCGCAAATGCGCCGTGCCGCGATATCGGTACCGTCCAACATCGCCGAAGGCCGAGGGCGCGACACAAAGCGGGACTTTCGACAATTCGTCATTCGAGCACGCGCATCCGCGTTCGAGTTGCGGACTCAGATCACGATAGCGGAATCGCTGAACTACTTTTCTAGAGAAGAGGCGAAGCACCTGATCGAGCAATCCGACGACGTTCTTCTGGTGATCAACGGCCTGATTCGCCACCTCACGAGGAGCGTCACCAGGTTCCGGGGGCCTTTTCGACTCCCGACCCCCGACTCCCGTTCTACCCTTTGACGCGATGCACGCGAAGCAGATTCGTTTTCGCGCGCTGGTAGATCGGCGATCCCATCAGGATGACCAGACGATCGCCGGCCACGACGATGTCACGGCTGAGCAGGAAGTCGTCGACGCGATCGACGATCTGCTCGTGATATTCGCCGACGTCGCGCAGGACAAACGGCTGCACGCCCCAAAGAATGTTCATCCGCCGCGCAACCCACGTCGACGGCGTCAGGGCGATGATCGGCTGCTTCGGACGGAACTTCGACATCAGCCGCGCCGCGAATCCGGTCTGCGTGAACACGATGATGAACTTCGCGTCCATCTGCTGCGCGGCGTAATTTGCGGCGCCGGCAAGCGCGTCGGTGAACTCGTCGATCTCGGAGGACACGCGATACGGTTCGCGGCTGCCCGCAACCTGGAACTCGCGGTTCTGCTCGGCGGCCATGATGATGCGCGCCATCATCTGCACAGCTTCGACGGGATACATCCCGGATGCGGTTTCGGCGGACAGCATCACCGCATCGGATCCGTCAAAGATCGCGTTGGCCACGTCCGACGCCTCCGCGCGCGTCGGTCGCGAGTTCGTCGTCATCGACTCCAGCATCTGCGTTGCGGTAATCGCGAAGCGGCCCCAAATCGCGGCCCTGTGCAGAACCTGCTTTTGGACGATCGGCACCGCTTCGGGCGGAAGCTCGACGCCGAGGTCGCCGCGGGCAACCATCACGCCGTCGCTGACGTCGAGGATGTCTTCGAGCGCATCGATCGCCTGCGACTTTTCCAGTTTGGCGACGACGTTGATCTCGTCGCCGCCGAGGTCGTGAAGCAGCGAGCGGAGCTCAACGATGTCGCTGCGGCGGCGGATGAAGGACGCGGCGATGTAGTCGAGTTGATTGGCAACGGCGAAGGCGACGTCCTCGCGATCCTTCTCCGTGATCGCAGGAATCGTCAGCTCCGTGTCGGGGAAATTCATCCCCTTCTTCGACGAGATCGGACCACCGTGAATGACCCGCGTCAGAACTTTCGCGCCGTCGACCGCGGCGACGACCAGTTCGACGAGACCATCATTAATGAGGATGCGCTGCCCCAGTTGCACCTCGCGCGGCAGCGGCGTGAACGGCGTCGAGACGATCGATGCGTTGCCCATCACCGCTTCGGTCGTGATCGTGAACATCTGTCCCGTCCTCAGCTGAATGACGCCATCGACTTCGCCGATGCGGAGCTTCGGTCCCTGAATGTCGGCGAGGATCGGAACGTACTTCCCGTGATCCATCGAAACGCGTCGGATGATTTCGATGAGTCGCACGCGGTCAGCCGGCGTCCCGTGCGAGAAGTTCATCCGGAAGACATCGACGCCGGACGTCAGCAGTCGGAGGATCAGGTCTTCGGACGCGCACGCGGGACCGAGCGTGGCGATGATCTTCGTTCGTCGCATCAGGATTTTCGATATATCACGGAGGGTGTGGGGAGTTGGGTGTG
>DASYJY010000088.1:0-5230 GCA_035995985.1 Thermoanaerobaculia bacterium | reverse complement strand
GAGGGCGAAGGGACAGACAAGCGCGGTTCTGTCACCCCGTCCTTCCTCGTCCCGGGTCGCAGGGTTGCTGTCGCGGATGATGCGCTCGACAGCGGCGCGTCCATCGCCAACGTCTGGCTCGTCGCGGCCGAGCCATCGCAGGCACCCATTGTCCATTGCTGACGATGGCGGCGAGCGGCTGCTTCATGTCTGGGCAATGGATGCGCTCAGCTCCCCCATCGTAGTGACGCGCGACAAGCGGGCCAGCTCAGCCTGCGCCTTGCGTAGTGGCTGGCCCGAGCAGGAGCTACGCGCCTCGGCGACGGCATGAACTCCCCGGCAGCAGGTTGAGATCCACTGTTCCTGATCTGGAAGAGTGTTTTGAACTTGCTGGACGAACCGGCACTCCGCAACCGCATCCCATCGGCACAAGGAGGAACACCCCATGCAACTCGCCTCACTGATGCTGATTGCCGCTTCGTACCTGGTCGACAGTTCGCACACTACTGCTGGCTTTGCCGTGAAGCACATGATGGTTGCAACGGTTCGTGGTCAGTTCGATACGGTCGCGGGCAAGGTGGAGATCGACGATGCTGACCTCAGCCGCTGCCGCATCGATGTCACCATCGAAGCGGCATCGGTCGATACCCGCAACGCAAAGCGCGACGAACATCTGCGCGGCGCCGATTTCTTCGACGTGGCGAAGTATCCCCTCATCACCTTCAAATCGAGCCGCTTCGAGAAGGCCGCTGACGGCAGGCTCCTCGCGATCGGGAACCTCACGATCCACGGGGTGACGAGGCCGGTCACCCTGACCGTCGACTCGATCGCGCCGCCTTCCAAAGCCCTGTCGGGCAATACGGTCCGGGGCGCCTCGGCGACCGGCAAGCTGTTCCGCAAGGACTTCGGCTTGGTCTGGAACAAGACCTTGGAAACTGGCGGTGTCGCCGTCGGCGACGAGGTGGAGTTGACCATCGACGTCGAGTTCGTGGAAGAAACGAAGTCCGCCGCAAACTAGAGTCGGCTGTGCGAATTTCGCCGCCGAAGGGAGAGCGAAAACCGGGCGCGCTCGCGAAGGTGGCGCGAGCGCGCTGACTACGCCGAGACCCAGAACGGGCTTCGCCAGGCACGCAGCGCTTGCAGGAAGACTCGCATCTTCTCTGGCAGGAACTTGCGCGTGGGATACACGGCGTGAACCGACACCGGCGGCGAGCTCCACTTCGGCAGGAGGCGCACCAACGTGCCGTTCTCGATCTGCGAGTCGCAGTAGGTCGACGGCATGAGACCGATTCCGTGTCCGCGACCGACGAAGAAGCTGAGCGACTGAAAATCCCGGCTCGCGGCGGCGCCGATGACACGGACGCGCGCACGATGTCGGTCATTCACCAGCTCCCACTCGGCCTCGTTGTTGACGGCATTGAGCAGCACGCACGCGTGCTCGGCTAGCTCCGCCGGCTCGCGGGGCCGCGCGCGGCCGGCGAGATAGGCCGGCGCGGCGACGACGTACCGCACGGTGGTGCCAAGTTTGCGTGCGACGATGCTTGAGCTCTTGAGCTCACCGATGCGCAGCGCCACGTCGATGCTCTCCGCCACGAGGTCGAGCATCTGGTTCGTGATGAACAGGTCGAGGCGGATGCGCGGATGGTTGCGCAGGAAGTCGGAAAGAAAGCCAAGAAAAACCGGATCGCCGAGGATCACCGGCACGGAGATGCGCAGGATGCCCTCGGGCTGGCGCTGGCTGTGGGTCAGCACGCGTTCGGCATCGTAGAGGTGCGCGAGCGGCTCGCTGCATTGATCGAAGTAGTCGCGTCCTTGCGCCGTCAATGTGAGCTTTCGCGTCGTCCGCTGTATCAGTGTCACGCCGAGCTGTTGTTCGAGATCGGCAATCCGCCGGCTGACCGTCGACACTGGCATCGAAAGCGCGCGTGCAGCCCCGGTAAAGCTGCCGAGCTGCGCGACAGAGACAAAGACCGCGATCTCGTTGAGGTCGGTCATGTGGAGATTTTGTCACTCCTGCAAAACAGATTCCATCATTTTCCGTCTCATGGAAACCCGTCGAAGGCTAGACACTCCCCCGCGTCGCACGAGAGCGACAACGGAGGATGCAGATGGGCACGAAGACCGCGATCGTGACGGGAGCCTCGAGTGGAATCGGCCTGGCGCTGACTCAGGCATTTCTCGACCGCGGTTATGTGGTCATTGCCAACGCACGCACGCAATCGCGCCTGAAGAAGGTTCAAGGCACGCTCGGCTCGCCCGACCGCTTCGTCCCGGTCGAAGGGGACATCGGCCGACCCGAAGTCGGCAAGCGTTTGTTCGAGGTAGCGCTCGAACGATTCGGGCACGTCGACGTGCTCGTCAACAATGCGGGCGTCTTCATCGCAAAGCCGACCGCCGACTACGTCGTCGACGACGTCGAGCAGATGATCAGCACGAACCTGAAGGGCTTCTTCTATCCGAGCCAGCAAGCCGCGCGCCACATGGCCGAGCGCGGTTCCGGCTCGATCATCAACATCACCGCAAGCCTTGCGAGTCAGCCACAAGCGAACGTTCCTGCGCTCCTCGCCGTCCTCATCAAAGGCGGTATCGACCAGGCGACTCGCGCGCTTGCGCTCGAGCTGGCGCCGAAAGGCGTTCGGGTCAATGCGATCGCGCCTGGAGTCATAGATACGCCGATGCACGATCCGGCGACGCACGAGTTTCTGAAGACGATGTCGCCGATGAAGCGGATCGGCAATGTCGCCCAGATCGTCGACGCGGCGCTCTATCTCGCGGACGCCGAGTTCACGTCGGGCGTAGTCCTGCCGATCGATGGCGGGGCGACGGCGGGACGTTGGTGAGCGACTCCCTTAAAGACTGGCGTCACGGCATCCGGCGAACGTCCTCGAATCCGGGATGCCCGTCCCCCCACCCTAAGGAGCCGATCATGTCCGCAACCGTTTCGTCCACGTTCTCCCGCCGCTTCCGCCGAGTCGCGGCCGGCCTCGCCGCCAGCCTGGCGCTGGGCGCCCTGTCGGCGCACGCCGCGCCCACGCCCTTCCCGGCCGACTTCCGCAGCTCGCAGGTGGTGAACGCCGACGCGACGATCAACGTCCGCGTCGGCGGCCACGGGCCCGCGGTCGTGCTGATCCACGGCTTCGGCAACACCGGCGACATGTGGTCGCCGATGGCCGCCGAGCTCGCGAAGGACCACACCGTCGTCGTGCCCGACCTGCGCGGCATGGGCCTGTCCTCGCACCCCGCCGGCGGCTACGACAAGTGGACGCAGGCCGGCGACATCCGCGCCGTCCTCGACAAGCTCGGCATCGACCGCGCCGACATCGTGGGCCACGACATCGGCACGATGGTCGCGTATGCCTACGCGGCGCGCTATCCGGACAAGACAAGCCGCCTGGTCGTGATGGACTCGCCAGTGCCCGGCATCCCGCCGTGGAACCAGATCGTGCGCCTGCCCGCGTTGTGGCACTTCAACTTCGGCGGCCCGGACGCCGAGCGCCTGGTCGCCGGCCGCGAGCGCATCTACCTCGACCGCTTCTGGAACGAGTTCGCCGGCGACCCGTCGAAGATCGACGAAGCGACCCGCCGCCACTACGCCGCGATCTACGCCAGGCCCGGCGCGATGCATTCCGCGTTCGCCCAGTTCCTCGCGATCGGCCAGAAGGACGAGGCCGACAACCTCAAGGCGATGGAGACGAAGCTGGCGATGCCGGTGCTCGCCATCGGCGCCGCGAAGGCCTTCGGCGCCAACGTGGCGGTCGTCATGCGCAACGCGGCGACGAACGTGCAGGAACTCGTCGTGCCGAACGCCGGCCACTGGCTGATGGAGGAAGCGCCCGCGGCGACGATCGCCGCGGTGCAGGACTTCCTCGCAGCGCACTGAGCGTTCTGTTTGGAACTTCATTAACGATGCACGCAATTGACGGAGAGAAACCGCCTTGCACTCGCGACCATTGATGACAGTGAGAATTGCCGCAGCTCCACCGCAAAAGCTTGGTGCTGTCCCGCATGGCATTCGCAGCATCATTCCCGTGACGGGAGGCGACTTTGAAGGTCCGCGACTTCGCGGCAAGGTTCTGTCCGGAGGTGGTGACTGGTTGCTGCTGCGCGACGACGGCGTCCTGGAGCTCGATCTACGCGTCACGCTCGAGACCGACGATCATGCGCTGATCCACATGACGTTTCAGGGGCTGCGCCATGGCCCGCCCGATGTCATCGCCGCGCTCGGCCGTGGAGAAGCGATCGATCCCGCGCGCTATTATTTTCGAACGCTCCCGAGATTCGAAACCTCGACGGAAAGATACGCATATCTGAATCGAATCATTACCGTTGGTGTTGGTGAAGTCCGTCCCGACGGAGCGATCCACACCATCGACGAGATCCTGTAACGACTGTTCCTGATCTGGAAAAGTGTTTTGAACTTGCGGGACGAACCAGTGCCCCGCAACCGCATCCCATCGCCACAAGGAGGAATACCGCATGACCAGGTCGATTCTTGCATTGATGCTGCTGGGCGCTTCGGCTGTTGCTCAGGAGAAACGGGAGAAGACGGTGATTCTCGTCCACGGCGCATTCGCCGATGGATCGAGCTGGGACAAAGTGATTCCGTTGCTCGAGGCTAAAGGTCTGCACGTCGTCGCCGTGCAGAACCCGCTCACCTCGCTCGCGGATGATGTGGCGGCAACACAGCGCGCGATCGACGCGCAGAAAGGGCCTGTCATCCTGGTTGGCCACTCGTGGGGCGGCACCGTGATCACCGAGGCAGGAGCGAGCGACAAGGTCGCCGCGCTGGTGTACGTCGCCGTGTTCGCGCCGGACGTGGGCGAGTCCTCCAACGACCTCGGGAAGGCGGCGCCGCCACCACCCGGATTCTCCAGCGTCTATCCCGATCCTGCCGGCTACCTCTATCTGACCTCCGAGGGAGTCGCCCACGACTTCGCGTCGGACTTGCCCGCCGCGAAGACGGAAGTGATGGCCGTGACGCAGGGGCCCATCTTCGGCAAGGCCTTCGACGAGAAGGTGACGAACGCCGCGTGGAAGACGAAGCCGTCCTGGTACGTCGTCGCGGAAAAGGACCGGATGATCCAACCCGACGTCGAGCGCGCGATGGCGAGGAAGATCAACGCCCAGGTCACGTCACTGCCGACGAGTCACGTTCCCATGCTGTCGCGTCCGAAGGACGTCGCGGCGGTCATTCTCGCCGCTGCGGGGAAGAGCATTTCGAAAGTGGCGGTTTCAGCCGCGAAGGAATGAG
>DASYJY010000087.1:0-3470 GCA_035995985.1 Thermoanaerobaculia bacterium | reverse complement strand
GAAGTTTCTCTTCGCCGCTCCCATTTTCGCATTCGGCCTCGTGGCCTTCGGGTTCCTGGGCATGGGGCCGGTGACCATTGCCGTCGATAGCTATGGCCCGGTCACAGACAACGCCCAGTCGGTCTATGAGTTAAGCCAGATTGAAAATCGTCCGGGCATCAAGGAAGACATCCAAAAGAACTTCGGCTTCAACCCCGACTTTGAAAACGCCAAGTATCAGCTCGAAAAAGGCGATGGAGCGGGTAATACCTTCAAAGCCACCGCCAAACCGGTGCTCATCGGCACGGCGGTCGTCGGCGCGACGACGATGATCTTCTCCATCATCGTCATGCTCACGAACAAGCTCACTGTCGATACGGACAAGCTGTCGCTGCTCCATCCGCAGTTCCTGCTCGGCCTCGTCGTCGGCGGCGCCGTCATCTACTGGTTCACCGGCGCATCGACGCAGGCTGTTTCCACCGGCGCCTATCGCGCGGTCGAGTTCATCAAAGCGAACATGCATCTCGACGCCGGCGCGACGAAGGCCTCGGTCGAGGATTCGAAGAAGGTCGTGGCCATCTGCACGCAGTACGCGCAGAAGGGGATGTTCAACATCTTCCTGACGATCTTCTTTTCGACGCTCGCCTTCGCCTGTTTCGAGCCGTTCTTTTTCATCGGCTACCTGATCTCGATCGCGCTCTTCGGTCTCTACCAGGCCATCTTCATGGCCAACGCCGGCGGCGCGTGGGACAACGCCAAGAAGATCGTGGAAGTGGAGTTGAAGGAAAAGGGAACGCCGCTGCACGCCGCCTGCGTCATCGGCGACACAGTCGGCGATCCGTTCAAGGACACCTCGTCGGTGGCCATGAATCCGGTCATCAAGTTCACGACGCTCTTTGGCCTGCTGGCGGTCGAGCTGGCGGTGGAAATGACGAAGAACGGACAGCAGGGACTGACGCGGATTCTGTCGGTCGTCTTCTTCGTGATCTCGATGATTTTCGTCTACCGCTCGTTCTACGGGATGCGCATCCAGTCGCAGACCAGCTCACACTAATGGTTCTGGATCGTAGCGCTGCGTTCGCGCAGCGCTACGATCCGTTGGCCTGCTTCGGCCCATGTTTCGCACTTGCATCGGAAATGCAGTGGGCCAGCATCTCCTGAAGCGCACGATGATCGAGCGGTTTCGCAACCACACCGCACACGTTGTAGCGCGCCACGCGTTCCCGATACTTCTCGGGCAGACCGCTGGAAATGATCGTGCGCGCCATCACTTCGGGCTTGCAGCGGTCGAGGTACTCGAGGACGCCGAAGCCGTCGATACCGGGCATGAGCAGATCGAGCACCACGGCGTCGTAGTGCGCATTGGCGATGTGCTCGATGCCTTCGCGCCCGTTCTCGGCGATGTCGACCGCCATTCCGATGCGGCGTCCGAACACCGCCACCAGCTCGGCGGACAGCGTGTCGTCGTCGACGACGAGCATCCGCTTTTGCTGCTCTTCCGATTGAGCGGTATGCGGCCGCACCACCGCCACCACCGCGGCGACGAGTTTGCGGTAGCTGAACGGTTTCCGGAAAAGCCGCGAGAGCAATTGCGGTGCGGTGTTCATCACCGTCTGCTCCGACATTCCGGTCATCAGGAAAACGCGATCGAGCAGCGTTGGCTGCTCCAGATCGATGAAGTTCAGCACGCCGAATCCATTCAAGCCGCGGTGAATGATGAGATCGAGGATGACTGCGGAGTAGTCATGCGCGCGCAACTTCTCGATGGCGGCGTAGCCCTCTTCCACGAAATCGACAGCGAATCCTTCGCGCTCCAGCGGGATCCTCAGGATCAGCTCGGCGGCGCGGTCGTCTTCGACGATGAGTACTCGTTCTTGTTTCACTACGGAGGTAAGTATATGCTGCGAAGTCTCCAAGGCAACCCGCTACCCTTATCCACCGGTTCGTCGTGTGCGCCGGGCAACTATGTTCACTGCTGACGCTCTGCTGAACGCCATCAGCCAGGCGGTCCTCGCGACCGACGATGGCGGAACAATCGTCTTTTCGAATCCGGCCGCGGACAGGTTGTTTGGCGGCACGGCCTCACGCGTCACCGGGCGGACGCTCGCCGCGGTCCTACCCGACCACGATGTGTCGGAACTGTTCGCCGTGGTGCGCAAGGAAGGGATCTGGTCGGGCGGCCGGCGCAGCCCCGAGCACAACAGCCTGTCATTCATCACGGCCTGCGGGCTTCGCGACGACGACGGAACGATCGACGGGTTCGTCATTGTCTCGACGCCGCTCGATACTCTCGATCTGCCGCGCGTCGTCGATGAAAGCGAACGGCTTCGCCTCGAAAACCGTCTCCTCCAGGCCGAGCGCATCTCCAGCCTCGGACGTCTGGCCGCGTCGGTGGCGCACGAGTTCAACAACGTGCTCATGGGCATCCAGCCGTTCATCGATCTGCTCACCAAACGCGCCGGCTCCGATCCCGCCGTAAAAGTGGCTGCCCCGCGGATCGCCGACGCCGTCGCCCGCGGCAAACGGATCACGCAGGAAATCCTTCGCTTCACGCGCATCGGCGAACCAACCCGCGCTCCCGTCAACGTCGCCGAATGGCTGCATGCGTTCGAGCCGGAGCTCGTTCAACTGGCCGGACCGCTGGTCACCGTCACTACCGAGGCGGAGCCGTCGCTGACCATGCTCGCCGACGCGCATCAACTCCGGCAGGTCTTCGCCAACCTCGTCGTCAACGCGCATCACGCCATGCCCAACGGCGGCCGGCTGGAAGTCCGCGCTTCCGGCGACGCGATGAACGACGGCAATCCCACCCCCATCCCCGCGGTCCATTTTTCGATCTCCGATACCGGCGTGGGCATCCCGCAGGACACGCTGCACTACATCTTCGAGCCGCTCTTCACCACGAAGAAATTCGGCGGCACGGGCCTCGGTCTCGCCGTCGCGTCGCAGGTCGTGCAACAGCACCAGGGACACATCTACGCGGAGAGCACGCTCGGCGAAGGCACGACGTTTCACATCCTGATTCCGGCAGCGCCGTCGGAGTCAGTCCTTATGCCGCCGCAACCATCGCCATCGCGCCGCGTACGTCCTGCCATGCGCGTGACGTTGGTTGAAGACGACGAATCTGTCGGTGCCGGCCTTGTGGCCATTCTCGATTTCGAAGGCATCGCCACCGATTGGGTGCGCCTCGGCACCGAAGCCGTCGCCCGCATCGCGGCCCGATTCCCGGACGCCGTCATCCTCGACCTCGGCCTCCCCGATCTCGACGGCATGCAGGTCTACGAACAGATCGCCGCGCGCTGGCCCGACCTCCCGGTCCTCTTCTCCACCGGCCACGGCGACCAGGACCTGCTCACGAACGCACCGGCCGGAAAGAAAGTCGGCTACCTGCAGAAGCCGTACGAGTCCGACACGCTGCTCGCCGCGCTCGATGAGCTTTTGGGGTAGCGGACAACATCTCGATCGATGCATCGCGCGATGTGCGGATTTCG
>DASYJY010000086.1:0-5710 GCA_035995985.1 Thermoanaerobaculia bacterium | reverse complement strand
TCGGACCTCAGCATGCACCGAGCGTCGACGACGTTCATTCAGAGTGCGAATGGAAGCAGGGTCACGACGAAGCTTCAGAAATCGTGGCGCCGCCACGTCGGCGCCCTTGACTAATAGTGCCTTCTCATGGAAGCCGGCGAGGACGCCAGCGCTCCATTCGTTGCGCGCCTTTGTGCCTACTGCGCCGCCGCCTGCGCGATGAAGGCGTCGAGGTTCCTCGCGTTCGCAGGCATGTGCAGCGCGTTGGTGAGGAAGTCGTTTGCTTCCGTGGGCGAGATCGCTTGCGCGGCGCGGAGCTCGGCGACGCCTTCGGAGGGCTTTTTTGCCTGGAGCAGGCCGAGGCCGAGGTAGATGTGGGCTTCGACGGATTTTGGGAAGAGCTCGGCCGCGAGGCGGTACTGGCTCACGGCATCGTCGTAGCGGCCGGCCTGCGAGAACTTCGTGCCCTCGTCCAGATACCTGTCGTACTCGTCCTGCCGCGGATTGTGCGGCAACATCTGCGTGGCAAGGGCGAGGTTGTTCTTCGCGTGCGGCGTCTCCGGATCGAGCGACAGCGCGAAGCGGTTGTTGGTAATCGCGCCGCGGAGCAGCGCCGTTCGCACCGCCGAGTCGGGCATCGCGCGCGCTTTCATCACCAGAGCCGTCCCCATGCCGACGTAGGCTTGCGGAAACCAATCGGGAGCTTTCGCGCCCTGCGCTTTGAGTGCGGGCAGCGTCAGATCGATGGACCGCTGCAGGTGGAGCATGGCCTCATCGGGCTTCGTCGTTTGCAACGTTTGTCCGAGCAGGTATTCGGCGGCGGAGTTGTCGGCCGTGACCTCGAGCGTATGCGCGAAGAGCGTCTCCGAATTCTTCCAATAGCGAAGCTGGTGGAACGCCACTGCGGCGTACGCGGCGACCGCCACGACTGCGATCGCTGCCAGGACCTGCGCAGGAATCCGAAAGCGCGCAGCGAGATGCAGCGCGCCGAATGTGAGCGCGATGAAAAGGCCGATATACGAAAAGTAGGTGTAGCGGTCGGCCATCGACTGCGTTCCGATGGTGACGATGCCGATGACCGGAATGAGCGTGCCGAGGAACCAGAGCCAGCCGATGGCGAGGTAAGGGGCGGTGTGGCGCGCGGCGAAAACGGCTGCCGTAATCGCGGCGAGGATCAGCAGCGGAAGAAACGCGGCGCCCAAAGAAACGTGCACGAGCGGATAGGGCAGCGCCATGTCGATCGGGACGAAAAGTTTCCACACGTACGTGGCGTACGCGTGGAGCGCGTTCGCGATGCGGACCGGCATCGGCACGGAAGTCATCGACTGCATCGCGTTCGCGCTTCGCTGGCCGATGACGGCGACGACGGCGCCGGCGATCGTGAGCACGAACAGCGGCCACTTTTCGGCCGCGCGACGCGAAACATCATCGATCGTGCGCAGGCGGTTGAGCGGCCAGACGTCGAGCAGGAGAAAGACGAACGGCAGCGTGACGTACATCTGCTTCGCCATTAGCGACAGCGCCATCGCGATCGTCACGCCGAGCATCCGCCGCGGCGCGCGCGCGTAGAGCCAGAGCGCGAGCATGGCGAAGAGGGTGGACAACGTGTCCTTCCGCTCCGCGGCCCACGCAACCGACTCGACGTGCATCGGATGGATGGCGAAGAGCGCCGCGATGAACGCGGACGGCCATGGCGCGCGCGTCAGTTGACGCATTGCCAGGAAGAGAAGCAGCGTGCTGATCGCGTGCAGGAAAACGCTCGTGAGGAGATGCATCCCGGCGCGCTGCCCCCAGATCGTCACGTCGAGCATGTGCGAGAGCCACGTCAGCGGCAGCCAGCTGATGTCCGCCGAGGTCAACGCCCAGGAAATGTCGCGGTTCAGGACATGCTGGTTTTCGGTGAGGAACTGACCGTCGTCGAAATTCAGGAACGAGTGCGTGGTCACCTGACCGAAGACGATGAATGTGATCGCGATGAGCAGCGCGGCGATCGTCCATTCGCGCGCGCCCCAGCGCGCCGGCGGCGGAGCGTCCGGAGCGGCGGCGACGACCGGCACGGCCGCGGTGCGAGTCTGTTTCTGGCGTGCTTTTCGGCCCATAAGAAAAACGCCGGCGGTGGCCGGCGATCGATGGTCATCATGGTAGGCCCTAGCGGACTCGAACCGCTGACCTCTACCGTGTCAAGGTAGCGCTCTAACCAACTGAGCTAAGGGCCTGGACATCAGACCGGCACGAACAGAAGCGGGTTTCGGTGCTATTCCCCGGCCGGCGGGCGGAGGATAGACGATGCGCATGTGCGCGGCAAGCGGCGAAAACGGCACGCGCTACGCAGGGATCAGCCGCCATGAACATCTCCTCGATTCTGCTCTGGGGATTCGCAGCGACGGTGCTGCTCACCAGCCTGACCGTCGCCGCGCAGTCGCTCGGCCTGACGCGCATCGACATCCCGTTCATCATCGGCACGATGTTCACGCCCGACCGCGATCGTGCGAAGGTGATCGGGCTCGCGCTTCACCTGATCAACGGCTGGATTTTTGCGATCGCATACGCCCTCTTCTTCGAAAACATTCACGCTGCGACCTGGTGGTACGGCGCACTCCTCGGCACTCTGCAGGGGATGTTCATCGTGGCCGTGCTGCTGCCGATTCTGCCCGGCGTCCACCCGCGAATGGTGTCGGACTTTCGCGGCCCCGAGCCGACGCGCCTGCTCGAGCCGCCGGGATTCTTCGTCACGAACTACGGCGGAAAAACACCGCTGGTGTTGCTCGTCGCGCATGTGTTGTACGGCGCCACGATTGGGGCGTTTTACGGTGTGTCGTGATTGTCATCCTGAGCCGCCGAAGGCGTTGGAGCGCGAAGCGCGGAACGCCGAAGGACGGTCGAAGGACCCCCCTGCCAGATAACTGGTCGGGCGGCGGTGACTCACGATGCAAGCACTGAGGGGGTCCTTCGACCGTCCTCCGCCGCTCGCGCTTCGCGCTCCTCGGCTCCGGCGGCTCAGGATGACAGCGATCACGTGCTACGCGGCTCCGCCTTCCCCTTCTCCTCCGCTTGCGCCAAACAGAGCGCCGCGGTGAGCAGCGCGATGTGCGTGAGCGCTTGCGGAAAGTTGCCCAGCAGCTCGCCGGTCTGCACGTCGATCTCCTCGGAAAAGAGGCCGGCGTCGTTGCCGCGGCGGGCGATGTCGTCGAAGAGCGTCCGCGCTTCGTCGACGCGGCCGGCCAGGGCCAGCGCTTCGACGAGCCAGAAGCTGCAGGCGAGGAAGGCTCCCTCACCGGAGGGGAGGCCGTCGTCGGTTTCACGGGTGTCGTAGCGGTAGATCAGACCGGAGTGGCCGAGGTCCGCGCGGATCGCCTCGATGGTTCCGAGCATGCGCGGGTCGGTGGGATCGATGAAGCCGACGCGGGCGATGAAGAGAAGGCTGGCGTCGACTTCCTCGTCGTCAAAGATGCCGGTGAAACTGTTGCGTCGCGTGCTGAAGCCGCGCGTCAGGACCGCTTCTTTGATCGCGGCTTTCACGCTTTCGACGCGCGCGTCATCGATCTTGACGTGACAGCGTTTGGCGATGCGTTGCGCGCTGTCGAGCGCGGACCAGGCCATCACTTTGCCGTGCACGTGCTGGCGCGGGCCGCCGCGTTTTTCCCAGATGCCGGCGTCCGGCTCCTGCCAGCGGGCGCAGACGATTTCGGTGAGGCGCCGGATGAGATGTTGCACGTCGCGATCGAGCTCTTCACCGCGGCGCGTTGCCTCTTCGACCGCGCCGAGGAGCTCGCCGTAGACGTCGAGTTGGAATTGGCCGTGAGCATCGTTGCCGATGCGGACCGGACGCGAGCCGCGGTATCCGGCGAGGTGGTCGAGCGTTTTCTCCGGTACCTGTGACTCGCCGAAGACGTCGTAAAGCATCTGCAGATGCGGATGCGTCAGGCGCGTCGAGTAGAGCAGCCAGTCGAGAAACGCGGAGCCTTCATTGGAAAAGCCGCAGTCGTAAAGCGCGGTCACAGTCCACGAGGCATCGCGCAGCCAACAGTAGCGATAGTCCCAGTTGCGGACGCTGCCGATCGATTCAGGGAGCGACGTGGTCGGCGCGGCCACGATGGCGCCGGTCGGTGCGTACGTCAGCAGTTTCAGGACGAGCGCCGAACGGAGGACGAGCGCGCGATGCGGACCATCGTAGGTCAGTTGCGATGACCAGTCGCGCCAGAATTTTACGGTGCGCTCGATGGCGTCGTCGGTAATCGACGGCAGAACGGCCGGCGTGTGATCGTCGAAGCCGAGGGCGAAGGTGAGCGACTGGCCGGCCTGCAACGTCACGCGCGCCGTTGCGGTGCCGTCGCTAATCTCGAACTTCGCATCGCTGCGAAGATTCAGTACCTGCGCTCCCCAGCCGCAGTGGATGGAGTCGCCGCGACACGTAAGACGAGGAGTGATGCGGGCGTAGTCGGGGCGCGGCGCGTAGATGATTTCGATCGGCATCTCGCCGTCGATCACTTCGATGCGGCGCAGCAGTTGGCGGAATGGCGTCAGCGTTTTCCGCTTCGCGTCCTCGGTCATGACCGGCATCAGATCGAGCAGTTTTGCGGTGCCGGAGGTCGTGGTGAATGTCGTCTCGATGACGTTAGTGCCGTCGACGTAGCATCGCTGCGCCTCGTGTTCGATCGACGGGCGAATCGCGAAGAAGCCGCCTTTGTCGATATCGAGCAGGCGTCCGAAGATCGATGCGGAATCGAAACGCGGCCAGCACAACCAGTCGATCGAGCCTGCGCGGGAGACGAGCGCCACCGAGCGCGTGCAGCCGATGGCGGCGTAGTCAGCGATGGGAACGGATTCGGCCACGCGGTGCAATTGTGCAGCAAGCGTGACATCGCGCATGATTCGCGCCGTGCTTCGTGTCACCGAGATCTTCCACAGCATTCAGGGCGAGTCGACGCATGCCGGGCGGCCGTGCGTTTTCGTGCGCCTGGCCGGCTGCAATCTGCGCTGCCGCTGGTGCGATTCGGAATACACATTCACCGGCGGCGAGAAGATGTCGATCGACGATGTGATCGCAAGCGTGAAGAGCTACGGCTGCGAGCTCGTCGAAGTGACGGGAGGCGAGCCGCTGGCGCAGAAGGAAGCGTTCGATCTGATCGCACGGCTTTGCGATGACGGACGCGAGGTGCTGATCGAAACGTCCGGTTCGATCGACATCGCGCCGGTCGACCGCCGCGCGAAAATCATCCTCGACGTGAAATGTCCCGGCTCGGGCGAGGCGGAAAAGAACTACTGGCCGAATCTCGATAACCTTCGGCCGCACGATGAGATCAAGTTTGTCATCGCCGATCGCGGCGACTACGAATGGGCCCGCGGCGTGATCGAGCAGCGCAATCTGGCGGGCCGCACGATTCTCTTTTCGCCGGTCTGGGGAGAGATCGACCTCAAACCATTGGCAGAATGGATGCTCGCCGACCGCGTACCGGCGCGCCTGCAAACGCAATTGCACAAACACATCTGGGGCGCGGACGTGAAGGGAGTCTGATGAACAAACCGACGCTCGACCACATTGGTATCGCGGTGAAGTCACTCGATGCTTCCAAAATTTACGCTGCCCTCGGGCTCACGATCGATCACGTCGAAACGGTGGCCCCGCAAGGCGTACGGACGGCGTTTCTCTCCGCCGGCGATGCGAACCTCGAGCTACTCGAACCCACGGGACCAGAATCGCCGGTAGCGAAGTTCATCGACAAACGCGGCG
>DASYJY010000085.1:0-4003 GCA_035995985.1 Thermoanaerobaculia bacterium | reverse complement strand
TGATCGAGAAGTAGGCGAAGAACGCGGGATGGTTCCAATGCGTAATGCCCGGCATGATCTTCTCGTCGACCTCGGCGAGGATCGCCTCGTACGGACGCCCGTCGATGCTGGGTTTCGCGGCGAACTGTTTCTCGATCTCGCCCGGCTTCACGCGCGAGAGGACGTCGTACTGATCGACGCCGTCGAGGTAGTCGGCAACCCAGTCGATCAGCTTGTGGCCGGCGGAGCGGAATTCGTCACTCGTCAAATCGAGCTTCGGCATGCGGCGCATCTTCCTCGGGCCGCAACGAATTCGCAAGCATGAGGAAGACCGCGAAGGTGATGGGAACGGCGATCTGCACGGTGAGCCGCGGCCACGAGCTCAGCACATGCCAGCGCAGGCCGTTCGGCGTAATGAAGTAGACGGCGACGAAGAAGAGGCACTGGATCGAGGTGACGAGGACGACGAATCGCTCGCGCCGCCGCGCCGCCGAAGGCGCGAGCAGAACGCCGATCAGGACCGCCACCCAGAACCACGGCGCGTACAACTGCTCCGCGAGAAACATGAGGATCTGGTGCGCATGCGGCAGGCGTGCGAGGAGGCGTGAGACGGTCGAGCCTTGGGCTATGTCCGTCGGGAGCGTGTGCGCGGCGCGCAGGATCAGCCACGGCGCGGCGAGCGCGTACGCCGGCGTCAGTTTGCGAAGTCGGGACCACGAGGTCGCTACAACGGCGATCGTCACCGCGACGAGCAGCGCCAATCCTTCGTTTTTGCAGTTCGCGGCGAAGCCGAGCATCAGCGCTGCGTGGCGCCAGGAAGCGTCGTCGTCCTCGATCAATGCGGCGCGAACGAAGAGAACGCCGGCGCCGCCGAATGCGATGAGCGCTCCTTCCGCGAGGCCGACGTAGCGGCTGAATCCGAGCGCTGCGACCAGCAACGCGAGCAACGCTGCGAAGAACGGCGTCGTCTCCCGCGCAGCCAGCGAACGCGCGACCAGCGCCAGCGCGACGGCCCAGGCGACGCAGAGCAATCCCATCCAGCGATCGCTCCATCCGCCGTTCAGCAGCGCCACGAAGTCGTAATTCAGCGGCACGAGCAGCGGATAGTCGGGATGCGCGAACGTGTTCCAGCGGCTCTCGAGGAAACGCCAGTCGATGCCACCGATCTCGAGGAACGTCCGCGCTTTCAAACCCCAGATTGCCCAGAAATCCCACTCCCACACCGGCGCGAGCGTGGCATAGAGCGCGTAGCAGACGATCGTGAAGAGGGTGACGAGATCGAGCAGATGTGGCGTTGTCTGATGACTGGCAACGTCGCCAGCTCGTCGTCGCCCGATGAATGCAGCGGCGCAAAAGACGATCAGCGACGCGATCGTGACGCTTATCAGGGTCCAGGGAATGTGGGAGATGGAGAGCGTAAGGAGGACGAGATACATCGTCCCGCTGCCATACAGAAACGCCGTTCCCACCAGCAGCGGTCCTCGGGCGCGTCGATCGATCGCGAGCGTGCTGGGAATGCCGAGGACGGCGAAGCTCAGGATGGCGATGAGAGTTGCGGTCATCGCTGCCGCAGCCTCAACAGCGCGCCGCGTCCGCCGCGCCACACGACATCAGCCGGACTCCGCAGACCGACTCCGAACACGGCGACATAGTTCGCGGCGCGAAAGTTCTCCTGCAGCGGGACGTTCTCCGGCGTCAGGAGCGGAAGGACCTCGCGCCCGGTCAGAAAGTAGCTGGCGCGGTAGTACGCGTACGAATAGCCGCCATCCCAATTCATCGACGGAACGATGACGGCGATCGTATCGCCCGGCTTCGTGTGCTCGCGAACGCCTTGAAGGAACAGCGGGTAGTCGGGCCAGCGGCGGTCGGGATATCTCGCCATCGTCGTTGCGGCCCACCCTCGATCGATGAACGGCAGCTCCAGCAGCCGCGAGGCCACACCAAGGCCGACGATTGCGGCCAGACAGAGGAGGGTGAGTGCGCGGCGGAGAGTCAACCGCGCGATTGTCGCACTACGACGCGCCGCGGCCCGACAACACCGCTGGAATCGTGCGCAGGAGGATCTTCAGATCGAGCGACGGCGACCAGTTGTCGATGTACTGCAGATCGAGCTGCATCCAGCGATCGAAGTCGACGTTGTTCCGTCCGCTCACCTGCCAGAGGCACGTCAGCCCCGGCTTCATCGACAGCCGTCTCCGATGCCACCGGTGATACGCCGCGACCTCCTCGGGGATCGGCGGGCGCGGACCGACCAGGCTCATGTCGCCTTTGAACACGTTCCAGAGCTGCGGCAGCTCATCGAGGGAGAACTTGCGCAGGACGCGGCCGACGGCGGTGATGCGCGGATCAGACTTCGATTTGAAAACGGGTCCAGTCATCTCGTTCAGATGAGTGACCTCACCGCGGCGTTCGTGCGCATCCTCGAACATCGTCCGGAACTTGAAGAGCGTGAAGACCCGGCCGTTCAGCCCCATCCGCTTCTGTTTGAAGAGCACCGCGCCGGGCGATGAGAGCTTGATCGCGATCGCCGCGATGCCGATGACGGGAAGCGCGAGCAGCAGGAGCAGCATCGAGACGGCAACGTCGAGCAAGCGTTTGAGTGCGAGCTGCGACTCGTTCGACGGCGTCGTGGTGAAGGTGAGGAACGGAATGCCTTCCAGCTCTTCCAGCTCCACCCGAGCGACCCGATTCGGGAAGAAGTTCATGGCCACGCGGGCGCGGATGCCGAGCTCCTCGCACATCAGGAAAATCTGTTTCATCTCGTCGAGCTTCTTGCGCGTCACGGCGAAGACGATCTCGTCGACCGGCTCGGCGAACTGGCCGCCTTCGAGAAGCCGGCGAAGATCGGGAACGCTGCCGTACACGCGGAAACGCGCCCAGCCGTTCGAGAGGCGATGTCCGTCGGAGACGAAGCCGAGGATTTTGTAGCCCCAGTATTTGTGTCCTTCGACCGTGCGGGCCACCTCGATCGCGCGGCGGCCGGTACCGACGATGAGGATCGTTCGATAGTTCATCCCCTTCGCGCGGACGTAGCGGGCGGCGACGCGCACCAGCACTTTTTCGAGCACCAGCAGCAGCGCCGCGAGGATGCCGAACAGGACGAACCAGGCGCGCGAGAGCTGACGCAGCGGCAGGAGGTAGGCGAGCGTGGCCAGGATGGCGTTGCCGACGAAGACGACGCGGATCGCCGTCAACACCTCGCGCAGCAGCGGGACGGTGCGGTGGCTGTGGTAGCTGTGGTAGCTGAAGAGCAGGACCGACCAGAGGATGAGGACGACCGGATAGAGCTTGATGTAGTCGCGCAGCGGGAAGAGGCCGGTCGGAAACTGCTCGGGCGCGATCTTCGGGAGGATGAGATCGCGGATGAAGAACGCCGCGAAGAAGGCAGCCGTCGTGAGCGCCAGGTCGGCAACGTAGACGACCCTCGCGATCATGCGCGCTTTTTCTTTAAGCATTCAACCTCTTGGCCACCGGGACGATCTGGAACGAATCCGTCGAATGTACTGCACTGGCGTCCGTCCGGTATACGGAAATGAATCCGAGCCCGTCTAGTGCCGGACGATTTCGGCAAAAAGCCGCTCGTACGCGTCCGTTACCGCACTCCAGCTATACCGCTCGCCTGCACGAGCCCGGGCAGCGATCCTCATCTGCTCGCGCAAGGCCGGCGATTCGAGGAATTCTCGAAGTGTGCCTGAAAGAGTTTGGGAGGGACGCAGGGTGAAGTAACCGACTGAATCTCCTCCCACTTCCCGGTTTTCGGGCGTGTCGTGCGCGAGGACGCAGCCACCCGAGGCCATCGCCTCGATCATGGCGGGATGAGTACCGCCGACTTCGGTGGCCTGAATGTAGATGAGCGCGTTGCGCTGTAGCGTCCGGTAGTCGCGGCCGTAGAGCGCGCCGGGAAAGAGGATGCGCTCGGAGGCGTGCCGCTTTAACTCCGCGTCGAGATCGCGGGCGTACGAGGCGGCGCCGAGCATGATGAGTTTGGGGGGTGGGGAGTGGGGGGGGGGGGGTGGGGGTGGGG
>DASYJY010000084.1:0-13695 GCA_035995985.1 Thermoanaerobaculia bacterium | reverse complement strand
GCAGCTGGCGAACGTCGAAACGGCGAACGCCGAGCTGCTTCGCCGCAACAGCGCGCTCTCCGAAATCTCCGCGCGCGATGCGCTGACCGGTCTTTACAACCGCTGGTACGTGATGGAGAAGATCGACAGCGAGATGAACCGCTCGCTGCGGCATCGCTCGCCCGTGTCGCTGATCATGCTGGACATCGATCACTTCAAACGCGTCAACGATTCGTTCGGCCACAGCGCCGGTGACCGCGTGCTTCGTTCGGTCGGCCAGGTGCTGCGCGATAGTTGCCGCGTCTACGACGTTGCGGGCCGCTACGGCGGCGAAGAGTTCTGCGTGGTTCTGCCGGAGACGAAGGTCGGCAACACGACCGTGGTCGCCGAACGGATTCGCGAGCGACTTGCGGCGAGCCGCTTCGAAGTCGGCAGCGACTCGGTGGTCGTCACCGCATCGATCGGAATTGCCGGCATCGACTCGATCGAATCGGAAGTTGCGCTCAGTCCTTCGATCCTGATCGACCGCGCCGACCAGGCGCTCTACTCCGCGAAGCATCGTGGCCGCAACCGCGTCGAAATGTGGGACGTCGGCATGCAGGGCGTGGAACTGCTGCACTAGCGGCAACGAATCAGTTCCGCGACGCCAGCATCTCCCACTCGGGATCCTCACGCATGTAGCGCGGCGGACGCTTCTGCCGCGGCTCGTGAACTTCAGAGACCGTTTCGATCATGAGCTGGAACTTCGCGAGCAAGGAGCGCTGCGAATGTTTCGGGAGTGACTGCAGCTCGTCGATGAGCCGCGCGGTTGCGAATTGCTCCGGGTCAAGCTCCCACGGTGCGATCTGCTTCTCCACGCCGCCGCCGAAGAATTCGGCTTCCGTCATTTCATAGACGGCCAGCAGACGCTTCAACTGACAGAGCTTCATCGCGCCGACGCGCTCGCCCGTCTCGAACGAGCTGATGGTCTTCTCGCCCACACCGGAGAGGCGCGCTGCGTCCTTCTGACTCAGACCCTTGAGTCGGCGGATTTCACGAAGTTTGAGTACGAGATCCATGTTGAGTCCTCACTTTCGCGATCAGAAACGCCGCATCAGACCGACGACGACACCCTGCACGGCGACATCGCGCGCAGCGGCGTAGATCGGATGCATCATCGAATTGGCAGGCTGAAGGCGAACCTTTTCGCCTTCCCGGTAGAGACGCTTGAGAGTGACTTCGCCGCTGACGTTGGCGACGACCATCTCGCCGTTTTCAGCGCGCTCGCGGCGGGCGATGATCACGTAATCGCCGTCCATGATCCCGTCGTCGATCATCGAGTCTCCGCGGACCTTAAGCACGTAGTTTTCGCCGCGGCTGGTGAGCCGCTCGGGGACTGTGATGGTTTCGTCGGAGATCTCGACTGCCAGCGGCTGGCCCGCAGCGATGTAGCCGAAGAGTGGCAACTCGAGCGCGCCGGTGGAAACCGCGGCGTCAGGTCTCGCAGTTTGCTCGACCACTTCCACGCCTCGCTTCTGATTCCAGTCCCGCTTGATTAGCCCTTTCTTCTGCAGCAACGAAAGGTGCTTGTAGACGGTGCCGTACGAAGAGAAGCCGAAGTGATCGCAGATTTCGCGATGGGTCGGTGTGACCCCTCGCTCCTTCTGGAAGTCCCGGATGAACTGCAGGATGTCGCGCTGACGCTCAGTCAAATACGTCATTTCCGCCTCGTTAGAGCAATGTAGGCGGTAACGGAGCGAAAGTCAAGCGTAAGTTACGCGAAAGTTGCTTGGCCGCGCGAAAAACGGTTCTACGAGATTTTCCGGACGTCTTTTGCTTCCAGGCCCTTTTTCCCTTCGACCACTTCGAACTCCACGCGGTCGCCTTCGCCGAGCGTGCGGAAGCCTTCAGCGATGATGGAGGCGTGGTGGACGAAGACGTCGGGGCCTTGCTCACGCACGATGAAGCCGTAGCCTTTTGCGTCGTTGAACCATTTGACGGTGCCTTGTTCTTTTTCTGCCATGGCCGCCATTCTAGCCGGAGATGGCGTGATTTAGAGCGGGCTCGAGGTCGGGATAGGCAAATTCGAATTCGTCGTCCTGTGCGTGTTTCGGCAGGACGCGTTGTCCGCCGAGGAGCATCTCGTCGGCCATTTCGGATCCGAGGGCGATGCGGAGAGCGAAAGCGGGCGTAGGAAGGAACGCCGGGCGGTGCAGGACGCGGCCCAGGGTGCGGGTGAAATCGCGGTTGCGCGCGGGATTCGGCGCGGTGGCGTTGTAGGTGCCGCGCGTTGCGTCGCGATCGATCGACCATTCGATGATGCGCAGGATGTCTTCGCGATCGATCCACGGCATCCACTGCTGGCCGCTTCCCATCGGACCGCCCGCGCCGAGGCGGAATGGGAGGAGGAGTTTGGCGAGTGCGCCGCCGTCCTTCGCCAGGACGACGCCGAAGCGGAGGATGATGACGCGCGCGAACGGCTCGGCCCCACGCGCGAGCTCTTCCCATCGTTTCGTGACCTCGGCCAGGAAGCCGGTGCCGGAGGGCGCATTCTCGTCGAGCGATTCGTCTCCGCGATTGCCGTAGAAACCGGTGGCCGACGCGCTGATGAGTGTCCTCGTGCGATCAGGCTTGCGCGGCATCGCCTCGACCAGAGTGCTCGTGGCGTCGACGCGGCTCTGCATGATTCGTTTCTTGCGCTCGTCGGTCCAGCGCCCGCCGCCAACGTTTTCGCCGGCGAGATTGATGACGACGTCCGCGTTGGCGACGTCGTCGGACCAACTCCCCTGCGCTGGCGGATTCCAAGCGACTGCGCGTCCGGCGCGAACGTTGGATGGGTTACGCGTCAGGACGGCGACGTCATCGCCGCGGCCGAGGAGGCGGCGGACGAGCGGCTCACCGATGAATCCGCTGCCGCCGGCAACGACGAGTCGTTTCATCCGCTCATTCTGCGCTAAAAAAGAATTGCCCCGCCTGAGCGATGGCGGGGCGAATTCGAGGAGAGGGGTAGGAGATCAGGTCTTGTTCAGTCGCTCACAATGTTCGACGGACGATGCGCGGAAAGGTTTCACTGCACGCGTGAGCGCGCGGACACGCGGCGCGGATCGGTTGCGGCTTCCGGTTTTTGCAGCGCGGCGAAGGCGATCATCGCGGCGTTATCGGTGCAGTAGCGCTTTTCGGGGAGACGAACGATGACGTCGCGTTTCGCCGCCCAGGCGACCAGACGTTCGCGAACCGCCGTATTCGCGGCGACGCCGCCGGCGACCGCGACTTCCGTTGGCTTCGGAGCATCCAGACGCGACCAGATCACATCCAGCCGATCGAATAGCTGATCGATGAGCGCTTCCTCGAATGTTGCGCAGAAATCGGCCAGCAGTTGCGGATCGCCGCTCGCGCTGATGCCATGCTCTCGCGCGAGGCGGATCGCGCCGGCTTTGATGCCGGAGTAGGAGAAGTCGGCCGACTTCTCGTTGAACTGCGGCAGCGCGAAGTGGAAGCGCTTCCGATCGACGCGACCAGCATTGCCATGGTTCTCGATCTGCGGACCGCCGGGATACGGCAGGCCGATGAACTTGGCGACCTTGTCGAACGTCTCGCCGATGGCGTCATCCCGCGTGCGGTTGAGCATCGTGATCGCGCGATCTCGAACGTCGTAGATCGACGAATGGCCGCCGGAGATAACGAGACTCAGAAATCGCCCCGGCAACGGGATCGACGCGCCTTCGCGTTGCAGGTACGGCGAGAAGATGTGCCCTTCGAGGTGATTGACCGGAACGAGCGGGATGCCGAGTCCATACGCGAGGCCCTGCGCGCCGGCGACGCCGACGAGAAGCGCGCCGATGAGACCCGGACCGGCGGTGACGGCGATGCGGTCGATGTCTTTCCAACTCAGACTCGCGTCGGCCAGCGCGCGCGTGATGAGCGGAAAGAGATGCTGCAGATGCTCGCGCGAGGCGATCTCCGGCACGACGCCGCCGAAGGGCTGATGCCGTTCGATCTGCGAGGCGATGAGATTGATGCGCACGTTGCCGTCGTCGTCGAGGACGGCGACGGCGGTTTCATCGCAGGAGGTTTCAATGCCGAGGATCATGGCTCGTGGGTACCTCAGCAACTCAGCAGCCAGCACTTATAATCCGCCGCTCCATGGCCGAAGAGCTTTCCAAACAGTACGAACCAGCGGCGATCGAGCAGCGCCTCTACGCATTCTGGGAAGAGGGCGAATTCTTTACGCCGCTCCTCGATGGCGAACGGCCGAAGTTTTCAATCGTCATCCCGCCGCCGAACGTGACCGGACGGCTGCACATCGGCCACGCACTGGTCAATACGCTCCAGGACATCCTGGTGCGCTGGAAGCGGATGAGCGGCTTCAACACGCTCTGGCTGCCCGGTACCGATCACGCCGGCATCGCCACGCAGATGACCGTCGAGCGCGAGCTGAACAAACAGGGCATCTCGCGCTTCGACCTCGGCCGCGAGAAGTTCGTGGAGAAGGTGTGGGAGTGGAAGGAATCCTACGGCCATCAAATCATCGATCAGCTCAAGCGCCTCGGCGCGTCCGCCGACTGGACGCGCCTTCGTTTCACGCTGGATGAAGGCCTCGCACACGCGGTGCGCACGGCGTTTGTGAAGCTGCACGAGGACGGCCTGATTTATCGCGGCATCGCCATGGTGAATTGGTGCCCGCACTGCCGCACGGCCATTTCGGATGTTGAGGTCGAGTACGTCGAGCGCGCGTCGAAGCTGTACTACGTCGACTATCCCGTCGCCGATTCGGATCGCGTGCTGACGATTGCTACGACTCGTCCGGAGACGATGCTCGGCGACACCGCGCTGGCCGTTCATCCTGACGACGAGCGATACAAAGATGTCATCGGCCGCGAAGCCATCCTGCCGATTGCCAACCGGCGCATTGGGATCGTCGCCGATCCGATCCTCGTCGATCCGGCCTTCGGAACGGGTGTCGTGAAGGTGACGCCCGCTCACGACAAGAACGACTACGAAGCCGGCAAGCGCAACGATCTGCAGCAGCTGCAGGTGATCGATGACACCGGCAAGATGAACGACGATGCCGGGCCGGAGTTTGCCGGACTCGATCGCTTCGAGGCGCGCAAGAAGATCGTGGAGATGCTGCGCGAATCGGGCGCGCTGCGCGAAGTGAAGGATTACACGCACTCGATCGGCATCCATGGCAAGTGCGAGACGGTGATCGAGCCGATGATCTCGCGGCAGTGGTTCGTGAAGATCGAGCCGCTCGCGAAGCCGGCCATCGACGCCGTGCGCAACGGCACGATCCGCATCCTTCCCCAAAGCTGGGAGGCCACGTATTTCAACTGGATGGAGAACATCCACGACTGGACGATCTCGCGCCAGCTCTGGTGGGGCCATCGCATCCCGGCGTTCTACTGCGCGAACGGGCACATGACCGTTTCGGTCGACGATCCGGCGTCGTGTCCGCAATGCGGTGACACGCAGATCACGCAGGAGTTGGACGTTCTCGACACGTGGTTCTCATCGGGGCTCTGGCCGTTCTCGACGATGGGATGGCCGGACGACACCGCTGACCTCCGGATTTTCTATCCGACCGACGTCCTTATCACCGGCTTCGACATCCTCTTCTTCTGGGTGGCGCGGATGATCATGTTCGGGCTGCGTTTTACCGGCGTCGCCCCATTCAGCCAGGTCTTCCTCAACGGTCTCGTGCGCGACGAGCACGGGCAGAAGATGTCGAAGACGAAGGGGAACGTGATCGATCCGCTGGACGTGATCGACGAGTTTGGCGCCGACGCGGTTCGCTTCACGCTGGCCATCTTCGCTTCTGGCCGCGACATCCCGCTGGCGAAGGCGCGCATGCAGGGTTACGCCGCGTTCGCGAACAAGATCTGGAACGCGTCGCGATTCGCGATGATGCACATCGATACGCCGATCGCCGCGGCGAAGCCGATCGACCGCGATGAGCTGAAGAGCGTCGAGCGCTGGATTCTGTCGCGGCTGAACGAGACCACGCGCACGGTCAATCGCGCGCTCTCCGACTTCCGCTACGACGAGGCGTCGAACGCGATCTATCAATTCTTCTGGCACGAGTTCTGTGACTGGTACATCGAGATGGTCAAGCCTGTGCTCCTCGGCAGGCACGGCACGGCGGACGACCAGCAGCGCGCGAAACGGGTCCTCCTCGAAGTGCTCGACCGTTCGCTGCGGCTGCTCCATCCGTTCATGCCGTTCATCACCGAGGAGATCTGGCAGAAGCTGGGCGGCGTGGAGCCGTCGATCATGGTGGCGCCGTATCCGATGGCCGAGGAGACGCTCGAGGATCCGGAGGCGGAGCGGTTAGTGCGCGCGGTTCAGTCGATGATTACGACGATCCGCGACGCGCGTGCGCAACGTGGTTTTACGCCGAAGGATCGCTTCAAGCTCTACGTGCGCGCCGAGGGACGCGACGCCGCGTTCTTCGATGCATATGCGTATCTGCTGATCGACCTCGGGCGGTTGACTGAGGTCATCGTCAATGCCGAGCCGCCGGCCGGCGCGCATCACGACGTCGTCGAAGGCTTCACCATTGCCATCGAGTTCCCCGAGAAAGTGATCACGAAAGAGCAGCAGGAACGGACGGAGCGCGAGCTGGAAAAAAGCCGCAAGGAGTTGGAATCGCTCGACGCGAAGCTGGTCAACGAGCAGTTTATGAAGAATGCGCCGCCGGCAATTGTCGAAGGCGCGCGTGTGCGTCAGGCGGAACTGCGGGCTCGCATAGAGAAGCTGTCGCAGAACCAATGATCGACACGCGCCTCATCGTCGACCGCCTGACTACGCTCGAATCGATCGCGGTGATTCCGCGCGTGGCGTCGACGAATCTCGTGGCGCGGCGGATCGTGAACGAGTGCATCGAGAACGAGCTGTCGCTGCCGAAAGGGATCATCATCGCCCGCGAGCAGTTTGCGGGACGCGGCCGCAACGCGCGGCAATGGTCATCGCCCGCGGGCAAGGGGATTTACGCGACGACGCTGCTCCCGCTGCCGATTGACAAGCTGCCGCTCGTGCCGCTCGCGATTGCCAATATCGTCGCGTCGTACCTGCACGAGGTGTTCGGACTCGATGCGCGGATCAAGTGGCCGAACGACATCCTCGTCGGCGGCAAGAAGATCGCCGGCATCCTGATCGAGGCGCGGATCAACGAGGAGCGCGCGTTTCTGCTGATCGGGACCGGCATCAACGTTGAGCCAGTGCCGGACGATACCCGTCCCAACGCGACGGCGATCTCGGAGCTCACCAGCGATTTTCGCGGCATCGATGTCGCCACCGAGGCCTTCATCGAACATCTCGACAAGCGCCTCGGGCAGCCGCTCGAACGCGACGCGGTGCTCGACGAGTGGCGGCGCTATTCGATTCACCAGCAGGGCGATCGCATCCATTGCGTCATCGGCGAGCGCACCGTCGAAGGGACGTGGGGCGGGATCGACGAGCATGGCCGCGCGCTTCTGCGCAGCGGAAATGAGACGACGGCGATCAGTGCCGGCGATCTGATTCTGGTCTAAAAACCGTCAATCCACGATCCGTGGAGTGATCCTCGGCGCCGCGTTCCGGATGCCGAGGATCGTGGCCGGTGACGGCAGCCGGTAACGGTGGTTACTGGACAAGAAGTCGGTATCAATTGTTACTTCCACATGTGCCGAAAGCGCGCGAGGCAGCAATCTTCGGGGAAGTCGTCCGCGGTGTCCGCAAGCGACACGCTTGGACGCAGGAGGACCTGGCCGAACGCTCCGGGTTAACCACGACCTACGTGGGACAGGTCGAACGAGGCGACAAGGTGCCGAGCCTGACCGTCGTCCTCAAGCTGGCGCTCGCGCTGGAAGTGCTGCCGTCCGACATGCTGCAGACGTTCGGCTTCGCTGAGTTGCGCGAGACATTTCGCTAGCGGTCTCCTCGCGGCATGCGTCGTGAACCTCGGCGGGTCGTGGCCGAGACGGAAACGCCTCACCTTTTCCCCCGCGCACAGCCGCGGCATCGCATTTTCGGAGGTCTGCTCAACGAGCGGCAGGAACACATCTTTACGTGGATCGCCGTCGTCGTCGTGCTGCTCTATGTCACCGGTTGGATCGGCGCGATTCACACCGCGTACGAAGACCAGCGGGAGATGGAGCGCGAAGCGAAAGAGGCAGGAGTCAAGATGCCTCCTCCGCCGCCCGCGCCACCGATCGCGACGCAGATCTTTCAGCCGGACGCGCCGACGACAGCATTCATCGACGACGCCATGCTCGGCTTTCTCAATCCTCTTCGCGGCCACAGCGGCAAGGTCTACTTCACTACCGTCACGCCCGGCGCTCCGATCGCGTCGGGAGCGCCCGGCGGCGCGAAGGCGGTGCTTACCGAAGGCACCGACAAGATCGCATCCGACTTCACCGCGCCCGAGCAGCCCGGCGTGTACACGATGGCCGTGCAACTCAACCAGGCCATGCGCCAGCTCGACAACTTCAACGTCATCACGCTCGTCCCCTTTTCCGAGAAGCGCGCCGGCCACATCGGCACCTACTACCTCGGCAGCTGGCCTTTCGAGCGAGGCGGGACGCCGAAGACTCCTGCCTACGCGAATCCGGCCGGCTTCATCGAGGTGACGCGTGAAAACGCCGACACGCCGATCTCCGCTCATTTCAAACTGCGCGACTTTCTGACGAAGGATCAGCCGAATGTGTGGCCGAAGTACCTGCTGCTGAATCCGAAGCTGCTCGACAAACTGGAGCTGAGCATTCAGGAGCTGGAGGCGATGGGGCATCCCGTCCGCCGCTTCCAGATCATGAGCGGCTTTCGCACGCCGGAGTACAACCACGGCGGCGGCAACACGCAAGGGCGCGCGAACCTGAGCCGGCACATGTACGGCGACGCGTCCGACACGTTCGTCGACAACGACGGAAACGGTTCGATGGACGATCTCAATGGCGATGGCCGCGTCGATGTGAGAGACGCCGAGGTCGTCATGGCGGCGGTGGAACGTGTGGAGAGAAAGAATCCGTCGCTGGTCGGCGGAGTTGGCGTTTATTCCGCATGTTGCGGACACGGCCCGTTCACGCACATCGACGTGCGAGGCTATCGCGCAAGGTGGCGCGGAACGGGCAGTGGGTGAGTTGAAAGCAGGAGGTAACGTGGTCGAAGCAGTAGCAGCAACCAACGCAACAGCGACATGCCCTGAATGCGGCGCAGCGCGTCCCGATCCGTCGCGCGTCTGTCCGGCGTGCGGCGCGCCGCCGATGCGCCCCGGCGACAAACGGGCGCTCGATAACGAAGTACGCACCGAGGACCTCGAGCCGTACGTGGCGCTGCGCTACATCGCGCGATTGTTCAAAATCCTTGCGGCGCTGCTGCTGATCATGCTTCTCGGCGAGATCATCACAGGCTTTGTGACGAGCGGCTTCCATTCGCTGATGACAACCCTCGGCGAAGCGACCCGCATGCTCGTCCAAGCCGGATTCCTATGGGCCGCGGGCGACATCACCATCCTGCTCATCGACGCCGGTCACGACCTCCGTGTCGCACGCATTCTGCTCGGCCGCATCAACGCGGCGATGCACGAGCGCGAGCAGCGAGAGAAGAATCGGTAGGTTGCGCGGTGGAGCCGCGCAACCTGCAATCGGCTACGCGCCGAGCTCCTTCTTGCGCATCGCCATGCGGTCGCCGAGCTCCTGCAGTTCGGGACGGCTAAGAACCTTACGCGCCTCGGGGAACATCTCCTTCTCTTCTTCGTCGGCGTGATGTTCGACGAGCTCCTTGAGCACCTTGCACTTCGCGGCGAACTCCTCGATAGGCATCCCGCCTTCTTTCACTTCCGGCAGTACGAGCTTGACGACGTGGTGCTCTTCCTTCGCCTCGTAGTACATCTTCTTGTCGTCCTTCGTGCGGACGGCGTCGCGGAAGGCGGGATAGAAGATTTCCTCCTCGATCGTCGTATGGATTTCCAGCTCCTTGTCGATCTGCGCGACGAGCTTCTGCGCCCGTGGACCGGCGCGCATGGACGACTTCTCGAGATCGCCGAGAAGACCCTTCACTTTCTTGTGGTCCTCTTTGAGCAGGGCGATCGCGTCAGGACCCTTCTTTGCCGATTTGCTGCTCTTTTTCGTAGCCATGAATCCTCCTGGAAACAGGAGAACTCACAAGCCGTGCCTAATCATGAGAGCGGCATAATGGCGCGCGTCATCGTCTCGCGGATCTCGCGGTAAACGTTCTCCGGCGGGATGCCCAGTTCCCGATGTCCGGCTGCGCGCTTGAAGAGATTCTCCGCCGCCTTCTCGTCGAGCATGCGCGAGTCGACGGTGCGATTGTTCAGTTCACAAAACGCGAACAACGACGCTAGCGCGACGCGCCGGTTGCCGCCCTTGAACGGACTGTTGATCAGCAGCGCGAAGAGGAACGCGGCCACTTTGTCGGGGAACGTTCCGTAGGCCTCGCGGCCGAGCATCGTCACCTGCGGCCGCTGCACCGTGTTGAGCAGGCCAAACTGCGACTCGACGACGCCGGGATGCGCCTGGTTGCCGCCGAACTCGATGCTGACGGCGCGATGGATCTCAACCAGATCGGCAACGCTGAGGTAGCGCGTGCCGCCACCGTCAGTCGGTGAGACGGCGGAAGGTGTTGGGATACTTTTTGACGGCGCGGTTGAAGGCGCTTTCGATGGCTGGATTGGTGAAGGAGATGGTTTCGGGCTCGCCGCGGGCGGCTTTGCTGCTGCCTTTCGCGCCGGCTTTGGCGCTGCCACTTTTGGCGCTGCCGCTTTTTTTTGCGCCTTCGGCTTTGGAGGAGGCGCTGCTTTCTTTTTTGCTGCTGGCTTGGACGGCTTTGCCGCCGCCTTTTTCTTTTGCGGAGCTTTTGCTGCTGGTTTCTTTCCCTGAGGTTTTGATTTTGGCTGCTTTGGCTTTTGCTTTGTCGCCATCTTTCATTTCCAACCTCGGCGACGCATGCTACGACAGCTAAGTTCCTGAGTCAACGGCGTTTACGCGCGCACAACGCATCCGGCCGCTCACAGCGCGGCCCTAAACTGCTGAATTTAAGCGAGTTATGGATTGCACCGATTCGTGTGCAATTTATTCGACGACCACCGGCTCTGCCGCGGCTGCAGTCGCCTCTTCGAACTCCGGCTTGGGGTCGTACGACAGGAACTCCTTCGCTTTCTCAGTCAGCGTGAAGTTCTCTCTCGCCGCGTCGATAGTCAGCATTCCCTTATCGACCAGCGAAAACGCCGGCGCTTCGCCGCCGCCGGCCGGATGCTTGATGGCCTTGATGGCCGCAACTCCAAGCGACTCCACGGCCAGCCTCCGAAACTCCTGCAGCACCCGGATCTCCTGCTCCGTCATCCCTTTGATCAGCATGGGCGAATTCTACGGGATGACCACGCGATCCGGCAGTGTTTCCCCAACCCGTGCCTCCCAAAATCTTCCTCCTCTCGCCCGCAAGCACGGGCGGAGTCCGCGCCAAACAGTTCACGTCGCCACGCGCGAACTTCGAGGCGGCGCGCATGTATCGATCGCCCGAGGGCGTGCCGATCGCGATGGCGTTCGCGTTCATGAGCTCCCTCTACTTCCGCGGCAAGATCGGATACGCGATGCATTTCGCGCAGCCGTCGCCGGCGGCCGGCGATCACGGCGTCTACATCATCGCCCCCGGCTTCGGACTCGTTCCGCCCGACTGGCGCGTCACGCCGGATCGGATGAAAGTGATGTCGCGGACGCCGGTCGACGTCGCGGCGCGCGCGTACCGCAAGCCGCTCGAAGAGCATGCCCGCGCGCTTGCCGACATACTCGAGCCCGACGCACAGGTCGTTCTCCTCGGCAGCGTCGCCGGCGGCAAGTACGTCGACATCCTCTGGCCTGTTTTTCAGCACCGGCTGCGCTTTCCCGCTGCGTTCGCGGGACTCGGCGACATGTCACGTGGCGGTCTGATGCTGCGCGCCGTCCGCGCCAACCGCGAGCTCGAATGCACCACCCTCGACGCGCCGCGGCACCGCACCAGCGGAGACGGAAAAATCCCCGAGGGTTGGTGAGTGTTGTGGCACAGACACTCCTGTCTGTGCACAATTCGCGGTGTGGCTGCCGCCAAACGTCTCCTTATCGATCCCGACGCCACCGATCTCACCTTGCAATTCGGCGCGCGCGAGGTTCGGCTCACCAACCTTCACAAGCTTTTCTGGAAAACGCTGAAGATCACCAAGCGCGATCTCCTGCAGTACTACGCCGACATCTCACCGTATCTGCTGCCGCACCTGGCCGGCCGCGCGATGGTGATGAAGCGCTACCCGAACGGCGCCGAGGGTGATTTTTTCTACATGAAACGGGCGCCGGAGCCGCGGCCGGAGTGGATCGAGATCTGTCCGATCATGCATTCGGAGATGGTCAACTTCCCGATCGTGCAGGACCTCCCGTCGCTCCTCTGGCTCATCAACCTCGGCTGCATCGATCTCAATCAGTGGTACGCGCCCTGCGACGACTACAACCGCCCTGACTACCTCCACTTCGATCTCGATCCCGGTCCGGGCGCCGATTTCAAAATGATTCGCGAAGTTGCTCTCCGCGTTCGCGACATCCTCGAACACCTCGGCATGCCGGTATACGCGAAGACGACCGGCTCGAAAGGGATTCACGTCTACATCCCGATCGTCCACGGTCCGCTCCAGAAAGAGGTCTGGACGTTCGCAAAGGCGATCGCCATCGAGCTGGAGGCGCGCCATCCGAACATCATCACGGCCGAGTACCGCAAGGTGAAACGGCCGTACGCGCGCGTGCTCGTCGACTACAACCAGAACGCCTGGGGGCGCACGCTTGCCTCGATCTACTCCGTCCGCCCCACGCCGTTCGCCGGCGTCTCGACGCCGGTGACGTGGGAGGAAATCGAAGAAGGCATCGACATCCAGGACTTCCGCATCGACAACGTCCGCGAACGCGTGGCGGAACTCGGCGATCTTTGGAAGTCGGTCGCCGTTGGGAGGAAGAGGTTTGACTTGGTGAAGGTGTTTACCGCGCCGGAGAAGAAGACACGAAAAACAAAGGCTTGAAAATCACGAACATGCCGATTCCAAAAATCACGACGTCCGGCTTCCCCGAGCTCGATCTCCCCATCACGCCGCCCTACCCGCCGATGGAGGCGAAGCGCGTCGACAAGATCCCGTCCGGCGACCGCTGGCAGTTCGAGCCGAAGTGGGATGGGTTCCGCGCAATCATTTTCAAGAGCGGCGATGACGTCGTCGTGCAGTCAAAGGCGGGACAGCCGCTCGGACGCTATTTCCCCGAGGTCGTCGAGGCGATGCGCGAATTGACGATGAAGGAATTCGTCATCGACGGCGAGATCGTCGTGCCGGTCGGCGGACGCCTTTCGTTCGATGACCTGTTGCAGCGCATTCATCCCGCCGAGTCGCGCATCCGCAAACTCGCCGCGGAGATTCCGGCGCATTACTTCGCATTCGATCTGCTGGTGATGAAAGGCAAATTGATTACGGACAAGCCGATCGAAGAACGCCGCGAACTGCTGGAGAGATTTTTCGAAAGCGTCCCCGAAGGATCGCTGATTCGGATCTCGCCGGCGACTACAGAGCGGAAAGTCGCGAACGACTGGTTCAACAAATTTGGCAGCGCCGGACTCGACGGCGTCATGGCCAAGCGCCTCGGCGAGCCGTATCACTCCGGCGATCGCGAAGGCATGGTCAAGGTCAAGCACCTCAAGACCGCGGATTGCGTCGTCGGCGGCTTCCGCTACCTCGAAGGGACC
>DASYJY010000083.1:0-10218 GCA_035995985.1 Thermoanaerobaculia bacterium | reverse complement strand
GAAACTTGCGAAGAAAAACCGGCAGGAGGTTGAAGGGATCGTATTGAACGAGCGGCTTCATGGCCATCGCCTGCGGCGTCTGGAGCATCGCGGCGTTGCGCGCGACGGACGCGCGGATGCCCTGATCCGTCAGTTTCGCGGAAACTTCGTCGAGCTCCGCCGGCGTCAGAAACAGCAGCGCTTTCGGCAGGATGATCTCGATGAAGTCGAGCGGATTGGGGATCTTGTACGTCACATCCTCGATCCGCGGATTCTTTCGATACCCCTCGGCCACGGCATCGATGAGCGTGTCGTAGTCATGGACGTCGCGCCCTTTGGGCATGTCCATCAGGACGATGTGGTAGTCGATCGTGCCGAGGTCTTTGAGGACTTTGCGGAACTCGTTGACCTGCTTGTTCTGCTGCGGAATGAGGTTGAGCAGGTCGGGATCGAAGGAGATGCGCGTGGCGCCAAGCACCGCCAGAACCGCGAGCACGAAGGCCGCGATCAGGATTTCTTTGTTGCGCCGCAGGCAGAGGCGCGCCAGCGCGTCGAGGATTCGGTCGGTCAATTCAATTCTCGCGGTATCGTGCGCGTCGCGCGGAAAGCCGGGGGATAACAACATGCGCGGTCGAACGAGTCAAGTTGCATGCGCGGTCCTGCTCCTGATGGTTGCGTGCCAGAAGGCGGAACCGCTGACGGCGGAGAAAGCGAATCAGATCATCGAGGGCTATCGCTTTGCGGCCGAACCGATCTACGCCGAGGTGCCGCAGAAGGTGTGGTGGAACCCGCGCTTTCCGAAGGATGAGTACGACGAGCGCTCGCTGCGCACGTTCGACAATCTCCGCAACGCAGGCCTGATCACTGTCACCGGCGGCCCGACTGCGGACGGCGCGGAGTACGTCGCTCACGTCACTCCGAAAGGCTTTCCCATCCTCGGCACATCACCGAGCGCGCGCGGTCCTGTCTTCCGCGGACTGATCTGCCAGAAGGTCTACGACGGCCTCCGCAATTTTCAACGCCATCCCACCGAACCGACCACCGGCCACGGCGAGCTGGCCTGGCACTACACGCGTCCCACACCGCTCTATCCGCTCTTCGAAACGAAGCAGAACAAGCCGCTCGACAAGACGTTCGTGTCGCTGGTGTCGTTCTATTACAAGGACCACCAATACCGCTTCGACGTGACGGTGCGAAAGACCGCCGCGGAGTAACTCCTTGGCAGGATTCTTGAGTTATTTGAACTGCGAAGGAGACTCACACATGCGCATCAATGACGACGAAATCAAAGGCAATGTCGACAAGGCAAGCGGTACGGTGAAACAGAACATCGGCCGCGCCCTCGGCGACCCGATCCTCGAAAACGAAGGCGCCGACCAGCGCACCGGTGGCGACCTCCAGGCCGGCTTCGGCAAAGCCCGCCGCAAGGTAGGCGAAGTGGTGGAAGACCTCGGCGAGAAGCTGGGGAGATAGGCGAACACGACGCCTCCCCGCGAGAGCGGCGAGGCGGTTCATCGCGTCACGAGACGATCAAGGGATGACGTCTACGTCAGGATCAAGGGTCTCGGCGCCCGGAGCGGACACGTCGTACTTGATCTTGCCCACGGTCGGAAAGTTGTCGGACACTCCGACATGTTTTCCGCCTTCCTCTTTATAACGGATGGGATAGCCGGGCAAATCGATCGTGAACGGACTTGTATCGCAGACCCACTTCACGTTGTCGTGCGCTTTCTTGACCTGAATACTCGGCGGATCGACGGAGATTTGACCGGACGAAACAGTGACAGTGACTTTCTTTTCAGGCATGACTACCTCCCAGATTTTGGTTGTGCTGCGGACCCGCTGGATATTGTAGCCGTTCGCTGCATGAGTTGCTGTAGCTTGCCGTCACGCCGGAGGTTGTCGAATTCGCGCTCGTGGTCAACTTCCGATCGGCTGAAGCCATTTGCAAGCGCGGTCGCGAGGAATCTGAGTGCGTCAGCGGAACGTCCCTCGGCGTTGGCGACTAAGGCCGCTTTGTATATGTAGTTGGGATTCGTCGGGTCCGCCCTGAGCACCGTCTGAATTTCGTCGTCCGCACGTTTGGTGTTTCCCCGTTTTGCAAGGCAGACCGCCAAACGAGCTCGGATGGCGTTACCGGTTGGATTGATTTTCAGTTCGCCGTCAGCAAGTTGGATGGCTCGGTCATAGCAGGCGTTGGCCTGCGATGTGGCATTTGGGATCAAACGGTACGCGTCGCCGAGATTTGTCCAATACAGGTAATTCGTCGGCGATAGTTGGGTTGCTTTTTCGAAGGCGTTGGCGGCATCGGAATAGCGGCCCAGAAAATAATTCGCCGTACCTGCATTCGAGTACGCCTGTGCAGTCGGTTCTTTGGAGATTGACGTAAGTGAAAACCGGAGAGCGTCTTCATACCGGCCCATGTGCAGGTACATGCCGGCGAAGTTGTTATAACCACGCTGGTTGTCGGGCAGGAGCTGGATCACTTTCGAGAACATCTCCATCGCTTCGGTATACCGCGCGCGGGAGTCGTAGAAGGCGCCGAGGCGGTTGTAGCCGCCCCAGTAATTTGGCTGCAGCTCGATCGATCGCTTGTATGCTGCCTCCGCCTCCAGCAGTTTTCTGTCGGCTTTGTAGGTTTCGGCAAGCCCAAGAATGGCGTCGGCGTTGTTTGGCTGGCGGGCGAGTGCGGTGTTGTACTCCTTTTTCGCCTCCTCGAGGTGACCCGTAAGGCGGCGTAGCTCGCCGAGTGTTACGCGGGTATCGGGGTTTTGAGGATCACTTGCAATCGCTCGCTGACAGGCAAGAGATGCCAGCGGCTCCCACTTGGGATCATGAGTCAGTTCGCGTTTCGCCAGGTATGCCCGTCCAAGCGCCGCCTGGACGGACGCCGAGGAACTTTGCGACGCGAGTTCCTCAAGAATGCTGATCGCGCTGTCAACCGACGCCTCCTTGTCATACCGGCGAAGGTGCCCGAGCGCTTCAAGGTAGCGAGTTTGGGAGACTGCGCTGTCGGTGGCGGAGGGTCGGAAGATGGGCGCGCCGAGTTGCAGCGACGCGGCAACGCCGTCGGTGAGCCGGTCCTGGATCGCGAAGAGATCGGAGACCGAGCCTTCGATCAGATCGCCGGGATGTGACGTGCCTTCCGCCAGATCGATGATTGTGTACGTGACCCGAACGCGGTCCCCGGCGCGTTGCATGGAGCCGGTCAGGACGACGTTCGCGCCGAGGTTGCGGCCGATCTTTTGCGGGTCCGTACCCGCAACGTCGTCGGTCGGCTTCGGCCGCATCACCTGGAGGGACGTGAAGTGCGCCAGGCGCGCGGACAACGTCTCCGCGAGCCCATCGACGACGAGCTGGCCATTCGCCTCGCGCGTGAGATCGGTGAATGGCATGACGGCCAAATATTTTTTCGCTGGTACGGTTTGCGTTGGCGCCGCTGTCTGCGCTCCGTGCCGCGCGATGATCGCCACACCGCCGAGGAGCAGCAGTGCCGCGAGCACGCTCCCGGCGATCGTGATCGTCTGACGCGACACTCTCGGCGGACGCGGGATGTCGTCGGTGGACGTCGTCATCGTCGCGAAACGGTCGCGGATGTTGCGGAGGTCGCGCGAGAGATCGCGGGTCGAGGAGTAGCGCTCGTTGACGTCTTTGGAAAGGAGGCGATCGACGATCCAGCAGAACGGCTGCGGCGCCTGACCATTGAACTTCGTGATCGGCGGCGGCTCCTCGTGCAGGATCGCCGACAGCGTGTCGATGGCGTTGTCGGCTTCGAAGGCCGGCTTGCCGGTGGCCAGCTCGTAGAGGATCGCGCCGAACGCGAACTGGTCGGAGCGGAAATCGAGTGGTTTGCCGGTGGCTTGTTCCGGCGACATGTAGCCGACCGTGCCGAGGATCGTGCCGGGGTTCGTGCCGGGCATGTCGAGCTGCGCGGTGTCTTCATCCTCGCCGGCGGGACGGATGATCTTGGCCAGGCCGAAGTCGAGAACTTTGACGTAGCCGTCCTTCGTCACCATCACGTTCTCGGGTTTGAGATCGCGATGGACGATTCCCTGCTCGTGCGCGGCGGCGAGGCCGTCGGCGATCTGCGCGGCGATGTCGAGGGTCTTGCGATTCGGCAGCGGACCGTTGCTGAGCAGACTGCGCAGGTCGCGGCCGTCGATGTACTCCATCACGATGTACGGCGAGCCGGAGCCCTGGTCCATCCCCACTTCGTGAATCGTGACGATGTTCGGATGGTTGAGCGCCGAGGCCGACCGCGCTTCACGTGTGAAGCGGGCCAGCGTTTCCTTATCGCCCGAGAGGCGGACGGGCAGCAGCTTGATCGCGACTTTGCGGCCGAGGGAGGGATCGCGGGCGACGTAAACCTCGCCCATCCCTCCCGCGCCGAGCGGCGCGAGGATCTGGTACTGCCCGAGTTTCTCGCGCATCACCGTCATGTGAGAGGGGACCTGACGGCGATTCTACCGGCATCCGCGCGTTGTTGTTCGGGGAAGACGACTCGCAGTGCGCGCAAAAAAACAGCGCCGGCGACCGCGAGCGGTCCACCGGCGCGTTTGGAAGTGGTGCTGACCGAGCTATGCGGCCTGCGGCACGCGCCGCAGCGTCCGCACCGCCAACTTCCACTGACGACGCGACTGCTGCACGTGCTGGCGAGCCTGGCGCCGCGTCTCCCGCCACGACTTCGACATCCCCTCGGCCTTCTCTTCCGCGTGTTGCCGCCAGAGTTTGAGCGCCGTCTCGAGGTGCTCCATGGCCGCATGTACACGGCCGCGGATCTCGTCGCCGATGGTGCCGGGAGTCGCGTCGATCTGCGACTTCACGATTTTCAGCGCCGCCTGCATGCGAGCCTGTTCGATCTGCGGCAGCGGCGCGGTGCGAAGGTCGGAAGCCAGTCCGAGGAACTTGAAGGTGCGAATCATCCACTTCGACGGATCCCACTGATACCACTGGATGCCGTTACGGAAATCGGTGGGGAAGCGGTGATGGAAGCTGTGGTAGCCCTCGCCGAGCGTCAGCATGGCCACGAACCAGTTGTCGCGCGCCGAAACCTCGGCGTTGAACAGCGGCTTGCCGAGCGTGTGCGCCAGCGAGTTGACGAAGAACGTCGTGTGGTGGATGACCGCGATGCGGAGGAAGCCGCCCCAGAGGAGCCCCGCGATCGGATCGCCGAACGCGGCGCCGATCAGCGTCGGGATGCCGAAACCGGCCCCGATCAGGATCACCTTGTGCCACTTGTTCTGCCACATCACGACCGGGTTCCTCAGCAGGTCCGGCGAGTTCGCGAACGTGTCATCGAACTTTTCGTTCTTGTTAAAAATCCAGAAGATGTGCGCCCACCAGAATCCGCGCTGGATGTTGTACGGATCCCATTCTTTGTCGATGTATTTGTGATGCACGCGGTGGCTCGATGACCACCACAGGATGGAGTTCTCCGCCGCCATCGCGCCGAAGATTGCGAACAGCACCTGCAGCACGGGCGACGCTTCGTACGTCTTGTGCGAGAAGAAGCGGTGGTAGCCCGCGCAGATCGAGAAACCGACCAGCGCGTACATCACCATCATCAGGATCGGCATCCAGAGGTGGAAGCCGTGCGTCCACGTCCATGCGGCCGTTCCGACAATTCCGATGATGGGCGTGAGAGAGAGGAACGCGATGTTCACCCAGTCTTTTTTCTGCTGCTTCACTGTTTCGCTGATGACGGCACCTCCAAGTGCGGAGCCACGATAACTGAGAATGGTGTGACCGTATTGCTAAAGTCGGGCCCGGTCCCCAAGCCCTGAAACTATCTACGAAGTTCTTCGTTGACATCTACGACGTGTTTCGTACATGATGCTTCGCGAAGGAGAACTCCCCATGAAAACAGCGATCCTGATCCTGCTCGCCGTCGCCATCTGCTTCACCGTTTACGCCGCCACCGACTCGCGCGCCGGAGTCTGGACGGCCGAACTGAACACCGACGGCACCACGCTGCAAATGACGGTCTTCCGCGGCCACCAGGAGCGCCTCGGCAATCATCACGGTGGCTGGAACAACACGATGGGATTCGAGCTGTCGCTGGCCTCGCTGAACGGACTGTCGATCGCCGACATCAAGTCGACCGCGGCGAACGTGAACTTCACGATGACTCGTCCTGCGGGCACGATGACGTTTGAAGGCCGCTTCGCGAACGGCAACGGCGCCGGCAATTTCAAGTTCGCCCCGAGCGAGCCGTTCGTGCGCGAGATGGCCACCCTCGGATACACCGACTTCAAAGACGACGACCTGCTCGTCTTCGCGACGACCGATTTCGCGCCGCAGACCGTCCGCGATCTTCGCGCCCTCGGCTACCAGCCGACGCAGAAGGAGATCGAGGAGGTGGCGATCTTCCACATCAACGCGCCGGCGATCAAAGAGTTCAACCGCCTCGGCTTCACGAACCTGACGCTGCGCGAGCTGGTCAACCTCCGCGTCGGCAACGTCGACGCCGCGTACGTGACCGGAATGCGCGAGCTCGGCTACACCGACATCTCCGCACACAAGCTCGCCAACCTGGCCATCCTCGGTGTGACGCCAACGTACGTCCGCGAACTGCGCGCCGCCGGCCTCGGCACTCTCACTCCGCAGGAGACGGAAAACCTCCGCGTCGGCAACATCACCCGCGAAAAGATCGACGCCTACAAACGCCTCGGCTTCACGCTGACTTCGAAAGAGCTGAGTGACTTCGGCATCCACGGCGTGACGCCGAAAACCATCGAAGAGCTCCGCGCGATGGGCTACACGAACCTCACACCGCACCAGCTCATCGAAATGCGCATCTTCGGCGTGACCCCGGAGTTTATCCGCAAGATGGAAGCGAGCGGCTACAAGGCGGTGCCGGTCGACAAGCTGATCAAGATCAAGATGAGCGGGACAGATGAGCTGGTGACGGGCCGGCGCTAAAAAGCTTTCACGCGGAGGCGCGGGGACGCGGAGGGGATCGCTTTTCTCCGCGCCCCCGCGCCTCCGCGTGATCAAATCATCGGCAAGTCCACGCCACGTGATTTAGCAGCGGAGATCGCGATCTCGTATCCCGCATCCGCATGGCGCATGACGCCCGTTCCAGGATCGGTTGTCAGCACGCGCTCGAGCCGTTCGGCGGCGGAGGCGGTTCCATCCGCGACGATCACCATGCCCGAATGAAGCGAATATCCGATGCCGACTCCGCCGCCGTGGTGATACGAAACCCACGTCGCGCCGGCGGCGGTGTTGAGCATCGCGTTGAGGATCGGCCAGTCCGCGATTGCGTCCGAGCCATCCTTCATCCCCTCGGTCTCGCGATTAGGCGACGCGACGGATCCAGCATCGAGATGATCGCGTCCGATCACGATCGGCGCGCTCACCTTGCCGGTGCGGACTAGTTCGTTGAAGAGCAGGCCGGCCTTATCGCGTTCGCCGTAGCCGAGCCAGCAGATGCGGGCTGGCAGTCCCTGAAATTCGACGCGCTTCTGGGCCATGCGAATCCAGCGATGCAGCGCGGCGTCGTGCGGGAAGAGCTCAAGGATCGCTTCATCCGTCACGAACAGATCGTTTGGATCGCCCGACAACGCCGCCCAGCGGAACGGTCCGCGTCCTTCGCAGAAAAGCGGACGGATGAAGAGCGGCACGAAGCCGCCGACCTCGAACGCGTCCTTCACGCCGGCCTTCAGCGCCTGACCGCGAAGGTTGTTGCCGTAGTCGAAGGTGATCGCGCCGCGGCGCTGCAACTCCAGCATCGCGCGCATGTGGCGCGCCATCGTGTCGTACGACAGCTCGATGTACGCGTCCGGACTGCTGTCGCGCATCGCCAGCGCCGCGTCGTACGAGAGACCGGCAGGCACGTAGCCATTCAGCTCGTCGTGTGCCGAGGTTTGATCGGTGAGGAGGTCCGGGACGATGTTTCGTTCGATGAGCGCTTCGAGCAGCTCGACCGCATTCGCGACCACGCCGATCGACACCGCCTCTCCTCGGTCGCGCGCTTCGAGCGCACGTTTGATCGCGGCATCGAGCGACGGCGCCGATTCATCGAGATAGCGTTTGTCGAGTCGCCGCTGAATGCGCGACGGATCGACTTCCGCCACCAACGCGGTCGCCTCGTTCATCGTCGCCGCCAGCGGCTGCGCGCCGCCCATCCCGCCCAGCCCCGCCGTCACCACCAGCTTTCCTCGGAGCGAATTGTCGAAGCGCGTTTTCGCGACCGACGCGAAGCACTCGAACGTCCCCTGCAGGATGCCCTGCGTGCCGATGTAGATCCACGAGCCGGCTGTCATCTGCCCGTACATCGTCAGCCCGAGAGCATCGAGGCGGCGGAACTCATCCCAGGTGGCCCAGTGCGGAACGATGTTCGAATTCGCGATGAGCACGCGCGGCGCGTTCTCGTGCGTACGGAACACGCCCACCGGCTTGCCCGACTGCACGAGCAACGTCTCGTCATTCTTCAGGCGCCGCAACGTCGCCACGATCGCATCGAAGCACTCCCAGTTCCGCGCCGCCTTCCCGATGCCGCCATAGACAATGAGCTGCTCCGGCCGCTCCGCCACCTCGGGATCGAGGTTGTTCATCAGCATCCGCAGCGCCGCCTCCTGCTGCCACCCGAGGCAGGAGATTTCGGTGCCGCGCGGGGAGCGGATGACGCGGGTTTCCTCGATGGTGGTGGTCATCCGCGGATTCTAGTCCGATGAAACGTGATCAAGGCTGTCGTCCGGAAGAGGCTGTGAAGAAATCGCGCTTCCTGCTCAGCTGCGTACTCGTGGTTCCCAACATCAGAAACTCTTGTCTGTGCTGCTGATGCTCGGGATGCCTGGGAAGATCAACTCCGCCGCCGATATCTTCACACCCTCTCAAGAGCGTGTGAAGAAATGTGGCGCTCGTTTCGTGCGAGCACTTTGGGGTGCGGTGGCAAGGCCACCGCTTTGGGAGGGCGGTGGAATCACGAAGATGCGCAGCATGGGATGCTTGCGCAGTCTGCGCGAGCGAGACGTCCCCCTCCCTCCCAAAGCGGTGGCTCGGTCGCCACCGCACTCCAAAGCTTCGCGAAATGTGCCGTGGGCGACGCAGGCATCAAGATCCGATTTCTTCATACCCTCTGAGCCGCCGGAGGGGAGGCGAAGCCAGAGCAGCGGTGGACGGTCGAAGGACCTCCCCGGTGCTCGCCTCGTGAAAACCGCGTGTACGTACCGGGTTGGCAGGTCCGGGGGTCCCTCGACCTCCTGCGCGCTTTCCGCCGATCAGAGGAGGGAGAAATGGCTGAAGCCATTGAGTTTACAGTCACCGTCGCGCGTCGCTTGCCCAGATGCGACACGGCTGCGTCGCACTGCGACACGCCCTTGTCGCACCGTGACGCGTCCTTGTCGCACTGCGACACGCCCCTTGTCGCACTGCGACACGCCCTTGTCGCACTGCGACGCGCCCTTGTCGCACCGCGACACCGCCCTTGTCGCACTGCGACGCGCCCTTGTCGCACTGCGACACGCCCTTGTCGCACCGCGACACGCCCCGCGTCACACTGCGACGCGCCCGCGTCGCACCGCGACACGCCCCGCGTCACACTGTGACGCGTCTGCGCGCACTGCGACACCTCAGCGTCGCACTGCGACACCCTCACAAGGTGACAGTGATGTCGCCTCGGTGATCTGATTGCCTCGATGGCCACGAAGAAGCAGGAGCGCGCCAACGACATCGTTGTACGCCTCAAACAGATGTACCCGAAAGCGAAGTGCTCGCTCGATTTCACGAACGCCTTCGAGCTGCTGATCGCCACGATGCTCTCCGCGCAATCGACCGACGTGCGCGTCAACATCGTCACCAAGTCGCTCTTCCGCAAGTACCCGAATCCGCAGTCGTTCGCGGACGCCAGTCAGGTCGAGATGGAGCGCGACGTCAAGCAGACCGGCTTTTTCCGCAACAAAGCCAAAGCGGTCATCGCTGCCTCGAAGGTGCTCGTCGAACGCCACAACGGCGAGGTTCCGCGCACGATGGACGAGTTGACCGCGCTCCCCGGCGTCGGCCGCAAGACCGCGAACGTCGTCCTCTCGAACGCGCTCAACATCTCCGTCGGCATCGTCGTCGACACGCACGTCACCCGCGTCTCCGGGCGCCTCGGCCTCACCTCAAACGACAACGCCGAAAAAATCGAGCAGGACCTGATGCCGCTGATCCCGAAAAAAGAGTGGACGAACTTTTCCCACCGCCTCATCGCCCACGGCCGAACGATCTGCATCGCGCGCAAGCCAAAGTGCGCGC
>DASYJY010000082.1:0-13912 GCA_035995985.1 Thermoanaerobaculia bacterium | reverse complement strand
CTCCCACCCCCCACCCCCTACACCCCACCCCCTGCTTCACCAGCCGCTGCGACCGCGCAGCGTCGTGATGTGACCGACGTGATGGCGCCCGTGCCACGCGTACATGGCGATGAGCGCGTCGAGAGTCATGACGCCGTGATCGGGATGCATGAGTGTGCGTTCGAAATCGGCGTCGGTCATCGCGCGCAGGATCGTGTCCCAGCGCTGGTGCAGCGTTTCGAGCAGGACCAGCGAAGTCTCGATAGGCGTGTCGCGGACGTCATTCAAGTTCGCCCACGCCGCCTCGTCGTACGGCTTGATGGTGGGCTGCTCTTCCGTCAGCGCGAGCTTGACGCGCGTGTAGGCGTTCATGTGCGAGTCGGGAACGTGGTGGACGACCTGGCGCACGGTCCAGCCGCCGTCGCGATACGGCGTGTCGAGCTGCGACTCGGTCAGACCGGCCACGGCCTCGCGCATGCGCGAGGGCGTGGCGGCGATCTGATCAATCAAAGAATGACGCTCATGAGCGGTTAAAGAACCGCTCGGGCGGTTGAACTTGCCGACGGGATAGCGGGGATCATCACTCATGCGCGCGAGCTTACAACGCCGCCAGCGCGACCTGGTAGAAGCTCTTCACGGCGGCCACGTAGTCGATCGCTTCCTTCGTGGCGTTGGGACCGACCTTGGACACGAGCTCCGGTCCGGCGTTGTACGCGGCCAGCGTGAGATCGACGTTGCCGTGGAAACGGTCGAGCAGCGTTTTCAGGTAGCGCGTGCCGCCGAAAACGTTGTCACGCGGGTCGAAGGAATCGCGAACGCCGAGGGCCCGGGCGGTGCGGGGCATGAGTTGCATGAGGCCTTGCGCGCCGCGGCTGGAGACGGCATTCGGATTGAACGCCGACTCGCGGTATGTCATGGCAGCGATGAGGTTCGGATCGACGGAGTATTGCTTTGCGGCGTCGTTGATGATGCCGGCCAGATACTGCGGCATCGGCGCGGGAAAGGCCTGCGCGGCAAGCTGCGCGACGGGCTGAACGGATTTCGACGAAGCAAACGCGGGCGTGGACAAAGCGGCAACAGCAAACACGACAGCAGCGATTCGATGACGCATGAGACGCTCCTTTTCGTTCGGATCACGAGAAGCGTCCCGCCTCATGCGGGATCACGTTCGGAAGCTCCGCTGCCTGCTTGAGGCCGGTGGCTTTGCGCCCTTCCGTCGCCGGAAGTTTGCCGTTTCGCGTGATCAAATGGTGTGTGCGTAGTAGAACGGGTGTGGGGCCGTCGGACTTCCTACGGATGAGCGGAAGGGGGTGGGGTGTTGGGGGTGGGGTGTGGGAGATGAAGCGCGATTCGACCTGGGTAGCCGCTTAGAGCACGCGGTAGAGCACGAGGGTTAACCGGTGCTTTTCTCCAACACCCCACCCCCCACACCCCACCCCCTCTTCAACAGAGCAATCTGGCCCGCGTGGTAGATCGTGTGCTGGATGACGCCGTGCAGCATCACGTAGATCGTGTACTTGCGGCCCGCTACTTTTTTGTCGAGGTCGTCCACCGTCAGCCGCGCAATCGCGTCGGAGAGACGGCTGATGGCGTTCGTCATCTCTTCGATCGCGTCGGGCCACGGCATCTCGGCGACGTCGCGCCAATCCTCTTCCGTCGTCAGCTCGCGCTCGTCGCCGGCCAGGCGATGCGCGACCGCGTCCATCCAGGTGCTGCTGTGCGCGACGAGCTCGATGATCGAGTGCGCGTTGGGGATCGGATGCGCGCGCGATTGCTGATCGGAAATGCCTTCCAGCAGCGGACCGATGTCGACGCCGGTCCATGACGGACCGCCCCAGGCGCGGTTCAATTGGTCGAGAATGCGTTCGATCTCTCGCATGCGGCGCGATTCTGCTACATTCGCGCCTCAACGCAAATCGAGGACAACGGATGAATTTCGACGTACGGGAGTGGCTGAATCTCGCGTTCCGCTGGACGCATGTCTTCGCGGCGATCATGTGGGTCGGCCAGACCTATTTCTTCACCTGGCTCGATCGCGCGTTCCACGATGAAAAACACGTCTGGATGGTTCACAGCGGCGGCTTCTACATCGTCGATAAGCAGAAGCGGCCGGAGCTGCTGAACCAGACCCTGCACTGGTTCAAGTGGGAGGCGTTTTTTACGCTGCTGTCAGGATTCGCGCTGCTCATCCTCGTCTACTACGACGGCCGGATCATGGTTGATGAAGATGTTTTCAAAATGACGGCGTGGCAAGCGGCGGGACTGAGTGTGGCGCTCATCGCCGTCGGATGGTTCCTCTACGATCTTCTTTGGATCTCGCCGCTGCGGAAACATGAAGCGGCGGGAACGATCGTCTCGTATCTGCTCCTCGCCGCTGCGATTTTCGGCGCGACGCGCCTCTTCGCAGCGCGCGCGGCGTACATGCAGATCGGAGCGACGCTCGGCAGTTTCATGGCGTTGAATGTGTGGGTGCGCATCCTGCCCGCGCAGCGCGCGCTCATCGCTGCGGTCAAAGCGGGTACCGAGCCGGACATGCGCTTGGCCGACCTTGCCAAACAGCGCTCCAAACAGAACACCTTCATCGTCCTGCCGGTCGTTCTGATCATGATCAGCAATCACTTCCCGGTGGCCACCTACAGCAATCAATACAACTGGCTGGTGTTGTCGGCACTCGTCCTGATTGGATGGGGCGTGGCGGCGGTGATCCGGACGCGATGATGAAACGAACGTTTTCCGATGACGACCTCCGCACCGCCGCGTCGAAGCTCGATCCGGCGCTCGAGAAGTTCATGGCCCGCTTCCCCGGCGAGTCGGGCGCGCGGCAGCCGGTGCATACCGTCTACGGCGGCGCGCATCTGTTCAAGAGCGATACGACGCAGAAGCTCGGCGTGCTCGCGCTCCGCTCCCTCGATGACTTCGCCCCCGACGCCGCCACCCTCGGCGACGCGATCGGCATCGATCCGAAGTTCCGCGACGTCGTCTACGCGCGCGTCCTCGATAAGCTCCGCCGCGAGCCGGTGGAAGACTTCCGCATCGACTTCGAAGACGGCTACGGCAACCGCGCCGATGGCGAGGAGGACGGCCATGCCGCAGCCGCCGCGCGCGAGGTGGCGGCAGGACTGAAGAACGGCACGCTGCCGCCGTTCATCGGCATCCGCATCAAACAGTTCTCGCAGGAACTGATGCCGCGGTCGTTGCGAACGCTCGACATTTTCGTCTCGACGCTGCTCGAAATTGCCGGCGAGTTGCCGCCGAACTTCGTGGTTACGCTGCCGAAGATCCAGCTCCCGCAGCAAGTGACGGCGCTGGCCGATCTTTTCGATGACATGGAGCCGAAGCTCGGCCTAGCGAAACACACGCTCCGCTTTGAGTTCATGATCGAGACGACGCAAGCCATCCTCAGCGAGAACGGCGTCTCCAATCTGCCGCTCTTTCTCGACGCCGCACGCGGCCGCGCCGTGGCCGCGCATTTCGGGACGTACGACTACACCGCGAGCTGCAACATCACCGCCGAGCACCAGCGCATGGATCATCCCGCGTGCGATTTCGCGCGGCACATGATGCAGGTGGCGTACGCCGGCACCGGCCTCTGGCTCTCCGACGGCGCCACGAACATCATGCCGATCGCGCCGCACCGTGGAACGCTGACGCCCGAACAGATCACCGAGAACCACACAGTCGTCCATCGCGCCTGGCGGCTGCACGTCGACCACATCCGCCACTCGTTGATCAACGCCTACTACCAAGGCTGGGATCTCAATCCCGCGCAACTTCCGACGCGTTATGCGGCCGTCTATTCGTTCTTCCTCGAAGGCTTGCGCGCGGCGACGGATCGTCTCAACAACTTCATCGCCAAAGCCGGCCAGGCCACGCTGGTCGGTGACGTTTTCGACGACGCCGCTACCGGCCAGGGCCTGCTCAACTACTTCCTGCGCGCGCTGAACTGCGGCGCGATCACGGAAGAGGAAGCGCTTGCGACGGGCCTCACGCTCGACGAACTGCGCAGCCGCAGTTTCGTGAAAATTATGAAGGGGCGGCGAGGACACGCGTAGCGCCCTCGCCGGATTCGTTACCGCGACATGGCGCGATACAACTTCGCGCGCTTGCGCATGTGCCACTGATGCAGCCGCTGGAACATGCCCGCGACGCCGTGATGACGTGGCGCGTGCTGCGCGCTGTTGACGACCACCACGTGGCGCGATGACGGCAGCGGCGGCAGCACGTGCGCGTTGACGTCAACCACCTTCACGTTGCTGCGATGAATGCGGTGATGCGTCGCCGCGTCGACCGGAGTCGAGGCCAACAGCAGCGTCAATACACCAGCCTGAAGTGTCTTCGAGATACTCATCGTTGCACCTCCTATGATAGGAAGTGCAAGGGCGAAGCCGGTTTTAAGTGCTTGTGATCGTGGTGCTTACGAGTGATCGTGAATCATCCGCCAGCCGGCAGCCGTCCTCTTCCAGACCGTCGTGAACCAGCCTGTGCGCTCCGGCTTGTCCGCTCCGGTCAGAACGAACTCGCTGGTGACCAGCGCGTAGTCGGCGCCGAGCTTGCGCACGTCGACATGCTCGTAGTGCAACTGCTGCAGCGGACGTCCTGTCTTCCAGAATCCCTGCCGCATCACCTCCGCCGCGGGCTCTTTGCCGGTCACGAATCCGGTCGCACCGCGCGACGTGATCGCGTCATCGTACGCGGCCAGATAGCCGGTCAGATCGCCGCGATTCCACGCGGCCGCGGTCGTATCGAGCACACCACGAATCGTCGCCGCATCGTCGGCCTGCGGCATCGACGCGCAACCGCACACAAGTAGCAGCACAATCAGCAGTCGTTTCAAATCAGCTCCCTCGGTACGTCGTATATCCGAACGGCGAGAGCAGCAGCGGCACGTGGTAATGCCTAGCTTCGACAACGCGGAACTCGATCACCACGCGCGGAAAGAATCCGTTCGCATCGTAGCCGCCGGTGTCAAACGTGATGCGATACGTTCCCGCTGCCGGCGGATCATCGATCAGCTTCAGCCGTCCGTCCGCGTCGGTCACTCCGCGGGCGATGACGCCGCGATCGTCTTCCAGCGTGATGCCGACGCCCTCGGCCGGACGGCCTTTCGCGGTGTCGAGCACGTGCGTTGAAATACCCATCAGCTCACCAGCTTCATCAGCCGCAGTTTCGTGATCTTCATCTGCTCCTCGGCCGCCACATGCAGTTCGTGGTGCGGCGAGTTCTCCAGCCGCTGCCAGGCGATGGCGAGCATCTCGTCGGCCGTCCGTCCCGTCGCGCAGATGATGTAGATGTGCCCGAAGCGCGCTTCATATTCGCGGTTCGCCTCGGCCAGCGCGTCCCGCATGTCGTTCGATGCCGACGCGGCACCCGATTGCTCCTGCCGCGCCCACGTCGATGACGATCGCTCGCCAATACGAGGATGCGCGGCAAACGCTTCGCGCCAGTCATCCGGCGTCAGCGCATTCCAGATCGCTTCCGCGTCGCGAATGAGATCGCTCCACGACGCGAATGGACGCGCCGCGATCATCCGCCGCACCCATTCGTTCGATCCGCAGCAGTTGTGCAACTGCGCGGACGCGACGTCATCGACCAACGTGTTGATGTGCCGCGCCACGACGTTGCCGCGTCCTTCCTCGGTGGCGATTCCGTACACGCGCATCCGGCTCACGCCTCCGTCGGGGAAGACGTTCAGCCGCAGATGCGTGACAGGCCCGAGGTTGGACAACTCATCGATGAACAAATGTCGCGTATGCGCCTGCAGCTTTGTCTGCGGCAATACTTCAAACCACTCATCGTCAGCAAAGGCTCGCGTGCCATCGATCGAACAAGTGTCGGGATAGTTGCCTTTGAAGTGATTCGTATCGATCTCGATGCGGCGCAGCGATCCTTCCGCGGCGAGCTGCACGATCACCCAGTCGTTGCCCGGTCCGCGCCGGCGTTTCGTCTCCCACCCGTCGCTCATATTCGCCGCGCGGCCGGGCATGATCAGGTTGTGCTTCGGGCCGAAGAACATATCGCTGCACGCCAGCACATCGCCGCCGTGTTCGGCTGCCGCGAGATCGGTTTCGATCGACAGCCCGCCTTCGCGCCGCCAGTCGGGAGCAACTTCGCCGTGCACGCGAAGCCGCGCTACGCCGCCGTCGGGATAGATGTGCAGCCGCAGATGGGTGAAGGCGTACGGCGAGTCGATCGTGAAAAGGTTCTCGCTGTCGCCGTTCAACTCCGACTTCGGCAGGATCTGGATCCAGTTTGCGGCCAGCAGCGAATCGACATCGCTCTCCGGACGCGCGTGACAACCTTCGATCGAACAATGCGACGGATAGTTGCCGCGAAAGAACGCCGTGTCGACGACCACGCCGCGGACCACGCCGCGAAGGCCGAGGCGGATGATAGCGAAGTCGTGGCCGGGCGTGCGCTTGCGGCGGCTCTCCCAACCATCCATCCACTTGCCGCGGTCGGTGTACTCGTGCTCCTTCCACACCGGCTGTTGCGGACGGAGAAGGTTTTCTTTTTCGGCGAAGTAGTCGTCGGTGGCGTAGAGCACGTCGCCGCCGAGGCGGGCGGAGGCGAGGTCGAGGAGTTCGCGAAAGTCGCTCATGATTCAAAAAGCTTTTCACGCGGAGACGCGGGGACGCGGAGAAAAACGTTCGTCATCTGCGAATCCACTCGCCGATGGCGTTTCCGAGGTGCCGCCCATCCTCCCACACCTTTTGGCCGCGCACGAACGTCGCACGAACGACGCCGGTCAGCGTCTCGCCTGCGTACGGCGTGACTTTGTGCCGATGCTGGACGTTCTCGGTCTCCACGACGAATTGCGCTTTCGGATCGAAGGCGATGACGTCCGCGTCGTAGCCAGGCGCGAGCTTTCCTTTGCGATGTCCGAGTCGTGCAAGCGTAGCGGGACCGGTCGTCATCAGCGCTGCGATTTTCTCGAACGCGATCTTTCTCCGTTTCGCTTCGGTCCACACGATTGCGAGACTGAGTTGCAGCGACGCGATGCCGCCCCAGGCGCGGGCGATGTCGCCTTCCTGCATCCGCTTCAGTTCGGGCGTGCACGGCGAGTGATCGCTGACGATCGCGTTGAAGAGTCCCTCTTCGACGCCGCGCCATAGCGCCTCGCGATTGGCGTGCTCGCGGATCGGCGGTGCGCACTTGAATTCCGTGGCGGCATCAGGAACGTCCTCGGCGTCGAAGTAGAGGTAGTGCGGCGTCGTTTCGGCAGTCAGCGGCACGCCCGTTTTGCGCGCGACGCGCAGCGCTTCCAAACCATTCGCCGACGAAAGATGAACGATGTGCGCGTGCGTGCGTGTCTTGCGCGCGAGCGCGAACATCAACGCAATCGCATCGTCCTCGGCCTTCGCCGGACGGCTGGCGAGATAGCTCGCATACGAGCGCGCGTCGCCGTCCGGCACGTGGATGTGCTCCGGCAACTCGGCGTGGACGAGCAGCGGCGCGCCGGTTCCTAGCAGCGCGTTCAACGCCGCTTCGACTTCGGCGGCATCGAGGCATCCGAACTCCGGCACTCCTGAGTTGACGAGGAAGCATTTGAATCCGCGCGCGCCGGCGTCGAGCATCGGCCGAAGCTGATCGACATTGCCCGGAACTGCGCCGCCCCACAGCGCGACATCGACGCGGCACTTGCCAAGAAGCGCGTGCACCTTCGTCTCGAGTGCGGCGACCGAGGTCGTTGCGGGGATGGAGTTCAACGGCATGTCGACGATCGTGGTCACGCCACCCGCTGCCGCAGCGTGTGTCGCGGTTTCGAATCCCTCCCACTCCGTCCGGCCAGGCTCGTTGACGTGGACGTGCGAGTCGACGACGCCCGGCATCAGCGTCAGTTCGCCGAAGTCGTGCACTGCATCGGAGACGTCGTCGAAGTCAGCGACGCGATCGATCGCACCATCGCGAATGTGGATCGACGCGGCCCGCATACCTTCCGGCGTAACGACGTTGCGGCTGCGAAGAATCACGCGGCGATGATAGTCACAAAACAAAGCCGCGCCTCGCGGCGCGGCTCTTCGTTCACGCGATCGGATGAGTTTTACGGTTGCGGGTAATGCGGGACGTAGTTGGTCCGCGGTACCGGAACGATTTCCACCTCGACCACCTGGAGTTCGGGGTACAGCTCCTCACCGTGACGCGGCATGATCGTCTCCGGCCGTTGTTTGTCGGTTTCGCTCACGCCCTCTTCGATCCACTGCTCACCGTCGTAAATCCACATTGGGGCGTCCTTTCCACTGCGCGCTCGGAGTCTCCGAGGTTGCTATGCATATTTCAATTGGCCTGCCAGCGGGGCATGCAGCCAAACTACATGATTTCAACAGGTTCTACGGATGATTCCGGCAGACGGTTTACTGCTGTTGTCACCGGCGGGACTCAGTACGTCCGGTTACCGAGTCAGCCGTTGGAGGCCTTGAGGTGCGCGGCGAGCTTGCGGTAGGCGTCGCCGCGATGCGAAACATTGTCCTTCTCGTCGTCCGTCATCTCGGCGAACGTTTTCTTTGATCCGCGCGGCTGGAACCAGGCGTCCCATCCGAAGTGACGTTGGCCGCGCGGCTCGACCAGAATCTCGCCCGCGACGGCACCGCAGAAGATGTGTCCCTTCGATCCGTCCCAGTACGCGACGCAGCATTCCGCTTTCGCGGCGCGGTTGTTGAGCGCGTACGCGATCGCGGCGAGGCCTTTGCCGCCCGCGGCTTCGAGCAGCCAGCGGACGTAAGGACCGGGAAAGTTGCCGAGCTCGTCGAAGCCGAGGGAGACGTCTTCCACGATGAGCCGGTTGTAGCCCTTGGTGCGGGCCGCTTCGAGTTTGTAGCGGGTGATCTCTTCAACCGTCGCGGCTTGGATCTCAGGCAGCACGAGCGATACGCGGAGCAGAGGAAGGCCGAGGATCCGTTCGGCCTCGATGCCTTTGTTGGGATTCGATGAAACGAGAATCAGTTTGTCGCGGTCGGGCACGCGGGCCGATTCTATGTCTCGCTGGTGAGCGCGCGGAAACTTCGTGAAAGGCGCTGACGCAATCGCTGCGGTGCGGAATCGCGGCTGAGGCGTTTGCAGATGAACAGGCGCAGGCGGCGATGAATGCTGATGCGCTGTTCGCAGTCGGGACAGATGCTGACGTGCGTATTGAAGTCGTTTTGTTTATTCTCGCCGAGCTTTCCGTCGAGGAAGAAGTAAGCAACCCGTTTCACATCGTCACAGATCATTACAGCGGTTCTCCTTGGCAATCGGGTGGTGACGACTCTGCAACGGAACGGAACTGGAGGGATGGAAGATGAATTCCGGTCTGGGAGCGCGGGCGTCTCGCCCGCTGCCGAGCACGATGCTGGCCAGGAACTGCGAGCGGGACGCCCGCGCTCCCAGAAACACTTCGGGCGGCCGAGAACAACCGGCCGCCCGAAAACTTTGTATGCGAAAAATCGGAAGTTACTCGATCTCGAACTGCTCCGGCTCTTCTTCCTCTTCGATCTCGAGCTCGACGTCTTCGTCATCGGCGAAGAGGATTGCTTCCTCGTCCGTCTCCGGCTCGACGATGTCCGTCTCTTCGCCGGTTTCGGGATCCTTCTTCTTGCGGCCCTTCGTCTCGTCTTTGCGGGAGCGCATCTTGGCCGGCTCGGCGCCGCCGCGGATGTAGCCGTACTTGCGTGCGTACTCGAGCAGCGTCCGCTCCAGCATCTTGCGGCCGCGGTAGAGACGCGACATCACGGTGCCGACGGGGCAGTCGAGGATCTCGGCGATCTCTTTGTAGGAGAAGCCTTCGATGTCGGCCAGCAGGACCACCATCTTGTAATCGTGCGGCAGCGAGTCGAGGGCGCGCTTGACGTCGGCGTCCATCATGTCCTGGAAGATTTCGCTCTCAGGATCCTTGATGAGGTCCGGCGCGTTCTTCTGGATGACCCGCTCGTACGACTCTTCGATCTCGGAGAAGTCGATCTTGTGCGGCGTGAGCTTCTTCTTCCGGTAGTTGTTGATGAACGTGTTCTTCATGATCTTGAAGAGCCACGCCTTGAAGTTCGTACCTTCCTCGAATTTGTCGTAGTACTTGTACGCTTTGAGGTACGTCTCCTGCACGAGGTCTTCCGCATCTTCGGAGTTCCTCGTCATGCGATAGGCAGTGTTGTAGAGGGAGTCGACGTAAGGCATCGCTGCCTTTTCGAAGTCCCAGCCCTGCTCGTGATCCGTTGCTACAGCCGTCTTCATCGTGTCTCCCGTACGTCTGCTGCTCAAAAAATGCGTAAGTCGTGCCGTTATCTCGATTAGATGCAGCGGCAAATAAAATGGTTACCGGGGGCCCCTGAGTTTCCGGGATTCGCTGCTGAAGTCGTTGCGATGGTTAGCTTTACGATTCCGAGCGGCGATTGCTGAAGCGGTCTCCTCGACGGTGAAGACGGCCGTCGGCCGCGTCACCGCGACCGGACACGTCCGTCCTCAATGGTGTTTCGTCGAGATTTACTACGGTCTACGGAGGGAAAGCGCCGGTGAACACTCTGTGAACTACCCGAATTCCCGAACGGGCATTATACACGTCCGGCGCCGGAGGGCAAGTCCTCTATTGGTCGTAGATCGAGAGGAGGGTCTCGTACGCCCTGGTGATCTCGATGAATCTCGCCGCAGCTGCCGTCTGCACTTCGGCGGACTCGCCGAAGACTTTGTCGGGATGATGCTGGGCGGCGAGTTTGCGGTACGCGGCAATGACGATGGCGCGCGACGCCGGAGCGTCGACGCCGAGGATGCGGAGGAGCTCGGCGGGCTCGCGATCGTCACGTGAGTAGAGCGGCGTCGACACACCGCCTCGGTCGGCGCTGCGCGGACGCGCGTTCTTCGCGTGATCGACGTAATCGAAGCCGTAGGTGTCGCGCAACTTCGCGAGGGCATCGGTGTGGAAGCCGAGAGCGAAGCTGAGATCGAGGAGGGCGGAGTACTGACGCAGCGGAACAGGCGTGGTGCGATCGGCGATCAGGCGGACGGCGGTGTCGAGGAGCCACATGCGCTGTTCGGGCGTCGCCAGTTTCGCGTAGCGCTCGGTCCAACTGGTGATGTCGATTGACGACGTCACGGGTGCTGCCAAGCCGGCATTCTTGCGGATCGTGCGGAGCGCGACGTCCGCCGGCGTGCCTCCGCAGACGAGCAGATTGAGCAAGAGTGACGCTGCGATGTGGTTGCGGTCGGGCGCGGCCTTTGCGCGCGTGGCGCCGCTCATGTCGGCCTCGCGCTGCGCGGCGGCGAACGTGATGATGACCGACGCCGCCAGCCCGACGCCAGCCGCGAGCATGATGATGATGACCGTCAGTTCCACGCCGGGACGGGTTCCGCGAGCAACATATCGATCGCGTTGATCTGGGCGTCCAGCGTTTCGTCGCTGAGCGCGGCGACCGAGCCATCGATGTCGATTTCTTCATCGATGCTGACCCAACTCCGGCAGCCGGCGTACTCGGGCTTCATCACCACGTCAGCAGGATTCGCGAGGCGATGCGCGCGGACGGCGATGACGTTGATGGCTTGATCGGGACGGAAGCGGTAGCGCGTTTCGATGGCGGCGGCGTCGAGGATGGTGAGCGCTTCCAAACGCGGAAGCATCGCCGCATCCTTGATCTGCCACGTCTTCACCACCTCGGCCCAGTGCGTGATCCGCACGTGCGACGGCTCCGCGCCGCCGGCATCGTGATAATTCGTCGGAAAAAGGTAGAAGCGCTGCGCCTCGACGCCGAAGGACTGATCGGCGAGGCCGCCTTTGCGGACGAGCACGATCTGCGCACCGCTGCCGAGGGCGTCGATGACCGAGGCCCATTCCTTCAGCGCGGTCTGATTCGGGATCTTGGTCATCGTCACGGCCGGAACGTTACGGAGTTGACCGGCCCTTCCCGGATCGTCACTGCCTGAACCACCGCATCGTCGCCGGCGACGGCGGCGCCGAGCTCGCGCGCGAACCATTCGGCGATGTTCTCGGCGGAGGGATTGATGCGATCGAACGGCGGCACATTGTTAATACAGCCGTAGTCGAGAGTCTTCGCCAGCGCTTCCAGCTTGTGACGCGCGCTGACGAAATCGACGGCGATGGCGTCGGAGTCGATGCCGCCGGCGCGCGACGCCAAATCCGCCTCGACTTTGTACGAGTGGCCGTGCAACGGCTCGGAGATGCCGCGGTACTCCCGCAGAAAATGCGCGGCTTCGAAGCGCGCGGAGACACGGACGGTGAAGCGTGGGGTGCTCGCACCAAACACCCGCGAAATCATTTCCTCGCTCATCCCCAGCTCCCTAACTTCATCCGCCGTCGATTGCGACCGCAACAAGTCTTCGGCGCGGCGATCGTCCCAGCAGTCGGCGGGACTCGATCCCTGCGCGAGCTCGATCAACGTCTGCAACGTCTTGCGGCGCGCCGTGTCGTCCGAGGGCTCCACGGTCGAAGTGTACAATGCGCCCCCCTACGATGCCCCTGCCGAAAAGCATCCTTTGCACAGCCTGCAAGAAGACCTATCCCGAAGGCTGGAAGCGCTGTCCTTACTGCGGTTTCGATGAGATGCGGGCGCGGCAGGACGGGCCGATCCGTAAGTACATGCAGCGCAAGATGCAGGAGTTCGAGCAGCGCACTGGTAAAACGAACGTCAAGAAGGATGAACGCCGCGGCGGAGCGAAGCCTCCGCGTCCCGACGCGCGTCCGCAGCAACAGCAGCCGCGCGAGCGTGGACGCGATGGGCGTCCGCAGCGCCCGCAACGAGGCGGCGGTGGTCCGCAGCCGCAACGTCCACCACAGCAGCAGCGCCCACCGCAACAGCAGGCCGCGGCTCCGCAAGCCGAGGGCGAGCGGACGGGAAAGCGCCGCCGCCGGCGTCGCGGCGGAAATCGCGGCGAGGAATCCGCTCCGAATCCGAGCGCGGCCTCTCCGCAGCAGCAACAGCAGCCGCGTCCTCCGCGCGAGTCGCGTCCGCCACGTCCGCCGCAAGCCGCGCGTCCGAATACGGCCGAAGGTGCAACGCCGCGTCCGGAAGGTGATGGACCGAAACGGCGCCGCCGTTTTCGCCGTCGCCGAGGTGGTGGCGGGGGCGGGCCGGAGAGCGCTCCGCCTGCGACGTAGTCACGCGGAGACGCGGGGACGCGGAGAAAGGCCGGCTACGCTTCTTCGGTCATGATCAGCATCAGCGTCGTGCCGCCGATCTGGAACTCCGATTTGTCCTGAATCTCAACCGGAGCCGTGATTTTCACGGCGTCGACAATCGTGCCGTTCGTCGACTTGAGATCCTCGAGGACGACCAGCTGGTCGCGAACTTCGATCGCCGCGTGCTGGCGGGATGCTTCGCTGTCGTTAATGGTCAGATCGGCGCCGGATCGGCCGATGGTGACTCGCGGCTTCTCGACGCGGTAGACCGTTCCCGCGTCTGCGCCGGCGATGATGGCCAGCGAGAGGCGGCGTCCGCGCGGAAGCTGCGGCGTTTGCACCGGTCCGGTGTCGCGCTCCGGGAGCGGCGACTGCGCGGTGGTTTCCTGCGGCTCAGGCGCGCGCGTTTGCGTTTCATCGTGACGGCGCGTGGAGGTCGTGTCGCCGGCGGAGCCTGGATTCTGGATCTCGAAGATGTTGCTGCACTTGGCGCACTTGATCTTCTTCGCCGGCTTCCCCTCGAAGCGCTCCTCGTCGTACTGGTACCGCGCGTGACAACTCGTGCACTCGATGATCAACGCAGCCTCGTCTCAACGGAAGTGGCGCGACGATAGCAGAGCGTTCGCCTCGCATACAATCCCGCGTCCCGAAGGAGAGCGTCATGAAACGACTTCTCATCGTCCTTGCAGGGGCCGCCGCGGCCTGCCAGACATCGACTATGACTACCACCACTTCCGCACCCGCCGCCGCTCCCGATGCTGTGCGGCGAATGGCGCAACTGCCGCGCACCGTCATCGACTATGACCGCTCGCTGCTCGACGACAACGAGCGGCAGGTCGT
>DASYJY010000081.1:0-4261 GCA_035995985.1 Thermoanaerobaculia bacterium | reverse complement strand
ATCGATCCTGAAACATGGCCGCGGACGGACCCTCGTTGGAGGCCAGTTCCGCGCCGTTGACATTGATGATCGTGTTGCCGCTCCACTCCATTTCGATGTCGTCGCTGAGGCTGATGGCTAGATCGACCACCTCCGTGGTCTCCCAGAAGTCACAGAAGATCATCGATATCTGGTTGTAAGGTCCGGTGATCGGGATGAAGTAGTCGTGCACGATCTCGGTGAGCTCGCGGTCGACGTGCTGGCTCAGTTGCTCGAGCGTACGCCACGAGTAGCCGGTGATCTCGTAATCGACCAGAAGCGCGGTGGCCACTGCGGCCAGCGCGGCGCCTGCGATCGGATCGACGATGGCAACTTCCGCGGCCAGCGTATAGATCGCGCCGTAGAGGCTGGAGACGATGATGTTTACGTACTGCTCCGTGCTTGGCGTCAGCGTCAGGTAGTTGACGAAGGGGAGGCCGCTGTCGACCGCCGACTGGAACTGCGCCGCCTGGGTGGTGATCATGTGATGGAGGTCGGAGGTGTTTGTATAAACGCCGGCGAGAACGTCCTGTGGGCGTTTGTCGTCAGGCGGACAGTAGTTCCGCGGCCAGAACGTGACGTCATCGCCGAGGGAGTTTGAGGTAGTGAGGATGACACGCGACTTCTTCGTCCCGCCCTGCCCGATGATCTCGTCATAGGTGGCAGTGAATGGATCGTTGCTGCCGGCGGCGTCGCGGCCGTAAGCCCAATCTCCGATCTTCGTTTTGACGGCGGCTCCGAAGGTCGCGTAATCGTCGTCTTTGAATTCGAGGTAGTGCGAAAGGTTGACGTAGACGATCTCCCCGGTCGTACTCGTCAGGAAGTTCGCGATGTCGTCGAGCATCGAGTCGAAGGTGCTCGTGCTCTGGAGGCCGTGGTAGATGTAGTAGATACCTCCCTTGTTGTAGATGCGGAAGTCGAAGCCTCGCATCCCCATCTCCAGTTGCGTCGCCACGTTCTCTTTCGTGGCGGTGGTGAGGCCTTTCATCGCCCCGATCGCCTCTTTGAGCAGCCAGGCCAGCGGGTCTGCAACGTAGGGGAGGATGCCGGCCTCCTTGAGATCCTTTGTGATCTCCTTCAGCGCGTCTTCGAGCTCGACGATCCACTCCGCCGGGTCGGGTGCCATCTCGTGGCTCAGATCGAACGTCCCCGAGTCATGTGTCATCGGCAGGCAGATGTTGGCCAGTTTCTTGTCGTGAATTTTGATGTCGTTCAGCATCCAGTTCTTGTAATCCATGTAGTCTCCTTTGCCACTAACAGGGTGGAAAGAATCCTAGCATTCACAAAAGCTGAATGGCGATATATCTTTATTAGGTCGAGGCTGGTTGGCTCGCGAACGAGAAAGCTGGGGACGCCATCGCTCGCGAGCCGTGGCTCTCGATCGTCGAAGCCAATACGACGACGTAAACGACCGCGCAGCAGGAGCAATCGCGCACCGCAGCGCAGGACCGCGAGCGCGATGAGCGCGGCGAGGCGCAAGTTGTCCGGCTGGTCTGTAAGTTGAGGTTTGGTGCGCCCAGTAGGATTCGAACCTACGACCTTCAGCTCCGGAGGCTGACGCTCTATCCAGCTGAGCTATGGGCGCGCTTGGAGGGGCGCGGATTGTACTACGCGGCGTCGGTGAGGTTGATGCGGAGGGTTCGTTTCAGGACTCGGCGCAGCGGACGCGACGAGTCGCGCAGCCAGTCGTACGTCCTCCGCCAGTGGTCGGTGTTGATGAACTCTTTCACTTTCGGGTGATCGTAGAGGAAGACGTCGGCGCGGCGTTTGACCTGTTTCGGGGTGCCGATCCAGCGCACTTCGCGTTTGCGGACGGCTTCCAACTTCACATCGAGCTCGGCGTAGAACTCGTCGTCCACCATGAAATACATGTTCTTCAGCCAGCAGAGGCCGGGCTTGACGCAGACTTCCTTCAGGATCTGGAAACGTTTCGGGTCGTATTCGACTTTGCCGCCGCGCAACAGGACTTCGCGCATCTCGTCGCGCATCTGCTGAAAGGCAGGGCCGCGCCAGTGTTCTGAGATCGACTTCTCGTGGATGTTGCCGAGGGGCGGGACGTCGGGATTGAGCAGCAGGCAGCAGGGGCGGATGTCGCCGTTGCCGGTGACGGCGGCGGTGTACCAGGCGAAGAAGCAGCCGTCGTTGCGGGCGCGGAAGGAGGGCGCGACCGGATACATGTTGGTCGACACGACGCCGACACGTTCGCGGACGGCGGTCATCATCTTGTTCCAGCCGTAGACGGCGAAGTCGATCTGGAGGAGGCCGATGTCGGAATCCTTGCGCATCACTTCCTCGACGTACGACTCGGCAAGCTCCGCATCCTCGGGGCGCAGAAGCAGTTCGCGGTCGATGCGCTCGCGCGGGATTTCGAGGACGGCGTTCATGGCGATGCGGTCGACGCCGAGCGAGCGGCCGAGGTCGTACATCTCGACCATGCGCGTGATGTTCGAACGGTCGAGAAGGAACTGCGTGACGATCGACGGATAGATCGAATCGCCGCGCACTTCGACGAGCGTCCTGATCGCGGTGATGACCTTGTCGAACAGCGCCGGCTTCACCTTCATCATGCGGGCGTAGTCGGCAGCGTCGACGGCGTTGAGCGAGAAGATCACCTCGCGGGCCTTGTTCTGCACGAGGTGCTCGGCGATCTCGCGGCTCAGCGCGACGCCGTTCGTGGTGACGTTGTCGACGACGATGCTGCGTTTGGCGAGATGCGCGAGGACGTCGTTGATCTCGCGATGAAAGAGCGGATCGCCGCCGCCGGAGAGGCGCACGGAACGAAGGCCGGTCGAGGCCAGCTCGTCGATGAGCTCGGTCGTCTTCTGGAGGGGGATCTGTTCCTTCGTGCGCAGGTCCTGCTGGTTGCAGAAGTAACAGGCCACGTTGCAGCGATCGGTGAGGTCGAGCTCCGCGTGGACCGGTCCCGTCGTCGGCGTGTTGGCGACGATGGCATCGATGATCTCGCGCTTGCGCTCGCGCGAAACTTCAGCCCACCCATGTGTTCCTCTCATGATCGTGTGCGCTAACGGCAGTGTCTTTCGGAGCATTCCGGGCGGCAGTGGATCCGTAGATCAGTGGTCGGTAGATCAGTAGATTAGTAGATCAGGGGACGAACGGAAGCAGTTCCTGATCGACTGATCACTGATCTACGAATCCACTGCATCACCTATAATCGCCGCCGCTTGTACGGTCCTCTCAAGGTCTTCACCGGCCGATCCCATCCAGTGCTCGCGCAGGAGATCTGCGCGTTGTTGGAGATCGCGCTCGGGCACGTCTCGCTGTACAGCTTCTCCGATGGCGAGAACTACGTGCAGATCGATGAAAACGTCCGCGGCGCGGATGTCTTCGTGATTCAGCCGACGGCGCCGCCGGTGAACGACAATCTGATGGAGCTCTTGATCATGCTCGACGCATTCAAGCGCTCCTCGGCAAGCCGCGTGACGGCCGTTCTGCCGTACTACGGCTACGCGCGGCAGGATCGGAAGGACAAGCCGCGCGTCCCGATCACATCGAAGCTCGTGGCCGATCTCATCACTGCCGCCGGCGCCGATCGCGTGCTCACGCTTGACCTGCACGCGTCGCAGATTCAGGGTTTTTTCAACATCCCGGTCGATCATCTTTTCGCCGCACCGGTGATCGTGCGGCATCTTCGCGAGCTCGAGCTGGAAGATCTGACGATCGTTTCGCCCGATGCCGGCGGCGTCGAGCGCGCCCGTGCCTACGCGAAGCGGCTCGGCGCGACGCTGGCCATCATCGACAAACGGCGCACCGGCGCGAATCAGACCGAGGTGATGAACATCATCGGTGATGTGGAAGACCGGAACGTGTTCGTCGTCGATGACATCATCGACACGGGCGGGACGCTGATCCACTCGGTCGAGGCGCTGCTGAAGAAAGGGGCGCGATCGATCTCCGCTTCCTGTACGCACGCCGTACTCTCCGGACAGGCCATTCCCCGCATCAACAACTCGGCGCTCCTGCACCTCATCGCCACGAACAGCATGGCGATGGCCGATAAGGCAGCGGAATGCTCAAAGCTGACCACGCTCTCGATCGGCGACCTGCTGGCGCAGGCCATCAAGCGGATTCATGATGAGGATTCGGTGAGTTCGTTGTTTGAGATGTAGTGTTTCTCGGGTGTCGGGTGTCGGGTGTCGGGTGTCGGGTGTCGGGTGTCGTAGATTTGATTCTGCCGTTTCTCCGACTCCCGACTCCCGACTCCCGACGCCCGACCGCCGCGCAG
>DASYJY010000080.1:0-8694 GCA_035995985.1 Thermoanaerobaculia bacterium | reverse complement strand
GGCGAAGGCCTTTCCGCATTCGCCTGGACCGGCGGCTACGACGCGCGAACGTTGATGTCATCCCTTCGCGACGACATCGTTCTCATCGACGAAATCGTCGGCGCCGGCGAGCTGGCCATCGCCGACAGCCGCGGCCAGCAGTACTCGGCCGCGGAGCTTGCGCGCTTCGCGTCCGATTGCTACGTGGCGGGGACGCTGACCGGAAAGGCGGGCCTGCTCCATCTTCACGTCGGCGACGCCAAAGAACGGCTCCGCATCATTCGCGACGTTCTCGATCAGTTCGATGTGAAGCCGCAAACGTTCTATCCGACGCATGTCGAGCGCAGCGAGCGGCTGATGCGTGAGGCCATCGATCTCACGAAGCGCGGCATGCCGATCGACGTCGACGTCTACGACGAAGACCTCGTGCAATGGCTGCGCTTCTACCGCGAGCACGATGGCGATCCGACCCTGATCACTGCCTCATCCGACGCGGCGATCAATTCGCCGCACATTCTGTTCGAGCAGTTGATGGGGTGCGTGCGCGAGAACGTTGCGCCGTTGAATGAAGTGATCGCAATCGGCACCAGCAACACGGCGCATGTTCTGAAAACCAACGCCGGTGAAATCGCACGAGGACGTATCGGTCATCTGCTGCTCGTCGATACGGAGTCGTACGCGTTGCGAACGGTCATCTGCGCCGGCCGCGTCGTCTTCCGCGACGGCGCGCTGACCCTGCGCGAACAGTTTCTCGCGGAAAGCAACCGCAGCATCGCGCTGCGCGGAGAGAAGGTGAAATCGTGAGCACGAAGAAGAAAAAGATCACGATCGAAGAACAGCGCAACGTCGGACGGATGCTCGTCATCGGCGGTGCCGAAGATCCCGACGAAGACGACATGACCATCCTTCCGTACTTTGTGAAAATGTGCGGCGGGAAGAGAGCGCGCATCGTCGTCTGCGGCACGCCGTCGAACAAGCCACTGGAGAAGGAGCGCAAGTACGGGAAGCTCTTCAAAAAGATCGGCGTCGCTGCGGTGATCGAAGCGCGGATCGAGGAGCGCGTGGACGGAGAACGAAAGGAGTTGCTCGACGCTCTCCGCAAGGCCACCGGCATCTTCTACACCGGCGGCGATCAGCTCCGCCTGACCAGCACCATCGCCGGCACGAAATTCGGCGACATGGTGCGCGAGCGGCTGTACGCAAGCTCACTCATCGTTGGCGGCACCAGCGCCGGCGCCGCGGCCATGGCCAGCACGATGCTCATCGGCGGCAGCGACGAGGGCACAGTGCGGCGCGAGGATATCCGCCTCGCCGCCGGCCTTGGCTATTGGCGCGACGTCGCCATCGATACGCATTTCGCCACACGTGGACGCGTGAACCGGCTCTGCGTCGTATTCGGCGAGAACCCGCAAGTGCTGGCCATTGGCATCGACGAGAACACTGCCGTCGATGTCCGCCCTGGCGAATCGCTCGAGGTCATCGGCGAAGGCGCGGTCGTCGTCTTCGACGGCAAAGTGACTCATTCGAATGCCGCGGAAGCCGATGACAAAGAGGTCATGGCCATCACCGACGTCCTGATGCACGTCCTGCCGTCCGGCTATCGATTTGATCTGCGTCTGAAACGGCCGCTGAAACCCGATGGAACGGTGATCGAGAAACGGACGTAGCGATTACAGCGGCAACGTCTCGCCATCCGCGAGCACGAGCATCTCCCGCTCCTCGGGATGCACGACGGTTACGTTGCTCGCGCCATGAACGCGCGTTTTGCGGCCGGCTTCCCAAACCGCGGCCGTGTTTTCGTCGATGCCGATTCCGGTGAGGCGATGCCTCTTCACCGCCTGCACGAGACGCGGCAGCCGCTGCCGTTCGGAGAAATGCTGGTCGATAATGACGCACGGGAGGAGGCCGAGGCCTTCGGCGAAGTCCATGACTTCGCGTCCGTTCGCGAGCGTGCGCGTGAAGAGCATCTTCTGCGACGCCGCCGACGCGCCGGCGCTCGTGCCGCAATAGACGGCACCGTTGCGGACGGCATTCACAATCGCAATCGCACAGCCGGACGCGCGCAGATGTCGCATCAGCAGTTCCTGATCGCCGCCGGTGACGAAAATGCCGGTGGCGTTCTCGATCAGAAGGAGGTCGTCCGGCGTGACGCCGACTTCGGCATGCACAGTGCGAATCTGCGCGACGCCCAGCGTTTCGAAGATGCGCTTGTACTGCGCAGCCCGCCGCGCAGGCTCATCCGACGCCGACGGAACAATGACGATGCGCGCGTCCGCACCACCCGCGCGCCGAACGAACTCAGCCAGCAGCGACGAGCGCGCAGCCCGCTTGTCCTCGTTCCCCCCAATCACCATCACGCATCCGTTACCGATCATGTGAGTCAATTTAACAGACGCGAGGAGGTGACGATTTCAATCCGCAGATGGACGCAGATAAGAGGACGCAGATTAGGGACGTCAATGAGAGACGCAGATGAATCGGCTTCATCTGCGTCTCTTCTGCGTCATCTGCGGATGAAAACCTTCCGCAGCAGCATCGCCGCGACGATTCCGCCGACGGCAGCGGCGGCGATGGTGGCGTAACGGCGGCGCTGCGCGTCATCGGCGTACTTCCAGTTCGCGGACCACGCTTTCTCGGCGATGTAGTTGTCGCCGCGCCCGCGGAACGCATCGGACACCATGCTCTCGATCATGTCGACGCGATCGGCGAGCACGAGCGTCATCCAGTGCCGGTTTGAACCTTCACCGAACTGGTACGCGTAGTCGCGCAGCAGGCCGCTCAGACCTTTCGGCGGACACGACGTGCCGAACACCGGCGTCAGGTTCGGATGCTCTACCGACATGTGTATCTTCATCGTCGGCGTCTGCCAGTCGCGTACTTCGCCGCGCGCGGTCGTCACGTCCGACGGCAGCTCTTTCGGAAACATCGGCCGGTTGGCGGGATCGAGATCGGCTCCCCATCCGCGGATGTCGCGATAGTTCGGCGGCACGTTGCGGTTCGAGTGACTCGGCGCCGGCGCGGGATCATCGCCGAGGGCGCGCTTAGCCGACTTCGGCGACTCGTACCACTTCCGTTCTTCGGGATATGGATTTGCTGTCATGTCGTCCTCCTTTATGCCGCGGCGCGGTGGGGAATGATGACCGGTTTGATGCAGCCATCGAGCTTGCTCGTGAATACGCGATACCCCTCGGCGATGTCCTCGAGGGGGAAGCGGTGCGTGATGATCTCGCTCGGTTTGATCAGCCCGTTGCGCACGTGCTCATACAGCCGCGGCAATTGCCGCTTCACCGGGCACTGATTGGCGTGAACGGTGATGCCTTTGTTCATCAGGCTGCCGATCGGCGCCAGGTTCATCGGTGGACCGTAGGCGCCGATGATCACCACCGTCCCTCCTTTGCGGACGGAGTTGATGGCCCAGTGCAGCGCCACCGCGTTGCCGGCCTGCGCTTTCAGATGGAAACCCATCAGCGCCTGCAGCATCGACCCCGAAGCGTCGCAGCCGACCGCATCGATGGCGGCGTCGGCACCGATGTAGTCGGTGATCTTTTTGAAGTAGACGATCGGATCTTTGAGATGTGTGAAGTTGACGGTTTCCGCGGGACCGTAGCGGCTGATGAAATCGAGGCGGTAGTCGAGGTGATCGGTCACGATGACGCGGCCTGCGCCCATCAGCCACGCCGAACGCGCCGCGAAGATGCCGATCGGTCCAGCGCCGAAGATCAGCACCGTCTGCCCTTCTTTGATGTCCGCCATCTGCGCGGCGTGATAGCCGGTGGGGCAGGCGTCGGTCAGCAGCAGCGCGTCGTCGTCGGAGATCCCTTCCGGAATCTTCTCCGGACCGAAGTTCGCGAACGGCACGCGCACGTACTCGGCCTGGCCGCCGTCGTAACCGCCGCAGGTGTGCGAGTAGCCGTAGATGCCGCCGATCGCGGTCGCGTTCGGATTGGTGTTGTGGCAGTTGCCGTAGAGCCCGCGCGAACAGAAGTAGCACGTCCCACAGCAGACGTTGAACGGCACCAGCACTTTGTCGCCGATCTTGAGGTTGTCGACATTCGGGCCGAGCTCTTCGACGACGCCGATGAACTCGTGTCCAAAGGTGTGGCCGATGCGCAGATCGGGCATGAGGCCGTGGTACAGGTGAATGTCCGAGCCGCAGATCGCCGCGCGCGTCACGCGGATGATTGCGTCATTCGGATGCAGGATTTCAGGGTCGGGCTTTTCTTCGACGCGGACCCGGAACGGCCCGCGATAGGTCATCGCTTTCATTCGGATTCCTCCATACAGGCGTTGCGTAAATTGCAACGGACGGACCGAAATCGTGCGAATGGCGCACTGTGCCGCGAATTTTTTGGCGGTTCAGCCGCACATCGTCATCCGCGGATTGGCTCCGCGGGGCCGTGTGCCTACTTGAACTTCTTGTTCAGCCGGTCGCGTGACATCGCGTCGACGCGCGTCAGCGTCGGGGCGAGAACTTCGCGCTGCTTTTCGACGAGCGATGCGATTCCCGACTTTGCCAATCCCAGCATCGCCGTCATTTCGTCATCGCTGAACGTTGCGCCTTCGGCGGTGCCTTGCAGCTCGACGAAGCGGCCTTTGTCGGTGGCCACGATGTTCATGTCCACGCCGGCTTTCGAGTCTTCCTCGTAGTTGAGGTCGAGCGCGGGAGTGCCGTTGATGATGCCGACGGAGACGGCGGCGACGAAGGAGCTGATCGGCCACGTCACGATTTTGCCGTCGAGATAGAGGCGGCCGAGGGCGAGCGCGAGGGCGACGAAGGAGCCGGTGATGGAGGCGGTGCGTGTGCCGCCGTCGGCCTGGATCACGTCGCAATCGAGCCAGATCGTCCGCTCGCCGAGGAACTCCGTGTTGACCGCGGCGCGAAGGGAACGGCCGATGAGGCGCTGAATTTCCATCGTCCGGCCGCCCTGTTTTCCGCGCGCGGCCTCGCGGTCCGTGCGCTCCGTGGTGGCGCGGGGCAGCATGCCGTACTCCGCGGTCACCCACCCCTTGCCGGTGCGGTAGAGAAAGGGAGGAACTTTCTCCTGGATCGATGCCGTGCAGATCACGCGCGTGTCGCCGACCTCGATCAGCGCCGAGCCCTCGGCGTGTTTGCTGAAGTGCGGCGTGATGAGGACGCGGCGCATCTCATCGGATGCGCGGCCGTCGGTGCGGGGCTTGGTCGTCATGGGCGCGCGAGGATATCCGCTGCGTACGAAGAAAGCGAAGGCTGAAACGCTTTTCTACGCCAGCACCCCTTCCGTGATCTCCGCCCCCTTCGGCACCACTACGATGCCGCTGTCGGTCACCGTGAAGCGCTGGCGATCGGCTTCGAGGTCGTAGCCGATCGTCGTTCCGGGCGGAACCTTCACGCCTTTGTCGATGATCGTGCGGCGGATTTTCGAATGGCGTCCGATCTCGACGCCGTCCATCAGGATCGACTCATCGACGTCTGTGTACGAATGAATGCGAACGCGCGGATGGAGGACGCAGCGGTTGATGGTGCCGCCGGAAATGATCGTCCCGTCTGAAACCAGCGAGTCCGTCGCGATTCCGATGCGCTGCGACTTCGAGTCGGCGAAGACGAACTTTGCCGGCGGCAGGTTCAGCGGCGCCGACACCATCGGCCATTGCTGGTTATACAGATTGAACAGCGGCGTGACCGCGACGAGATCGAGTGAGGCCGCAAAGTACGAATCGATCGTGCCGACGTCGCGCCAGTAGCCGCGGTTGATCTCCGCCTCTCCCGGCACGTAGTTCTGGCCGAAGTCGTACGCGAAGACTTTCATCCGCGGATACATGGCCGGGATGATCTCCTTGCCGAAGTCGTGCGCCGCGTCGCGCAACGCGTTGCGCTGCAGCACGTCGATCATCACGTTGGCTTTGAAGATGTAGTTGCCCATCGACGCCAGCACCATGTCCGGCCGGCCGGGAATCGTCTTCGCGCCTTCCTTCGGCTTCTCGACGAATCCGGTCACGCGCCAGTCGCTGTCGACTTCCACGATGCCGAAGTGATGCGCCTCTGCGACCGGCACCGGAATCGTGGCGATGGTGAGGTCGGCGTCGTTCGTCAGGTGCTCCTGCAGCATCTGATTCACGTCCATCTTGTAAATGTGATCGCCGCCGAAGACGCAGACGAACTCCGGCTGCTCGTCGAAGATCAGCTCGAGATTTTGAAAGACCGCATCCGCCGTGCCGCGAAACCAGAACGGCCCTTTGCGCATCTGCGCGGGGACGATGTCGACGTACTGGCCGATCTCCGGCACGAGCCGCCACGTGCGCGTGATGTGCTCGATGAGCGAGTTCGATTTGAACTGCGTCATCACCTTGATCTTGAAAAACCCGGAGTTGATGAAGTTGTTGATGACGAAGTCGATGATCCGGTAGCGGCCGCCGAACGGCACGGCCGGCTTGGCGCGGTCGCGCGTCAGCGGGTACAGCCTCTCGCCCATACCGCCGGCGAGGATCATCGTCAGAATGTTGCGGCGCGCCAGTGATCCGTACATGAGTGGGTGATTGTTTCTCCAACCGGCTCGCGAAGCAATTCATGTGCTAAAACGTTTCGCCTGACGATGGCTGAAAAGGACTACTACGACATCCTCGGCGTGAAAAAGTCCGCCGGCGCGGATGAGATCAAGAAGGCCTACCGCGGCCTCGCGAAGAAGTTTCATCCCGACAAGAACAAGGGCAACAAAGAGGCCGAGAACAAGTTCAAAGAAGTCTCCGAGGCGTACGCGGTTCTGTCGGACACGGAGAAGCGCGAGCAGTACGACCGCCTCGGCAAGGAAGCATTCCGCGGCGGCGGCCCGGGCGGAAATCCCTTTGCGGGCGGTGCAAATCCGTTCGGCGGATTCGATTTCTCGCAGTTCACCGGCGGCGGAGGCGCAGGCCGCGCACGAGGCGGACGCCGCTCCACGGGCGCCGGCGGATTCACCGACATCTTCTCCGACCTGTTCGGCGGCGGCGGCGAACCTGGTCCTCAACGCGGAGGCGATCTCGAAGCCGAGCTCACCATCGATTTCCGCGACGCGATCCTCGGCACGACGATGGACCTGGTCCTCAACGGTAAAGGCGTCAAGGTCAAGATCCCCGAGGGCGTGGCCGACGGGCAGAAAATCCGTCTGCGCGGCAAGGGCGCGGCCGGCAACAACGGCGGTCCGGCCGGCGATCTCAACGTGCTCATTCACGTCCGCGCGCATCCGCTGTTCGAACGCCGAGGCGACGACATCTACATCGACCTCCCGATCAAAGTCGGCGAAGCAATTCGCGGCGCCGAGGTCGAAGTGCCGACGATTCAAGGCCCGGTGCGCGCGCGCATTCCGGCCGGCACCCAAGGCGGCCAGACGTTCCGCCTCCGAGGGAAGGGCGTGAAGAAGAAAACGACCGCGGGCGATCACTACTACCGCGTCGCGATCACCGTGCCGAAGAGCGCCGCGACGGAAGTGCTCGAAGCCGCAGACACTATCGACGCCGCATACGGCGAGGACCCGCGCGCGAAGCTGAATTCCGCGCTCTGACCGCATGGAAATCGAGCTCCTTCGCGCCGACGTCAATTCGCTCAAGGTCGACGCCATCATCAATCCGGCCTCGGCGAGCAAACCTGTCGCTGAATTCGGATCGGTGCCGGTCGGACATGCCGTCGTCACCAGCGGCGGTAACGTGCTCTGCAAGTTCGTCATCCACGCCATCGTTCCTCGCTTCGGCGACGGCGATGAAGATGCGAAGCTGCGCAACGCGGTCTGGGCCGCACTGAAACGCGCCGAGGAGTTGGCCATCGCCTCGGTGGCCATGCCGCCCGTGCCGGCCGTTTTCGGATTCGATGCGAGCCGCTGCTGGCGCGTCCTCGTCTCGACCGCGTTCGACTTCCGACCCCACGCGCGCTCGCTGCAGCGCGTCGTCTTCTGCACGTTCAGCGAACAAAACCACAACGAGTTGAAGCTCGTCCTGGAGGAACTGACGCCGTGATCCCGGCAGGACAGATCTTCGTCATCGGCGATTCGCACATCGGCCTCTCCGATGGCAGCGAAGCGCCGATCGTCGCCTGGCTCGACCGCCTCTCGGCGTTGCATCCGCGCGCGCTCTACCTCAACGGCGATCTCTTTCACTACCTGATCGCGGATCCGAAGTTCTACACATCGTCGGTCGAAAAAGTCTTCGCCCGTTTTCGCGCGCTGCGCGACAGCGGCGTGGCCATTCACTACGTCGAAGGCAATCGGGACTTCTTCCTGCATGACTCATTCGTGGAGGACGGCGTGACGGATATCGCGATGGAGTACGCGGTCGCGGCGGGCGACAAGAACTACCTCATCATCCACGGCGACATGATCAACGACCGCGACATCCCCTACCGCTTCTGGCGTTGGGCGTCGAAGAACGCGCTGTCGAAATTCGCGCTGAGGTTCATCCCGAAGAAGGTCGCGCGAAACTTCGTCGACAGCATCGAGCACCGGCTGTCCGACACGAACTTCAAACACAAGTCGCGGCTGCCGATCGAGCGGATGCAGGCATTCGGCCGCTCGCGCGCCGGCTTCACCCACGTGGTCTTCGGACATTTTCACGAGAAGCTGGTGCTATCCGGAACACCGACGGTAACCGTGCTCCCGGCCTGGTACGAAACGGGCGAGGCGATGGCGTTTGATCCAGCGACAGGCGCATTCGAGTGGGTGACGATACAACCCCGAGAATCCCGCGAAAAACGTTTATGCGCATCACTTTCCT
>DASYJY010000079.1:0-20035 GCA_035995985.1 Thermoanaerobaculia bacterium | reverse complement strand
CGTCCGGCATCGCGCGCCCCGTTCGCGAGCTGGCCGAGCGCACGCGCGAGATGGCCAACGGCAACTACCACCAGCGCGTCGAGCCGAAGACGCATAACGAGATCGGCGAGCTGGCCGAGAACTTCAACGCCATGTCGGGCGCGATCGAGAGCGCCGTCGAGCAACTCCGCAAAGCCGCGCACGAAAATCACCTGCTCTTCATCAACGCCGTGCGCATGCTCGCCGCCGCGATCGATGCGAAGGATCCGTACACACGCGGACACTCCGAGCGTGTCGCTCGCTATTCGATCGCCATCGGCAAGAACCTCGCGCTGAGCGAGCAGGACATGCGCAATCTCCGCATCAGCGCGTTGCTGCACGACGTCGGCAAGATCGGTATCGACGACCGCATCCTGCGCAAGCCTGGTGCGTTGAGCGATGACGAGTTCGAGGTGATGAAGGGACATCCGGCCAAAGGCGCGGCCATCATGAGCGGCGTCGCGCAGCTCATCGACATCATCCCGGGCATGAAGTACCACCACGAAAAGTGGAGCGGAGGCGGATACCCCGACGGCCTGACCGCGGAAGAGATTCCGATGCAGGCACGTATCGTGGCCATCGCCGACACCTTCGACGCCATGACCACGAACCGGCCGTATCAAAAGGCGATGGAGCTGAATTACGTCGTCGAAAAAATCAAGAGCTTCGCCGGGACGCGCTTCGATCCGCATGTCGTCGACGCGTTCGCCAGTGCCGTGCAGCGCGGCGACATCACCATCGACGAGCAAGTTCGGGGCGCGGCGTAGGTGAGCTTTCGCGACATCCTCGCCGATCTCCTCCAGTCGACACGCGGCGCGATCGGAGCCGCGTTTCTCGATTCCGAGGGGGAGAGCGTGGAGGTGGCGTCCGCGAGGCCGTTCGATACCGACGATCACGAGTTGCGCATCATCGGCGCCTACGCCGGCATCTTCCTCTCGCACCTGCGACGCATCGCCGAGGCCACGGACAGCGGCGGATCGAAGCGGTTCAAAATCGATTTCGCCGCGAGCAGGATTTTCTGCTGCGAGCTTGGCGACGGCTACTACCTCGTGGCTATTGTCGACGCCGCGGCGGTCGAAGGCACGGTGTGGCAGGCGCTGGAAAGATGCCGCGCGGCGCTGCGCGCGGAAATGTAGTGGCCACAGGCTTGCAAAACATGAGGACGATGAACCGTACGATCGTGATGGCCATGATAGCGGCGGCGCTGGTCGCGGCGCTGGCCGGGGGCTGCGGCGGAAAACCAAAGGCCGCCGCGGCGGCGAAGCCGCAGTCGGAGATGCGCACGATCGACTCCTCCGACCTTCGTCCCGTCACCGTCGATCCGCCTCCGATGCTCACCGACGAAGCGCCGCCGATCAAGACCGCCACCGGCCTCGCGCAAGCCGACGCTCCCCCGCCGCCGACCGCGGCCGACGAAGCGTTGCGCGCGTCGCTCCCCTTCACGCCCGCCATCGCCATGGATCCGATCGACGGCAGCAAGATCTCGATCCGCGCGTCGATCCCCACCGTCGAATACAAGAACAAGCTCTACTACTTCGCCAACGAAGATCACAAGCGCGCCTTCGTAGCCAACCCCGAGCAGTACACGAAGGGACTCTTCTCGCATTTGTGAGCGATGTCGGTTCGGGATTACGATTTGCACGCGAGTCAAGACGATGCGACGCACAGCGATAGCAGCAGCCTGCGTGATCGGCGCGACCATTCCGCTCCTCACGGCGGTCGTGTTCGTGTTCGGCTGTTGCGTCCTGCCGTTCCACAACGCGATCCATAAGGCGTTGCCGCTTTGCAATCTCGCGGTTGCCTTCATACGCGGCGACCACCACGGCCAGCACGACCAGCAGACGCCCGCTCCGGCGCGCGAAAAACAGGAGCCGGTGAAGCGCATCGCAACCGAGGTGCCGCGGTCAGTTCATCTCGCAGGAGCGCCCGCCGCGGAGCAACGCGTCACGGCGTCTAATGCGGCGACGTATCGCAGCTTCATCGCATTCGGCGCGATCCGATGCGACCGCGACGTCGGGCTGCATCTGCTCGTCGCCACACTCCTGATTTGATCTTCCCGCCTCGACGCGCACGCAGGCCGCTTCCGCCGCTTGTGATCCGCCGCGTCATCTCCCTCGCTCGAACACGCTGAGTGCTCAGCGCGCGACTCGTCGCGCTGCTCCGGCACATCCGAAGGAGAGTTTTCCGACATGAGGTTTTTCAGGACAGGAATCCCGATGCTGTTGCTGCTGGTCGCGTTCAACGCGCGAGCGGCGGAGAAAAGCGGCGCGCTGACCGGCAGCATCGTCAGCCGCGACGCGGCGACCAATCGGCTGACCGTTGCCCATGCCGAGGTCGCAGGCGTCATGGGCGCCATGACCATGCCGTACGAAGTGCGCGGCCAGAAGGTCGCAGCGCTTCCGAAAGACGGCGCGAAGATCACCGCCACGCTTCACGAATCCGACGGCACGTACTGGCTGACCAACGTCGCCGCGGCGGGTGCGACGGCGATGCAGGAGCATCCGATGACCGAGCCGCCCGCAACGTCTGCACCGCAGCATGAACATGCCGCCATGGAGCAGCACGGAGGCGCGGCTGCACCGCAGCCGATGGCCGGCATGAAGCACGGCGATCAGAAGCAGATGCAGCACGGAGATATGAGCGGCATGCAGATGCAAAACGACGCGACGAGCGAGCTGTTGATGCGGCAGGCTTCCGGCACCAGCATGAATCCGGCCGCCGCACCAATGCACATGACCATGACGCAGCGCGGCGACTGGATGCTGATGCTTCACGGCCTCGCATTCGTCAGTCAGGTGGTGCAGTCGGGCCCGCGCGGCGATGACAAATTGTTCTCGACGAACTGGATCATGGGCATGGCCAGCCGGCCGCTCGGCGGCGGCCAACTGATGCTCCGCTCCATGCTCAGCCTCGAGCCGTTGACGGTCGGAAAGAAGTACCCCGAATTGTTCCAGACAGGTGAGACGATCGGTGGGCGTCCGATCATCGACGCGCAGCATCCGCACGACTTCTTCATGGAAGTGGCCGCCGAATATGCGCACCCGCTCGGCGCGGATACGATCGGCTACATCTACGCCGCGCCGTTCGGCGATCCGTCGCTCGGCCCGGTCGCCTATCCGCATCGCGCGTCGGCGTCCGAGATCCCGCAGGCGGCGCTCAGCCATCACGTGCAGGACTCGACGCATATCGCCGGCAGCGTCCTCACGCTCGGCGCCCAGCGCGGCGCGTTCGGATTCGCGTTCAGCGGTTTCCATGGACGCGAGCCGGACGAGAAGCGATGGGACATCGACACCGGAAAGATCGATTCGTGGGCCGCGCGGCTGACGTTCGATCCGAATCCCCACTGGACCGCGCAACTCTCCACCGGGCATCTGGTGCGTCCTGAAGCGGCCGAGCCGGGCAACATCCAACGGACCACCGCCTCTGTCGCCTACAGCAATGCGACCAGCATCGGCCAGTGGGATACGAGCGTCATCTTCGGGCACAACAAAAAGAGCGAAGGCCACGCCACCAGCTCGTGGCTTGCGGAATCGGTGCTGCAGTTCGGCGCACGAAACTACGTCACCGGCCGCGCGGAGATCGTCGACAAGAACGAGCTCTTCGCCGGCCAGAACGTGCCGGCCGATATCGCACGCGGTTTCTTTCGCGTGAAGGCATTGACGATCGGCTACTCGCGCGACGTGCTCACGACGCAATCGCTCGCCGGCGCGCTCGGCGTCAACGTGACGGCGTACGCAATTCCTGCCGCCATCAAGCCGTACTACGGCAGCAGCCCGCATTCCCTCTATCTTTTCGTCCGCCTGCGCGGCGGCAGCTCGTCCGGGCATGGCGCGCATTCGATGCACATGTGAGTCGACCATGCGACCTTGGCGGGACGGCCGCTCGGAATCTTTGCGCGGCCCGGACCGTCTCACTGAAACGGAAATGCTCGTGATTCGCTCGACGATGGTTCGCAAACTGATGACTGCTGCGATCGTTCTGATGATCGCCGGCCTTGCTCCGGCCGCGGCCATCATCGGTTTCTGCACGAGAATGACGTGCTGCGATCACGCGCCCATCGCCTTCACGACTGAGAGCGGCGACTGCTGCACGGCCATCACGTGCTACGACGCGCCGTCGGCCAGGCTCGCCAATGCGGACGATGCGGCCGCGTCTCCGGCGAAGCCCATGGCCGCCGTCATCGCCGCGACTCAGCCCGCGGTGCCGAACGTCGTCCGCGCCTTCATCGATGCGTCGCCGCCGCGGACGACCGGCGGCCGGCTCGCCGCGCTCTCCATCCTCCTCATCTGATCCTTACGCGCTCGTTCGTTCACGAACTCTGAGCCTGTGAGGAACCCATGTTTGGAAAGCAACTGGCCTGCATTGCAGGCGCTCTACTGATCTCCGCAACTGCCGCGGGCGCGATCGACTGGAACGATCCGCCCTCCGTCGTCGCCGCCGCGATCGCCGCCTCGCCGTCGCTGCGCGAGACCGACGCGAACCTCGCCGCCGCGTGCGCGCAACTTCGCGGCGCAGGCGCGCTGCCGAACCCGATGCTGATGGCGGGCGTGCGGGATCAGCAGATCGACCTCTCGCGCGATCCGATGATGACGATGTACATGGTCGGCGCGTCGCAGACGTTCGTACGCGGCGAGCGCCGCGGCGCGCTGCGGCGCGTGGCGCAGCTGGCCGTCGAGCAGTTGGAGCATGAAGCGGAGTCACGCCGCGCCGAGGTCGCGCGCAACGCGCTCGTGGCCTATGACGAAGCGGCCGCAGCGAACAATCAGATCGCTGCGAACGAGGAGATCGCGAACCTTGCCGCGATGATCAGCGATGCCGCGCGCGTTCGATACGAGGTCGGCGCAACGGCGCAGAGCGACATCATTCGGGCGAAGGTCGAAGCGACCAATATCCGCCACGCCATCCTCATGCAGCGCGGCGTGCGGGACAGCGCCCTGGCGCGGCTTCGCGCGCTGCTGAATCTTCCGCCGAACGAAACCATCCCGCCGTTCGCATTGGCGCATGCAATGGAGCACCACGCGCATGCCGAAGACGTCTCGCTAAATCCTTCGACTGAGGCGATCTCCGCGCTGGAAGCCGAGGCCGCGCGCAGCGAAGAAGACATCCACATCGCCAAACTCGCGGCGAAGCCCGATTTCAGCATCGAAGCGTCGTACGGCTTGCGGCCCGAGCAGAAGAACATGTTCAGCGTCACCGGCCGCATCGAGATCCCGATCCGGAAGAAGACCACCACTGAACCGCGCATCGCCGAGGCGGCCGCGAGGCGCGATGCCGTTCGCGCGAAGATCGGGATGCTTCGTCAACAACTCACGGCCGCATTCGGCGAAGCGCTGGCCTCGCGCAATGAGGCGGTCGAGCAGATCAATCTGCATGTCGAGCAGCTGGTGCCGGAAGCGAAGCTCGGCTTTGAATCGGCACTCGCCTCGTATCAATCCGGCAAGACGACATTCGACGCCGTCCTCGGCGCGCTGCAGACCTTTCGCGCGCTCAACGTCGATTACTACGAGTTCCTGCGTCAACTCCTGATCGCGGACGCGGAGATCGAGGCGCTGCAGCACGGTGCAACCGGCAGGAGCGGCGCGGTGGCGATGGGAGGTGCGCAATGAAACGGACCTGGTTTCCGTGGCTGGTCGCCGCAAGCTTCGCCGTCATTCTCGCAATCGTTCTTGCGCATCGCACACCTTCGAACGACACCAACAGCGTCGTGCAGGACACCTCGGGCCGCCGCGTCATCGCGTGGATTGATCCGATGTACGCGCAAGGCCCGCCGCACCTCTACAAGTCGAATCGCCCCGGCATTGCGCCCGACTGCGGGATGAAGCTCGTGCCGCAATACGCCGAGGAAGCGGCGGCCGGCAGCGCGACGTCGACCGTCAGCGGCTATGCGAACGTCGCCGTTTCCGCGCAGCGCCAGCAGGCGATCGGCGTAAAGCTCGCGACGGCGGAGTTGCGCGATCTGTCGCGCACGATTCGCACCACCGGACGCGTGACGGCGGACGAGCGGCGCGTTGCGCAGGTACGCACGAAGTTCGACGGCTTCATCGATACGCTCTACGTGAACTTCACCGGCCAGCCGGTCCGGCACGGTGATCCGCTGCTGGCGATCTACAGCCCCGATCTTCTCGCCACACAAAACGAATTGATCCTCGCCGAGCGCAACCACTCCGACCTCGGCCACACCCTCGCGGACGCCGCGCGCGCGCGTCTCCGGCTGTGGGACATGAGCGCCGCGGACATCGACCGCGTCGTGCGGACGGGCCGGCCGGAACGCGATGTGATTCTCCGCTCGCCGGTCTCCGGCATCGTGACGATCAAGAACGCCGTCGCCGGCGCGCGCGTCATGCCGTCCGACACGCTCTACGAGATCACCGATCTCTCCCACGTGTGGGTACTCGCCGATGTCTACGAAGCGGAACTGCAGAACGTGCACGCCGGTACAACCGCGCAAGTCGTCGTCGGAGGACAAACGCTCGCCGGTAGCGTGACGTTCATCGGTCCCGTCGTGACGGCGCAGACGCGGACGGCAAGCGTTCGCATCGAGCTCGATAATCCGGCCGCGCTGCTCAAGCCCGACATGTACGCGGACGTAATCCTGCAGCAACGGATCGCATCATCGGTCGCCGTTCCCGAAAGCGCGGTCATGAACACCGGCACGCGCTCGCTTGTGTTCGTCGCGAGTGCAAACGGCACTTTCGAACCGCGCCAGGTGACTACCGCCGCAAAGGCGGATGGCTTCTACGCAATCCGTTCGGGCGTGCAGGCCGGCGAGCGCGTCGTCGTCGACGCGAACTTCCTCGTCGATTCTGAATCGCGTTTGAAATCGTCCCTGTCGCAGGTGAACGGGGGCAAACCGTGATTGATCGTGTGATCCGCTGGTGCGCGACGAACAACGTCATCGTCGTCATCGTCGTAGGCGTTCTCGTCGCCATCGGCGTCTGGAGCGTTCAGCACATCGCCGTTGATGCGCTCCCGGACCTCTCCGACACGCAGGTCATCATCTTTTCGAAGTGGGACCGCAGCCCCGACATCATCGAAGATCAGGTGACCTACCCGATCACGACGGCGCTCCTCGGCGCGCCGCATGTGAAGGCGATTCGCGGCTTCTCCGACTTCGGCTACTCGTACGTGTACGTGATCTTCGACGAGGGGACGGACATCTATTGGGCGCGCAGCCGTGTGCTCGAGTACCTGTCGAAGGTTCAGTCGCAGTTGCCGAAGGGTGTGGAAACGTCCCTCGGACCTGACGCAACAGGTGTTGGGTGGGTGTTCCAGTACGCGCTCGTCGACACGACCGGCCAACATTCTCTCGCCGATCTTCGCTCGCTTGAGGATTGGCACATCCGTTACGAGCTGCAGTCGGTGCCGGGCGTCGCGGAAGTGGCGAGCGTCGGCGGCTTCGTACGCCAGTACCAGATCACGGTCGATCCGCGGAAGCTGGCGTTGTACGGCATTCCGCTCATGCAGGTGAGCGATGCCGTGCGCAAGTCGAACAACGAAGTGGGTGGACGGCTGATCGAGTGGAGCGGCGCCGAGTACATGGTCCGCGCGCACGGCTACATCCGCAACAAGTCCGACCTCGAACAGATCGTGCTGAAGAGCGCGAACGGCACGCCCGTGCGACTAGCCGACGTCGCCGACGTGCAGCTCGGACCCGAACTGCGGCGCGGCATCGCGGAGCTGGATGGCAAAGGCGAAGTGACGGGCGGCGTGGTGGTGATGCGCCATAGCGAGAACGCCATGAACGTCATCAGTGCCGTGAAACAGCGGCTGGCGCAGATCGCGCCGTCGTTGCCGAAGGGCGTGCAGATCGTCACGACCTACGATCGCTCCGAACTGATCGCGGCGTCGATCCACACATTGAAGCATGAGCTGCTGATCCAGATGCTGATCGTCTCGCTCGTCATCCTGCTTTTTCTCTGGCACATCCCGAGCGCGATGATCCCGATCTTCACCCTGCCCGCGGCGGTGATCCTGGCGTTCATCCCGATGCGGCTGTTCGGGATCAACGCCAACATCATGTCGCTCGGCGGGATCGCCGTCGCCATCGGCGCGCTCGTCGACGCCGCGGTCGTCGTCGTCGAGAACGCGCACAAAAAACTGGAAGTGTGGGAAAGCGGCGGGCGGAAGGGCGACTACAAGGAAGTGCTCATCACCGCCATCCAGGAAGTTGGGCGGCCGAGCTTCTACTCGCTGCTGGTGATCGCGCTTTCCTTCCTGCCGATCTTCGCGCTCGAAGCGCAGGAGGGGAAACTCTTCAAGCCGCTGGCGTTCACGAAGAACTTCTCGATGGCCATCGCCGCACTGCTGGCCATCACGCTCGACCCGGCGCTGCGGCTGATGTTCACGAAGATCAAAAACCAGAAAGCAGAAACCAGAAACCAGAAAGCTGCCCGGAGACCTTCTGGTTTCTGGTTTCTGCTTTCTGGTTTATTCACCGGCCGCATGGTGCCGGAAGAGAAGCATCCGATCTCGCGCGTCCTCTTCCGCATCTACGGACCGCCGATTCATTGGGTGTTGCGGCACACGCGCGTCGTGATCGTGATCGCGCTCCTCGTCGTTCTGGCGACGATTCCGATCTACTTCCGGCTCGGACGCGAGTTCATGCCGCCGCTGAATGAAGGCGTCATCCTCTACATGCCGACGACGCTGCCCGGCATTTCTGTGACCGAGGCCAGCGCGCTGTTGCAGAGACAGGACGAGTTGCTGCGGCAGGTGCCGGAAGTGGAGCGCGTGTTCGGCAAAGCGGGGCGCGCCGATACCTCGACCGATCCGGCTCCGCTCTCCATGGCGGAAACGACTGTCGTTCTCAAACCGGAGGAGCAGTGGCGCGCCAAACCGCGCTGGTATTCGTCCTGGATGCCGTCATTTCTCATGCCGCTCGTTCGCCCCTTCTGGCCCGATCGCATCTCGTGGGAAGAGCTGACCAACGATCTCAATCGACAACTGCAGCTGCCGGGACAGACGAACGCCTGGACAATGCCGATCCGCAACCGCATCGACATGCTCACCACCGGCATCCGCACGCCCGTTGGCATCAAAGTGTTCGGCGCCGACCTCAAGACCATTGAGAACGTCGGCAAGCAGCTGGAACAGATCGTAGGACGCGTTCCCGGCGCGCGCAGCGTCTACGGCGAGCGCGTCTCCGGCGGCTACTTCGTCGATTTCGACATCGACCGTGCCGCGATCGCGCGCTACGGCCTGACCATTGACGACGTCCAGCAGACGATCATGACCGCCATCGGCGGCGAAAACGTTTCGACGACCGTCGAGGGGCGCGAGCGCTATCCGATCAACGTCCGTTATCCGCGCGAGCTCCGCGACGAGATGGACAAGCTCGGGCGCGTGCTGGTGTCGACGGCGAACGGTTCGCCGATTCCACTCGCGCAGGTTGCCACCGTCCGAATCGTCGAAGGTCCGGCCATGATCCGCGACGAGAACGGCAAACTGGCCGGCTACGTCTACATCGACGTCGATACAGCGCGCCGCGACCTCGGCAGTTTCGTCGATGACGCGAAACGCGCGGTCGAATCGCAGCTCCGCATGCCGGCCGGCTACACCATGCAATGGTCCGGGCAGTACGAAGCGATGGAGCGCGTGCGGCAGCGAATGATCGTGGTCGTGCCGCTGACATTGTTCGTCGTCGCGTTCCTCATCTACTTCAACACGCGATCGATGCCGAAGACGATGCTGGTATTGCTTGCGGTCCCGTTCTCCGCGATCGGCGCGGTCTGGCTCCTCTGGTTACTCGGATACAACATTTCCATCGGCGTCTGGGTTGGCCTCATCGCCCTGCTCGGACTCGATGCGGAAACGGGCATCTTCATGCTGCTGTATCTCGACCTCGCGTACGACGAGATGAAGCCGCGCAATCGCGAGCAACTGCGCGATGCGATCTATCACGGCGCCGTGAAGCGCGTTCGCCCGAAAGTGATGACCGTCGCCTGCGCCTTCTTCAGCCTCGTTCCGATCATGTGGTCCACGGGCGCTGGCGCCGACGTGATGAAGCGCATCGCCGCGCCGATGATCGGCGGTCTATTCACGTCGTTCCTCATGGAGCTGCTCGTCTATCCAGCCATTTACTACCACTGGAAATGGAGAGCCGAGGTGCGACACGCCGAAGCCGCCGCGCTCGCCGCCTAAACGACTCCCCGGCACGTTGGCATGCATTGCGAGTGTGTCGTCGTGCGACGTCGTAAGGAGAAACCAATGCAGAAACGCACTCTCGGAAAAAATCTCGAAGTCTCCGCCCTCGGCCTCGGCTGCATGGGATTGAGCTTCGGCTTCGGTCCGGCGACGGACAAACAGGACGCGATCGCCCTCATCCGTGCGGCGGTCGAGCGAGGCGTGACGTTCTTCGACACGGCCCAGGTTTACGGGCCCTTCGTCAACGAGGAAGTCGTCGGCGAGGCGCTCGAGCCGTTCCGCGGGCAAGTTGTGATCGCGACGAAGTTCGGCTTCGAGTTCGATGCGAATGGAAAGCAGGTTGGACTCAGCAGCCGGCCTGAGTACATCAAGCAGGCCACCGAGGGCTCGCTAAAGAGGCTGCGCGTCGAGGCGATCGATCTTTACTACCAGCACCGCGTCGATCCGAAAGTGCCGATCGAGGATGTCGCAGGCGCCGTCAAAGCGCTGATCGACGGAGGGAAGGTCAAGCACTTCGGGCTGTCCGAGGCCGGCGTGCGGACGATCCGGCGGGCGCATGCGGTGCAGCCGGTCACGGCGCTGCAGAGCGAATACTCGCTGTTCTGGAGAGAGCCGGAAGAGGAGATTCTTCCCACGCTCGAAGAGCTCGGGATCGGCTTCGTTCCGTTCAGCCCGTTGGGTAAGGGCTTTCTCACCGGAAAGATCGACGAGACCACGACCTTCGACAAAACCGACTTCCGCAACACCGTTCCTCGTTTCAATCCCGAGAACCGGAAAGCGAATCAGGCCCTAGTCGATCTGGTGAGCACAATCGCGACGAAGAAGAAAGCGACGCCGGCGCAGGTCGCCCTGGCTTGGCTGCTCGCACAGAAACCGTGGATCGTGCCGATCCCCGGCACCACCAAACTGCACCGGCTCGAAGAGAACCTCGGCGGCGCCGCAATCGAGCTCACGCCCGAAGATCTGCGCGAGATTGAGAGCGCCGCCTCCCGGATCAACGTGCAAGGTGCGCGTTACTCCGAAGGCGCGCAGAAGATGATCGATCGCTGAGAAGGAGCATCGATGGAAATCAAGCGAAGCGGCTCACAAGCTTCCGCGAAGGGACCGAACGAAACGTTCACCGGCAACGTGCGGGTCGACCCGCTGTTCCAGGCCCACGAGCCGGCGCGAACGATGGGCGCGTACGTCACGTTCGAGCCGGGCGCACGGAGCGCCTGGCACACGCATCCCCTCGGCCAGATTCTCATCGTGACCGCCGGCTGCGGTCTCGTGCAGAGCGTTGGCGGACCGGCCGCGGTAATCCGTCCCGGTGACGTGATCTGGTGTCCGCCCGGCGAAAAGCACTGGCACGGCGCAACCGCAACGACGGCCATGACGCACATCGCGCTCGTCGAGCAGCTCGACGGAAAAGGGGTCGACTGGCTGGAGAAGGTCACGGACGAAGAGTACGAGGCGGCGAATCACGCCGCGCGAGCATGAGGCAGAACCATGACTGATACACCTACTGCAGCACGCAAAGCATTCGGCAACATCGCTCCGGCGCTCGCCGAGTACACCGACACGGTGCTTTTCGGAGACGTCTGGGAACGCCCCGGCCTCTCTCCGCGCGATCGAAGCCTCATCACCGTCGCCACACTCGTCGCGCTCTATCGGACGAACGAATTGCCGTTCCATATGAAGAAAGCGATGGAGAACGGCGTCACGAGGGACGAGCTCATCGAAGTGATCACGCACCTCGCCTTCTACTCCGGATGGCCAACGGCCAACACGGCGCTCACCATCGCGCGCCGCGTCTTCGAAGAAACAGCAACCCAAAAGGAAGGATGACCGAACGATATGCGCGCAACTCTTCTCTATGGCCCCGGCGACGTCCGCGTCGACACTGTGCCCGACCCTCGCATCGTTGAACCGACCGATGCCATCGTCACCGTCACCCGCGCCTGCGTTTGCGGGAGCGATCTCTGGCCGTACAAGTCGATGGAGCGCAGCGACACCGGCCGCCGCATGGGCCACGAATTCATCGGCATCGTCGAGGACATCGGTGCGGATGTCCGGACGGTGAAACGCGGCGACCTCGTCATCGCGCCGTTCGCATGGTCGGACGGCACCTGCATCTTCTGCCGCCAAGGCCTGCAGACATCGTGTCTCCACGGCGGATTCTGGGGCGGAGAGCTCGACGGCGGCCAGGGCGAGGCGGTGCGCGTTCCGCTCGCCGACGGCACGCTCGTCGTCCTCCCCGTTAGCCCCGACCACGCGCTGATGCCGTCGCTGCTCACGCTCTCCGACGTGATGGGCACCGGCCACCACGCCGCCCGCGCCGCGAAGGTCGGCCCCGGCAAAATCGTGGCGGTTGTCGGCGACGGTGCCGTCGGACTGTGCGGCGTCATCGCCTCCCGCCGCCTCGGCGCAGAGCAGATCATCCTCCTCGGCCGCCACGCCGATCGCATCGCCCTGGCCCGAGAATTCGGCGCGACCGACATCGTCTCCGAACGCGGCGACGAAGCCATCGCCCGCGTGCGCGACCTCACCAACGGCCTCGGCGTCCACTCTGCGCTCGAATGCGTCGGCCACGGCGAAGCGATGCGCACCGCGCTAGGCATCACGCGAGCGGGAGGCGCCGTCGGCCGCGTCGGCGTTCCGCAGGACGAGGCGATGCCCGCCTCGGTGCCAGCCTTCTTCAACAACATCACCATCGCCGGCGGCCCCGCTCCCGCCCGCGCCTACATCGAAGAGTTGATGCCCGACATCCTCGAAGGCCGCATCAACCCCGGCCGCGTCTTCGATCGCACGACCAATCTCGATGGAGTCCCGGAAGCCTACCGAGCCATGAACGATCGCGAAGCGATCAAGGTGATGATCAAGTTCTGAGCTTCCCGACCTCCTGAACTTTTCTGCTACCCTCGCCCGTTTTCCGCGCGTGTGGCCCCGTAGCTCAGGTGGATAGAGCAGCGGTTTCCTAAACCGTTTGTCGGGCGTTCGAGTCGCCCCGGGGCCACCAGATTCCCTTCCAAATTCACCCACTTTTGGCGTCGATCTCGCACTGGTTATTCGTAGTTCGAAGTCGACGTTTTCCAGGGAGGGTGCGATTGAATCCAGCCGCGAAATTCATCAGCCGAGGACTCCTCATCTTCAGTTTGGTTCTCGGCGCTTCTGCTTCCGCGCAGACGCAGTGTCATTGGTGGCAGTTTCGTTGTGAGGCTGACAAACAGATCGAAGGGTTGCCCGCCGACGCGCCGCGGACCGGGACGGTGATCACGATCGATACGGCGGCGAACCGGCTTTATCTGTTCAAGGATGGGCAGCTCGTCGACAAGTCGCTGGCCGCGACCGGCAGCGAGAAGATCCTGAAGAAGGGCAGCAAGGTGTGGTTGTTTCGCACGCCGCAGGGACATCTGAAAGTGCTGCGGAAGATCGAGGATCCGGTCTGGACGAAACCTGATTGGGCATTCGTCGAAGCCGGCGAACCGGTCCCGCCGCTGAACTCGCCGCTGCGCAAAGTCAAAGGCCACCTCGGCAAGTACGCCCTCGATCTCGGCGACGGAATCATGATCCACGGCACCGACGAGTACGACTCGATTGGACGCAAGGCCTCGCACGGCTGCATCCGTTTGCCCGAGGACATGCTGGAACGGCTGTACCGAGAGGTGCCGATCGGCGCAGATGTCTACATCTTCGAAAGCCAGGTCCCGCAGACGGCGGCGAAGAAGGAACGGCACAGCGATCTGGATTAGCACAGACAGGAGTGTCTGTGCCAATCCAGCGAGGACGCCAGCGCTCCGGCGCTTCGCGCATGCCGCCCCGCTCCTACATCCCGCCCGTATCGTCCGCCGACGGGCCGTAAATCGACGGCACCTTGCCGCCCATCGGACGGATGTACGCGCTGAGCTGGCCGCGGTGGTGAATGGAATCGAGCAGGAAGCCCCAGAAAATGCTGCCGACCGTAGCCTTCCACCCTTCGTGGCCGCCGAAAAGGAATCGTCCTTCGCCGTCCCACCGCGCGTCCGACATTCCGCTAACGAGCGTACGAACGTGAGCCACGTTCGCTTCATACGCGGCAACGATTTCGTCGAGCGTCGCCGGTCGCGATCCCGACTCCCAATTGATGTCGCCACTCTCCGTAACTCCACCCAAAACGCGTAGCTCCTCGGACAACTGCCACGCCAGATCGCCAGCGCTCGTCGAGCGCTCGTGCGGCTTGTAATCGAGCTTGTCGGCGGGCAGCGCGCGCAACACGCGAAGAAAGGCCGGCTGCTCCGGTTCCCATCGGCTCAGAAAAAACTCACGGTTCGTCATGACGTAATCACTCCTTCGATGAACGATCATATGACGATGCGAAACGCGCTGATTGCAACGCTTCTCCTCGCCGCCGCCTGCAGTTCGACGACGACTTCGAACAACGACTGGCCCGCGTATGCGAACAACGGCGGAACGCGCTACTCGCCGCTGACGGACATCGATCGAACGAATGTTTCGCGGCTCGAGATCGCGTGGACCTATCACACGGGCGAAACGAGCTTCGTCAAGAACGCCGAGGAGAAGTCGACGTTTGAGGCGACGCCGATCGTCGTCGATGGAACGCTCTACGTCAGCACGGGATTCAACAAAGTCATCGCCCTCGACGCGGCGACCGGGCGCGAGAAATGGACGTTCGATCCGCACATCGATCGCAGCGGAGACTTCTCCGAGGTCACGTCGAGGGGCGTGGCGTATTGGGCGAAGGGGAAGCGGATTTTCGAAGGGACCATCGACGCGCGTCTCATCGCACTCGATGCCGCAACGGGGTCTCCAATCAAAGACTTCGGCGTCCGCGGCACGGTTGACCTGACGAACGGAATTGAGCATCCGCGCTTTGGCGACTATCAGGTCACATCGCCGCCTGCGGTCATCGGCGACCTCGTCATCATCGGTTCCGCGATCGGCGACAACGGCGCTGCGGAGCTGGAGCGCGGAAGCGTACGTGCGTACGACGCGCGCACGGGCGCGCTGCGCTGGACGTTCGATCCGATCGCGCGCGAACTGCACAGCGGCGCCGCGAACGCGTGGGCACCGATGACTCCCGATCCCGAGTCGGGCATGCTCTTCATCCCTACCAGCAGCCCGAGTCCCGACTACTACGGCGGCCTCCGCCTCGGCAAAAACGATCTCGCCAACAGCATCGTGGCCATCCGCGCGAACACCGGAGCTGTGGTGTGGCACTTCCAGGTCGTCCATCACGATCTTTGGGATTACGACATCGCCACACAGCCGGTGCTCGTCGATGTGCGCGGCATCAAAGCGGTCGCAGTCGGGACGAAGATGGGGCACCTCTTCTTCTTCAACCGCGCCACCGGCGAGCCGCTCTTTCCGATCGAAGAGCGTCCGGTGCCTGCCAGCGATGTCGCGGGCGAAGAGGCGTGGCCGACGCAGCCGTTCCCGACGATGCCGCCGCCGATCGTTCCGTCGCAACTCAAGCCCGACGACGTCTTTGGAGTCGATGACGCCGACCGCGTCGCATGCAAGTCGCTCGTCGCATCCCTCCGCCACGACGGCATGTTCACGCCGCCGAGCATCCGCGGAACGTTGCAGGTTCCCGGAAACATCGGCGGGATGCATTGGGGCGGGATGTCGTACGACCCGCTGCACCACACCATCATCGCGAACACGAACCGCCTCGCGGCGATGGTGCGCCTGATTCCGCGAGCGGACTACGACGCCGACCGCGCCCGCAGCAAAGGCGAGCGGATTTTCGGCGAGTACAACGGCATGCGCGGCACGCCGTACGCGATGTACCGCACGATTCTTGTGTCGCCGAAAGGCGTCCCCTGCACGCCGCCGCCCTGGGGCGCACTGACGGCGATCGACGTCGACAAAGGAACGGTGCGCTGGGAAACGCCGCTCGGCACCGTCTCCCGCATCCCCGGCCTCCCGCCGAACATCGGCTCCCCCAACCTCGGCGGCTCCGCGACAGCGAACGGCATCGTCTTCATCGCCGCCGCGATGGACGAAGTGTTCCGGGCGTTCGACGTCGAAACCGGCAAAGAGCTATGGCATGCGACGATGCCGGCAAGCGCGCAAGCATCCCCGATGATCTACCGCGCAGCCGGCAAGCAATTCGTGGTCATCGCCGCCGGAGGACACGGCAAGCTGCACACGAAGCGGGGCGATGAGGTGGTGGCATTTACGTTGAAGTGAGCCAGGTCTTCAACTCCCCATACAGCGCTACCAGCTCCGCAGGACGATAGTTCGCATTCAATCCGCTCGGATTCGGCAGGATCCAGATGCGCGTGTCGCCGATCGTCTCCTGCTGCAGGCCGGTCTTCGCGCGAGGACGATTGAATCCCGTTCGATACGCGCCGATGCCGACGATGGCCAAGACGCGCGGGCGGTAACGGCGGATTTTCTTTTCAAGCTCGGCCGCGCCTTCGACGAGCTCCGCGGATGTCAGCTCCGCCGCGGCAGTCGTCGCACGCGCGACCACGTTCGTGATCCCGCAGCCGTGCGTCAGCAACTCGCGCTGTTCGGACGGATGAAAAAGCCGCGGCGTGAAGCCGGCCTTGTGAATGGTCGGCCAGAAGCGATTGCCGGGACGACCGAAATGCTGCTGCACCGCGGCCGTGTAGAGGCCGGGATTGATGCCGCAGAAGATGACATCGAGATCGCGCGCGATGACGTCCGGCAGCGTCGCGCCAAATGCCGCCGCCACCTCTTCCTTCGTCGGCTTCATTCGATGTGTACGATTCCGTCCGCGACTTTCGGGAAGCGCGTCAGGACGGCGGGATCGTGGCCGGGGATGATGAAGCGTGGATCCTTCACCAGCGTCTTCATCCTGTCTTGCGCGGCAAGATTCGACACCGCATCGAACGTCTGCGCGATCGGCAGGTGCTTGTCAAGATTCTCGTAAAGGTACATGTTGTCCGACGCGAGCACAACGATCCCCGGCTTCGCGGTCACGCTCACGTACTGCGACGCCCACGTGTGCCGCCCGCCGATGAACACGCGCACACCCGGCAGGATCTCGCGGTCACCGTCGACGAGATGCAGCCGTCCTTCCGTGTTCGCGCGCAGCAGGTAAGCCACATCCTCCGGCTCGATGCCGCCATGCTTCCCGTCCGGCTGCCACGCGTCGGTCGTGTAGTAGCGGTACCCCTCTTTCTGAATCCACACCTGCGCTTTCGGGAAGAGATCGGCGCCATCGGCATGATCCCAATGCGCGTGCGTGAGGATGACGTCCGTAACCTCCTCCGGCTTCACGCCTGCGCGTGCGACCGCTTCGTCGGGACGGACGAAGTTCTCGACCTTCCAGTTCTTGAAAAACTGCGGCCGGTAGAAGCCCGAATCGACGACGATGACGTGTCCGCCGCCGCGCACGAGCCAGACCATCATGGCGATGTCGATCTTCCGCGATTCGTCCGCGCCCTTGATCAGACCGGAGACCGGAAAGCCTGGGATGGTCGCGTAGCGAATCGCGTAGACGTCGTACTGCGGCGTCTGCGCGGCAGCGATCGTTGCCGTCAGAAGAATCCCGATGATGTAGCGCATGAAGGCATTTTCCACCACAGAGACACAGAGGACACAGAGGACACAGAGAAACCCTCTGTGATCTCTGTGCCTCTGTGGTGAAGCGGTTTTTTCTATCGCTGCATCGTGATCTTCCCTGATCGCACCGCCTTCTCCTCCTCCTCGCTCGCGCACTCGACGACGAACGAGCCGTGCTTGGAATCGACGGCTGCGTTCAGTTTCGACTGCAGTTCGGCCGGTGTGACGTCGGCGACGATCAGCCAGGTCAGATGCGGCAGCGGATGGTGAAGCAATTCGTTGCGCTCGATCGCGCCTTGTCCGTACTCCACATCCGTTCCCTCGACAGCGATGTAGCGCGCTTTCAACACAGAATCCTCGGGCGCATGCAGCGCCAGCAGCAGAAGAATTGTAAGCATCGATTGATTGGTGCAACGGGAGTGAGAGCGCCGAGGAAGCGCCCGTGTGGGGAGCCGGAAAGGTACACAAAAAACGCCGCCGGCGCAAGTGGCCGGCGGCGGTCGATCATCTAAATGGTCCCGAGCCTCACCAGCACAGACAAGAGTGTCTGTGCCACATGGCTGCGCCATTGATCCAAGCCTTACCGGCCGCGCCGGTGTGGCACAGACACTCCTGTCTGTGCTTGGGCAAGGCGCAGTGTCTGAGGCTACTCATTTATCGTTGAACAGCTCGATGAACTCGTACACGAAGTTGCCCGTCCCCAGCGCGTCCGAAAACTCGTTGATGAACGGACCTTTGTTACAGCCATTGAGGCCGCCCGTGCCGGGGCTGCCCGACGCCGACGCCAGCTTCGTCCAGCTGCTCAGCGTTCCGATCGCGCCGCACGTCGCGCGCTGGAAGTCCGAGCCGCCCGACGTATCCATCGCCACCGTCGTCCCTTCGATCGTCGTACCGGACGCGTTTTTCAGCGTGTACGTCTCGCTGCCGTTGATCTGCGGCATCGTGTCGGCGGAGTTGATGTAGACAACGTTTGCGCCGAGGGTCACGCCCCAGAATGTCTGGAACGCCGCCTTCGTCGCGTTGCGCGCGATGATCACGTAGCCTTTCGACGCAATCGTCGTCCCGGCCGGGATCGTGTAGGTCAGCGTCGAATTCGCCTGCGTCAGCGTCCAGTTGCCGATGTTCACCGGCACGCCGTTGCTCACCGTGACATTGATCGCGGTCGACGTTCCGACGTTCAGCGCCGCGTCGTACGCTTTCGACGTCAGCGAGTGCGATCCGTTCGTCGCGGTGGTCGTATCCCACGACCAGGAGTACGGCGACGTCGTGTCCGTCGATTGCAACGCGCCGTCGAGGTAGAACTCGACCTTCGTCACGCCGACGTTGTCCGACGCCGAGGCGGTCACCGATGTAGTCCCGCTTACCGTCGCGCCGTTGAGCGGCGCGGTGACCGAGGTGACCGGCAGAATCGTGTCGCCGCCACCGCCGCCGGAATCATCGATCGTGAAGCTCTTCGGCAGTCCCGAGGCCGCCAGCTCGTTCGGACCCTGATGCACACCACCATCGGCAGAGACGGTGAAGATGCTGATGCCGTCGGTCGTGACCTTGATGTTGCCGACGCAGAATCCCGAGTGGCTCATGTTGGTCGCGCCCGGATTTCCTTCCTCGGTCTGCAGGACGTACGCGGGCGGCGCGGTCGTGCAACCGCTGCTGCCGAGGAGCACGCTGTCGACGGACTTGATGCGCGGTAGATCCCAACCGGTTGATTCACCGGCACCAACGCCGATGATCGCCACAGCCGGTTTGATCTTGTTGAAGTACGTCGGATTGCTGCTGCTCTCGCTGCCGTGATGGTTTACGTGCATCAGATCGATGCCGCCGGCCGTGATCAGCGGATGCGCGCCGCCGGGCGAGATGGCGTTGATCACCGAGCTCTCCACGTCGAGCTGCGTGGTGCCGCGGCCGGTACAGGCGTCAGGTCCGCCGCCCATGTCGCTGGCCCAGATGTAATCGAAGCCGCCGTACTTGATGAGCAGCGCGATCGAGCGATCGTTCTCGTCGGTCACGGCGACCGAGCCGCCGCCGATGATCGAGCCGTTGCGGGCGACACAGGTGATCTTGGCCCCGCTGCCGAGGTCGATGACGGTGCCGACCGGCATGGCGATCGGCGCGCCGGCGGTGGTGGTGGCGGCGGCTGTGCTCCACTGCGTGGCGCAGGAAGAGCTGTAGCTCGAGCCGTTGTAGTACTGCTTGATGTGGACGTTGTATCCGGCGTTGATCACTTCATCGAGGCCGCCGATGTGATCGCAGTGCTGATGGCCGCCGATCATGTAATCGAGCCCGCTCGCGGGCTGGATGCCGATCGACTTGAGATACGGAACGACATAAGACGTTCCCATCCCGGTGTTCCCGGCTTCCA
>DASYJY010000078.1:0-12118 GCA_035995985.1 Thermoanaerobaculia bacterium | reverse complement strand
CAGACGCCCGAAGAGATGAAAGGCGCGCTTAAAAAAGTGAACGAGCTCCTCGGCGGGAAGTATCGCTACGACCCTTCGGATGACCGCGCGCTCGCGACGTGGGACATGGTCAGGAGCTCCAAGACCACCGGCAACATCACCATCGGCATCCAGCTCTTCCTCGGTATCGTCGGCGCGCTGACGCTGCTCATCGGCGGCGTCGGCGTGGCCAACATCATGTACGCGGTCGTCAAGGAGCGCACGCGCGAGATCGGCGTGAAGATGGCCCTCGGCGCGAAGCAGCGCTGGATCATCGCGCCGTTCGTGCTCGAAGCGCTCGTCTACACGTTCATCGGCGGCGCGCTCGGCATCATCATCGCCACGCTGCTCGTGTCGCTGACGAGCTTCGTCCCCATCGAAAACAATCGGGTGATGTCGTTCCTCGGCCGCCCCACGTTGTCGCCGCAGATCGGCGTGGCGACGTCGCTGATCCTCGGCATGATCGGCCTCGCCGCCGGCTATTTCCCCGCGCGCCGGGCGGCCAGCGTCGATCCGGCCTCCACCTTGCGCTACGAATAGGCGCTACGAACAGGAGACCCGCAATGGCAACGAATGAACTGATCATCCGGATGGACGAAATCCGAAAGGTCTACGACACCGGCAAGGTGAAGGTCGAAGCGCTGAAAGGCATCAATCTCGAAATCGAAAAGGGCGAGATGGTGGCGATCGTTGGTCCCTCCGGCTCCGGCAAATCGACGCTGATGAATCTCGTCGGCTGCCTCGACACGCCGACCTCCGGCATCTACGAAATCGGCGGCCAGGCCGTCTCCGGCGTCACGCGCGACGAGCTGGCGGAGATCCGCAATCGCCGCGTCGGATTCGTCTTCCAGGCGTTCAATCTGCTGCCGCACATCACCGCCCTCGAAAACGTCGAACTGCCGATGCTTTTCGGCGGCGTGAAGCCGCATGAACGCCGCGAACGCGCCTCCGAACTTCTGGATCGTGTGGGACTTGGCGATCGCCTCGATCACAAACCAACCGAGCTTTCCGGCGGCCAGATGCAGCGCGTGGCCATAGCCCGCGCGCTGGCAATGGAGCCCGACATCGTCCTCGCCGACGAGCCCACCGGCAACCTCGACTCCTCCGCCGGCGGCGACATCATGTCCATCTTCACCGACCTCTGGCAGCAAGGCCGCACGCTGGTGATCATCACGCACGACCCCGCGCTGGCGCGGCGCGCGAGCCGGGTGGTGGAGATTCACGACGGACGCATCACGTCGGATCAGGCCACGAACGCAGCGGCGTAACTTCCGGGAATCGCGATAATGGCGTCATGCGCGCCCTCGTTCCTCTTCTGCTGATCGTCGCCACATCCGCCTTCGCGCAGGCGAATCGCGATCCGAAAACGATGCAGGACGCGGAGCGCGCCAACGACACGCTCACGGCCCGGCGCGCCTTCGATGCGTCGGCGCGGGCGATGCTGACACCGAAGTATCGCGAGGTCATCGAGCACTACGCTGCGACGTCGAACGATCTGAAATCCGCGTGGGGCGAGTTTGTCGCGGCGGACGGCATGCCCTTCCTGGCGCTGCAAGTCTCACCGTCCGATGCCGCATCCATGAAGAGCGGCGAGCGCATCACATTCTTCGGATTGGTGACGGACGAGAACGGGAAGACGATCGCGACCTTCAACGAGCCGCAGACGGTGCTTGCATCGAACGGCGATCTCTTCGTCGAGCGCACGCTCACGCTGCCGCTGCGAAAAAGCCGCGGAACCTTTGGTCTCGCGCGCCGCAACGACGTCATCGGCGTGACGCGCATCGACTTCGATCCCGAGCCGCTGACCGCAACCAGCAGCGGCATCTCGCGCGTCATCGTCTCCTCGGACGTTCACATCCTGCCGTCCGCGCAGGCGCCGCTCGATCCGTTCGCGTTCGGCGGGACGAAGGTCGTCCCGAAACCGGGAGCGTCGTTCAAACGGAGCGACGAAGTGTGGCTCTTCACGGAGCTTCGCAATCCCGCCGTAGGGACTGACGGTGCGCCGCACGTGATGACGAAGGTCGAGATCGACGGCAGCGCGAAATCGATTCCGGGAACGCCGGTGGCCGCCGAGGCGACACGGTTGAAGGGCGTACCGGGACATTACGGAATCGGGAGCACGATCGATGTGACGCCACTGCCGCCGGGCGACTACAACGTTCGGCTGACCGTGACCGACACGATCGCGAAGCAAGCGTACAAACGCGAGACGACGATTCACATCCTGCCGTGAAAACTTAGAACACCATCTCGGCATCGCTGAGCCCGAAGTAGTGTCCCAGCTCGTGGATGACAGTCTCGCGGATTTGGCGATGCGCTTCATCACGGGTCCGGCTGACGCGCAGGATCGGGCCGCGGAAGATTGCGATGTGATCGGGCATGCGGAAGGAGTCGTAACTCCGCCGCGTCATCGGGGTGCCGCGGTAGAGGCCGAGAAGCTCGCCGTGGCTGTGATCGTGATCCGGGTCGTGACCGTCGTCATGCAGGACGTCGAGATCCGACGCGCTCGGCTCTTCTTCGACGACGACCACCACGTTGTCGAGCAGGGATGCGAAGCGCTCGGGCAGCGAGTCGAGCGCCTCTTCGACGAGGCGCTCGAACTCGGAGGGATTGATTGCCACTACCAGCCCGCGATGATGTTGAAGCCGGTCACCCACTTCTGCGTCGGGCGCTGGAACGGCTTCGCGGCGTAGAACTCGAGCGGGATATACGCGAGCAGGAGGCGAACGCCGGCGCCGGCGCTAACGACCGGCACGCGGTCTGTTGCGTTGTTGCGCGAAAAACGCACGTCGAGATGCTGTTTGCTGCTCCATGCGCCGCCGGCGTCGAGGAAGCCGAACAGCTCCGTCGGAACGAAGCCGCTGATCAGGCCGAACTGCTTCGTGCCGACGACCGGCACACGCACTTCCAGGTTTGCGACGCCGATCTTCGAACCGATCAAACGGTCGAATACGGGGCAGGACGTCGTGCCCGAGAAAACGCACTCCTCGGGACCGATCGAGTTGATGTCGTAGCCGTGGATCAACGAGTCCTGTCCGATGTAGAGCGGCGAAATCCTTCCGCTTTCTGAGTCGGTGCCGAAACGGCCGTAGTAGATGCCGCGCACCGCCACCGTGACGGGATTGAAGAAGAAGTACTTCCGATAATCGGCCAACGCGGTCTGGAACTTCAGGTCGCCGGAAAATCCGGACAGCTCGTAGCGGTACCGCGTCCCACGAACCGGTGAAAGGAACCCGAAGACGGAACTGTCGCCGACAAACGCCGTGGCCGCATGGCCGAGGCTCAGCGAGAAGTTGAACGGTGAGCGCTGCGTGTCATCCTGGACGATTGTGTTACCGACGAAGTACACCGTCTCGGTTTCTTCCTTCAGCGACTGGTGCTGGAATCCGCCGGTGAACTCGATGCGGCGGGTCTGGCTGAACGGATACTGGACGACGCCGGAAACGTCGTCGAAGCGCTGGATGTCGCGCGTCTGCGAAACCACGTCCGCGATTACGCGCTGGCCATTGACCGTGATCGCCGCCTGGCCGGCGGTCGTGAACGCGCTGACATACGGAAGGTGCGTCGTATCGACGCCCCAATTCAGGCGGTGCCGCTGATTGAGATAGAAGACCTCGCCCGCGAGTTGATCGCCGATCGTGCCGACGCCTGAGCTGCCGCCGCCCTGGAACGTAACGCCGATGTTGTGATAGCCGAGGATGTCGCTGTAGTAGGCGCTGATACTGCCGCCGACGCCGGTCCCGAACGAGCTCACTCCGACGCCGATGGTCGGAGGCCCGAGGTAGGCGATGTGCATGCTCGGGCTATACGACGCCTGCGTGAAGGTCGTGCTGGCGGGCAGCAATCCTTCCTCAGGTTTCTGCAGATACGCAGTGATCGTCGAGCCGGTACCGCGCAGCGGCGGAAGCTGTCCGGCGCGCGCGCTCGACGGCGCGGTATTCGTCGTCGCCACCGCAAGCGAGGGCGGGTTCGCCGGGAGCTTGTAGATGTTGTAGTTGTCGTTCTCGTACAGCGAGAAGGCGATGTCGCCTGTTGTCGTGGCCACCGAAAGGGCCGGGGCCAGCTCGGTGATGCCGGAGACGCCGGTCTGCACGCGCGTGATGCGGCTGACGCGTCCATCCGGCGCGTAGCGATAGATGTCGGCCATGCCCTCGGGATTGGCGATGAAGTAGATGCTGCCGTCCGGTCCGTACGCCGGATTGATGTTCTTGGCGTTGGAGAACAACGGCAGGTTCTTGATCGAGCCGCTGGCGATGTCGATCGTGGAGATGCGCGTCCCCTCGAAGTACAGCGTCTCGAGATTTGCCTCCGGACCTGAGCCGCGGTCGGAAACGAACGCGATCGTCTTGCCGTCCGGCGAGAACGCCGGCTGCATGTCCGCGAACTTGTCGTTCGTCAGGCGGCGCACTTCCTTTGTCTCCGTATCGAAGAGGAAGAGGTCGGAAACGCCGGTGGCCTGTCCCGCGATGACGATGGTGCGGTTGTCCGGCGACCACGCCACGTTCGTGATGGCGTCGATGCCCGGCACGCGGACGCTCTTGAAGTTGCGCGAGTCGACGTCGACGATGCCGATGTAGTTGTCGCCCTTTTCAAATGTGACGAAGGCGAGGCGCTTCGAATCGGCGGACCAACTGCCGGCCGAATCGATGAACCGCAAGGCTTCGTAGTGTCCGTTGCGGTCGGTCGAGGCGAGTTTACGGATGACCTGTCCCGTCTGCGCATCCGCGAGGAAAAGGTCGATGTCAAAGATGGCGCGGGTGGAGAGGAAGGCGATGTATTTGCCGTCAGGGCTATATGCCGGTCCGACGTTGAGATTGCCGCGCACTCCCTGTTTGCTGCCGATCAGCGGCGTGCCGGGTTGCGAGGGACGGTCGGCCACGATCGGCCCGTACATCTCGTGCGCCGCTTCCTGCCAGTCGGCGAAGAGTTGTTTCGACGGCACGCCAAGTGCGCGATCGAACGCGGCCTCGGGGCTGGTCAGGCCGGCCGCGAGGAAGTAGCGCACCACCGCGTCATCGCCGAAACGTCCGCCGATGTACGCCAGCAATGCCTGGCCGTAGCGATACGGGAAGTAGTACGGATCGCGCTCGAGCTGCCGCAGCGTCGGCAGCCGGTTGTGGACTTCGGCATCGCGAATCCACATCGCTGTCAGCGGATCGATGCGGCCTTTCGAGAAGTACTCGGCCATTCCTTCCACGATCCACAGCGGCATCATCTCCAGGTTGAAACGGCGCCGGCTGCTGGTGATGCCCGCGGCGATGTCGAACTGAAAGACGTGTACCATTTCGTGGCCGATGACGTGATCGTTCTCGGCGTAGTCGCCGGTCAGCGGCAGGACCACGCGGTTCATGAACGGATCGGTGAATCCGCCCGTCCCCTCGCCGATCATCTCGGGCGTGGTGGTGGTCTGCTGGAAGTCGGCGGAGTTGGCGTAGAGGACGATCGGCTTGCGCGTGAACGTGTGGTTGAACGTCCGCGAGAGGCGCGTGTACCAGCGCTCCGCCTGACGTCCCACGTCGTTCACCACGTCCGCTTCACGGTCGTAGTAATAAATATCGAAGTGCTCGGTCTTCAGCACCTTGAAGTCGAAGTGCTCCCACTGCACTTTGTTGCGCCCGAAGTACTGCGCGTTCAGTGACGTGGCAGCGAAGAGAAGAAAGAGGAAAGCGACTGCGAGTTTGCGCATCGTAAGGACCTCTCCGTTGAAAACTCTTGATTTACGCAGGCCGGGTTGCAAAACCTCTGCCCCGGACGGAGCGCAATGCTACTCCTCGGCGCGGGGCCAGCTGTTGCGAAGAGGTGAACGGGCGCGATTTATCCGGAACTTATTTGTGCAGCATCTTGAATGCGTGCAGCCACGTACCGGAGATGACGCCGTGAAGGACCCAGGTCATGCACATCGGCTCGAGGTAGCGCGACGCCTCGATTCCGCCGAGGTCGATGACGCCCCATCCGAATGCTTCGCAGACTTGCGACACCAGCTTCTTCGCGTCCGCGTCGTTGCCGCCGATGAACATGTCCGGCGGTCCGCCGGGCAGGTCGGGCTTGAAGAAGAGCGGATTGCCGACGGTGTTGAATGCCTTGACGACGCGCGCGTTCGGAATCGAGCGCTGAATCTGCTCGCCGAGGGAGTCGGTGAAACCGATCGCGAGGCGGGGAACGCCGCCGCTTTGATCGAGCGGATTGGTGGCGTCGATGACCACCTTGTGATCGAAGTTCGATTTGCCCGCCATGGTGATCGCTTCTTCGGTGGCCATGCCGTGCGTCGCGAGGACGAGCAGATCGCCCGATCGCGCCGCGTCTTCGAACGTCCCGCTGGTGACGCGATCTCCTTCGGCGCCAACGAAGTCGCTCAACTTCTCCGGCGAGCGCGAGCCGATCACGACTTCGTGTCCAAGAGCGCCAAAACCATGCGCGAATGACTTGCCGACATCGCTCGATCCGAGGATTCCAACCTTCACGTTTTTCATGGGGGAAGTCTAACGCCTTCAGTCCAGCAACTGGATTCCACCAGTCACCGGCTTCGACGCGGCCGCCGATGGCGATCCCGATTCGATCATGTGCGAGAGGAAGAGATCCGTGTCCGGCCTCTCGTCGGGCGTGAAGCCGATGACGAGGTAGCGCTGCGGCTGCGGGAGGTACTTGTACGCGTGGCCCCACGGATCGTGCAGCAGCGACGGGGAGATGTAGACCGGCGTCAGCTCCTGCAGGCGCGCGGGGAGATGGCCGTTGACGAGGTTGTACGCCTCGACCGCTTCTCCGATCTGGCTGATCCGCTGAATCGAGATCGCTTTGCGTGTTTCCTCGACCGACGACGAACGCTGCGCCGGTCCGAGAGGGTTCAACGAATTCAGCGGATTGCGGAACGACGTCGCCAGCGAGAGGATCGCAAGCATCGCCAGCACGGCCACCAGCGGCAGCGGGACCGGCGTTTCCGCGACATCCGTTTCGTCGAGCGGCGTCGCCTGCGCAGCCAGCACCTCGGCGGCGGCGCTTCCGCGCACCTCCTCGATCAGGTCGCGCGTGAGCAGCTCGTACAGCGCCTTGGCCGTGTCGAACTCGGAGAACTTCGACATCTCCATCACGTCGCGCACCGTCATCGTGCCATCGACCATGTCGTAGATGACTTTCTCTTCGCGCGAGATGCGGATCTTGTCGCTGATGATCAGCCGGCGTCGCCGCGTCGACGAATCGGAAGCGTCGAAATCGATTTCGTCCGCTTCTTCCGCGCCGACGACCACGATCTCCTGGTCGGTCAGCTTCTTGCGGAAGACCATGTCGTAGGAGCGGATGCGCTTCTCGATGATCGGCCACTCGTCGATCATCCGTGCGCCTTCCATCAGGATCGATTCGGCGCTCACCGGCACGACGTAATCGCGGTCGTACTCGATCGTCGTTTCCTGCGAGAAGTGGTACTCGCCATCCTTCCAGCGAAAGAGGCGGAAGATGATCTGCAGGATCTGGAGCTGGAGCGCCTGCTTGAGCGCGTCGACCGAAATGATGCCGTAGTGAACGAGGATGAACCCGAGGCGCTGCAGCGTCTCCTTCTGGATTTCGAGCGCGCGGTTGAGTTGATCCTGCGTCAACAGCTCGCTGCGGATCAGGACGTGGCCCAGACGATTTTCGAGGCGATGGCTGAGTGAGTCCGCGCCGACGACTTTCCCGTCGAGAAACGTGACCGTGACGGTGTCGTCGTTCGCGCGCAACGTCAGCACGCCGGTCTTCCGCTGCAGCCCGATGAGCTGGAAGATGTCCGCGAGACTGAAATCTTTGAGCGTGCCTTCGAGTGCCATGACTTAAACCGAAACGCCCCGCCGATAAATCGGCAGCGTGATGAAAATCCAGAGGATGACGGCGATCGCAATCGCCACGATACGAACGAACGTGGACGCGACATCGCCCGGCGCGAGCACCGGCGCCAGACGGCCGGAGAGCAGCGCCAGCGAGACGAAAAATGCGAGAAGGAACGCTGCGATCGTTCCGGCCATGGTGCGTCCTTCGATGAATTGCGCGCTGCCCGGCAGGAACGTGGCCAGCCAGCGATTGCGCGTCAGCACGCCACCCTGATGCTCGCTCACCTCTTCGAGCTTGGCGCGCTTCGTGGCCACCGAAACGCCATCACGCTTCAGATAGATGTGAATGCATTGCGTGCAGAACGTCGCGCTTTCGGACGCCGACTTGCAGCGCGGGCAGTACGTCCGACCGCACTTGATGCACGCGCCGGCGTAACCGGTCTTGCGGCGAATTCTGTCTACAAACGGCGCAAGGAGGATGGTCAGAATCGCGCCCGCCGTCAGCGGATTGCGAACGCTTTCGAGCGGATCGAACCACGCATAGTTTCCGAAGAGCGACCGCGCCACTCCTCGGCGTGCGATGTCCGACGACACGCTCCACGCCTGCGCGATCGGCGGATCGTAGAAGACGATTTTCTGAGCGGGCGGTGCGGAGGTGAGGCGTTCGATGCGCGACCGATCGAGACTGTTCGCACGATCGAGCTTCTGCGCCTGCTCGTCGAACTTGGACAACGCGCCGAGCGTGATCGAGTCGTCGTAGAACGCGATCGCCAGTTTCGGATCGAGCTCCTCGGCTTTGTTGTACTCGGTCACCGCGGTGGCGAAGTCGTTGTTGACGAAGTGCAGATTGCCGAGGTTCACGTGCGCGCCGGCGGATTCGTGCAACTCTGCCGAGCGGCGATAGTGCTGCGTGGCCTGCGGCTCGTTGCCATCCTGCAGATAGAGATTGCCGATCAGCAGGTGCAGCGTGGCGTCGTCGGGAACGATGCCGATCAGCTCCTGCATGCGGCGCAGCGCGTCCGGCTGGTAGCTGCGCTCGTTGCTGGCGATCGCCGACATCACCACGGGGCTGTCCACGCCGGCGATCCAATGCGACGTGAGATCGAGCAGGACCGGCGCCGCGGCGATGAGCACCGAGAGCGACAGGATCAGAATCCGCTCCCCGCGATTCGCGTAGCCGAAGAAAATGATGAACCAGTAGAAGACCAGCCAAGCCGGACCAAGCCAGAGAAAAATCGGCAGAAAGAGGAGCGCGAAGGCGAGCACGGAAACCGAGCCGCCGTGAAAGCGCTCGCCGAGAATTTCGCGAAAGTCGTGCGTCATCGCGCGGCCGTAGCGGATGAAAAGCGCGATCGCGAAGATGAACGCCGTCAGCGCGATGGCCATGAGAATCGTGATCAGAAAATCAGCACGGCTCAGAAGGCGCGAGCGGTAGTTGCGGAGGATGTTTCCGAATCCGCGAAAAACCGCGGTGATTGCCCCCGGCCAGTTCGACGAGGCCGCCTCATCGTCCGCGCGCATGAAGGCGACGGCAGGCGAGATCGGATCGAGCGCGTCGGCCGCTTTCGCGCCCCATTCGGCCGCGGGCTTGTTCCCCTGTTTCGCCGCCTGACGCGACAACGCGCCGGCCGATAACGCGTAGACGGGATACGTTCTGATGCCGGACGACTTGCCGACCTCTGTGAGCTGCGCGGTCTTCTTCACCGCCGCCGCGAAGTTGCCCGAATCGGCCGCGGACGTCGCCTGCGGCCAGATGTCGCGCGGCGCGAGATCCTCCGCGCGTGCCGCCAGAGAGCCAAGGCACATGGACGCGGCGAGCAGCAGGAGGGGGCGGAGTTTCATGTAAGGCTTTTCGTTCGCTGAACGAATGCGAGCTTCAATTCTCCGAGGTGCGCCGCGAGGAAATCGTCTTCGTCCGGCGTCAGATTGCCGGCCGTCTTGTCCTTGAGCATCGTGACCATCTCGATCATCTGCCGCGCCGCGGCCACGTCGATCTTCGGCTTCTGGCCGTACGGATCGCGCAGCATTCCGAGCGAGACGTAGGCCTGCGCGATGAGCGGCTCGACGAAATCGGCGAATGGCGTACCCGGATTCTGCGCTTTGTCGGCGATCGATTTGTTGCGCCGTTCGCCGCTCGCAGGGGGCCCCGGATTCGGCGTCTGCCGCCGCTCGGCCGGCGCCTCTTTCGGCGCTGCCGCGGGCGCCGCCGGTTTCGCCGCGAATGGGTCTCCCGCTTTGATGTCCTGCCGGAATTCCTCGCGAATCTCTCCCTCGGCGGTGAAGATGCGCCTGTCGGTTACTTTGATTTCTGATTTGGGTTTGTCGGTCATTGCGGTCAATAGTTTAGGCGGTTTTGAGGATCGGAAACGATATAGCAAGTGCGCGCTTCCCGCTACCGCCGCTACAATCCGCGCCCTCGCCGATGCGCATCTTCCAGATCCTCGAGTTCAACCAGTTCAACACCGGCTCGGTGCACCAGATGTTTCAAGCGGCGGCCGGTCTGCGCGAACGCGGACACGACGTGACGATCGTCAGCCGTCCCGATGCGGTGCTGGCGGCGAAGGCAGGCGCAGCCGATGTGAAGTTCGTCGGGCTGGCGATGCGGCATCAGTTCGACGTCGTGAGCGCATGGAAACTCGGCAAACTTTTTCGCGAGGTAAAACCGGATGCCGTGCACGTGCACAAAGGCGTCGCGCATTCACTCGCGCTTGCGGCGACGTTCATGCAGCCGGTGCGCGCGTTCGTCGTCAATCGCGGCGTTTCGTTTCCGCTGGACGTCTGGAACCGCATCAAGTACCGCACGCGCCGGGTCAGCCGCGTCGTCACGGTCTGCGAGCAGATCAAGAAAGTGATCGTCGCCAGCGGCGGACTTCCGCGCGAGAAGGTGGTCGTCGTCTACGCGGGGACGGATGTCGCACTCTTCGATCCTGACAAGTGCGATGCACGCGCGTTTCGTCGCGAGAAAGGGATCGCCGACGATCGTTTTCTGATCGCGCAGGTCGGTGTGCGGGAGTGGAAAGGGTGGAAGGAGTTGATCGATGCGCTCGCGTCGATGCTTCCCACACATCCGCAGGCGCACCTCGCGTTGATCGGCTGCCGCGATGCGAGCGAAAAGGCTGCGGTCAGCGACTATGCGACTGCTCGCGGCATCGCGTCGAAGGTCACCGCGGTCGAGTATCGCGACGACATGCCGAACGTTTTCGCGTCGTGCGATCTGGTCGTCGACGCGTCGTGGGCCGGCACAGGGATTACCGGCACGATCCGCGAGGCGATGGCCATGCGCAAGCCGGTCATTGCGACGGACTGCGGCGGCAATCGCGAGCTCGTCTCATCGCAGGATGTCGGCTGGCTGATTCCGGCGAAAGAGGTTGCGCCGCTGGCGCGCGCGATCGCCGAGGTGATCGATGGCGAACCGCGCCGTGTTCGTGTGGCCGCGAATGCGCGCGAGCACGTCGTGCGCGGGTTTTCGAAGGAGCTGCGGATTACGCGGCTGGAAGAGCTTTATCGGAGTATTTAGAACCCGCCGCTCATGTACTTCCACTGCACGATCTTCTCGTTGATCTCGCGCAGGCGGCGGCTGATCATCCGGCAGAGAAGATTCAGGAACTGCAGCGACGCGTGCGGATCCATCGAGAGGATCTCGTTCAGCGTGGCACGGTCGATCGATAGCACCGTCGCGTCGCCGTCGTGCGCTTTCGCGTCAGCCGAGCGCGCCTTGTCGTCGATCAGCGCCATCTCGCCGAAGAAGTCGCCGCGGTCGAGGACGGCCAGCGCTTCTTCGCCGACGCCGGGGATGAACTTCGAGATGCGCACGCGGCCGTCGAGGACGATGTAGAGCTTGTCGCCTTTCTCCCCTTCGCGGAAAACCGTGGAACCTTCGCTGAGGCGCTCTTCGCTCGAGAAGGTGGCCAGCAGTTTCATTTCACCCGCGGACAGGCCGCGTTCCTTGAACAGATCGACCTTGTCTTCGGATTTGACGGTGACCTGCTGCGTCTCCCGCGTCCCTTCGACGCGCTTCCGCCCTTGTCCCTTCTTCGCGTCCTCCTGGAAGAAGAGCTTGAGCTGGTCGTTGGCGTCGCGGACTTTTTCGGTCAGCGAACGCCAGAAGGCCCAGTGCAGGCCGACGGCGAGCTCCTTATCCTCGTCCATGAGCTGGTCGAGGGCGCTGAAGGAGAAGGTGTAGCAGGCGGACGACTCGATGGCGATGGCATCGCTGGAGCGATGCATACGGTCGATGAAATTCATCTCGCCGTAGATGGTGTCGGGCTGGAGGCGGCCGAGGATCTGCGGGCCGAAGGGCGTCTCCT
>DASYJY010000077.1:0-20550 GCA_035995985.1 Thermoanaerobaculia bacterium | reverse complement strand
GACATGGCCCACGTCGATCATTCCACCGATCCGATGACCGGGCTGACCGTCTATTCGCTCTACGGCGCGAGCGAGAAGGATCTCGCGCCGCGCCGCGAGTTGCTGCGCAATCTGGACGCACTGGTGATCGATCTGCAGGACATCGGCTCGCGCTACTACACGTTCATCTACACCATGGCGTTGTGCATGCGCACGGCGGCCGAAGCGGGCGTGCAGGTCATCGTTCTCGACCGGCCCAATCCGATCGACGGCGTGCATCTCGAGGGCAACATCCGCGAGGAACAGTTCTCGAGTTTCGTGGGGATGTTCCCGCTGCCGACGCGGCATGCCATGACGGCCGGCGAGCTGGCGCACTACTTCAACAACGTTTTTCAGCTCAACTGCGATCTGGTGGTGATTCCGATGCGCGGCTGGCGGCGGTCGATGTGGTGGGACGAGACGGGGCTGCCGTGGGTGATTCCGTCGCCGAACATGCCGACCGTTTCGACGGCCACCGTGTATCCGGGCATGTGCCTGATCGAGGGAACGAACCTCAGCGAAGGGCGCGGGACGACGCATCCGTTCGAGCTGTTCGGTGCGCCGTGGCTCGATCCCTTCAAGTTGGCCGAGCGGCTGAATGCGATCGAATTGCCGGGCATCCGTTTTCGTCCGCACTACTTCTTGCCGACGTTTCAGAAACATGCGGGCAAGGTCTGCGGCGGCGTGGAGTTGCACGTCACCAATCGCGCCGACTTCGAGCCGTATCGAACAGGCTTGTGGTGCGTGAAGGTCGCGCGCGACATGAATCCGGAGAAGTTCGATTGGCGCCGCGAGACGTACGAATTCGTCTCCGACCGTCTGGCGATCGATCTCCTCGCCGGCAGCGCGCGCTACCGCGAGATCGTCGAACGCGGCGGCAACATCGACGAGTGGGTGGCGGAGTGGGAAGAGCCGTTGCGCGAGTTCAGAAAGACGCGCGAGGAGTTTCTGCTCTACCGCGCGGCGGACGCGGGCTCGTAACGAGTGGACATTCTTTACGAGGACGAAGCTCTTCTCTTCGTCAACAAGCCGGCCGGTATCGTCGTGCAGCGCGGATATGACGCGGACGAGCCGGTATTGCTCGAAACGGCGATGGAGCACACGCAGCCGCTGTTTCTCATGCAGCGGCTCGACCGCGGTACGAGCGGTGTGATGTTTTTCTCGAAGCTGGCTTCGATCAACGCCAACCTCACGCGGCAGTTCGAGCAGAAGCGGATTCGCAAACGCTACGTCGCCATCTGCGAAGGCGAGCTCCGCGAGCGGCAGACCATCGACGCGCCGCTGATCCGCATCGGACCGATCTCGTTCGGAGTTGGCTACGGCGGCAAGCGCGCCATCACCATCGTCACGCCGCTTCGCGCGACGCCGCGCGGCTCGCTGATCGCCATCGATCTCCTCACCGGCCGCACGCATCAGATCCGCGTTCATCTGGCAGCGATCGGGCATCCGCTGGCGGGCGACTGGCTGTACGGGCAGCGCAATGAAGCGCGGCCGATGCTGCACGCACGCGAGCTTTCGATGACGCATCCGCTGAAAAATGAGCCACTTCGCGTCGCCGCGGCCGTCCCTGACGACTTCCGCGAGGTTGCTGCCGCGCGCGGTATCGTGTCCCGGAGCGAGGACATCATGACCCTTTGCGAGTCCGGCTAAGTTATTGAATCTGCTAGAATAACGACCCACCTCACGCCGTTATCCCGAAGCACTGGAGACCACCATGAGACTCTCGATGAAGTTCGCAGCCCTGCTCCTGTTCGTTCCGCTGGTCGCGTCCGCGCAGTTCCGCGACCTCGACACGGCGATGTCGAACCTGAAGCGCGGGTTCAGCAGCGGCGACCCGCAGGCGATCGTGGCCGGCATGGCGTCGGGCGACAAGGTGATGCTGCAGTTCCCCGGACTCATGGAGCAGAGCGATTTCTTCGGTCGCGATCAGGCCGCGTATCTTCTCGACGGCCTGTTCAACAAGGTCAAGCCGAACGCGTTCGAAGAGCAGAAGGCCGTGAAGAGCTCCGCCGAGCAGCAGTACCACATCACCGGCACCTGGACGATTCAAAACGCGGGCAAGGCCGAGACGCGTGAGCTGTACATCACCCTGAAGCAGAAGGGCGACAGCTGGTCGGTGGTTTCGATCCGGTCGGCGGGGAAGTAAGCTCACCGTTGTGCGGCCTGATGTCTCACGGGTAGCCAACTCGACCGCCGCGCGCGCCGCGGCGGTCTTTCTTTTGCTCGCCGGTCTGACCTGGCTGATGGTGCAGCTGCTCGTCGCGCAGATGAGCCGCGACTTCGATGCGAAGTCGGCGCAACACCTCGGCCGCGAAGTCGACAACATCCGCGGCGACATCGCCCGCACCGAGTCACGTCTCGACGCCGCCGTCGAACGCGTGGCGGCGAAACTGACCGCGAATCCGGCCGCGTCGCGCGCGGCGATGTTCGCGATGCTGCGCGGCGAAGCGAGCGGCGTGCGCCAGGGCATCCGCATCGTGGCGCCGAACGGCGATGCCATCGCCTGGTGGGGCGAAGACCTTCGCACGCCCGGCGCGACGAGCTTCGAGTTCGACGCCACGAATCTCTACATCGTCCGCGCGCGGCCGCTGCCCACTCCGGCGGTTTCCGTGCAGGCATTCGAGCGCGTCCCGAATCAGCCCAAGCTGCCCGGACTTTTCGATCTCGACGATGACGACTGGGTGAGTGGGACGATGTTTCACGCCGGCGCGCTGCGGCAGGAAAAAGGCTCGCTCCGTTTCATCCTCGAGCGGCGTCCGTCGGCGACGCTCTGGATCGATATGACGCCGCGGCCGCGCGCCGAGGTCGTCGATGCGGTCAGGACGATCGGAAACGATGTTGCCTCGCTCTTCCTGTCTTTAGCCGCGTTGTGCCTGTTGTGGGGAGTGGGGAGTGGGGTGTGGGGAGTTGGAGAAAAGGCTCGCGGGGTCGACGGTTCGCTCCCACGCCCCACTCCCTACGCCCCACTCCCTACGATCCTTCTCGTCTTCGCCGCGCGCCTCGCCCTGATGCCGATCCGCGTCGATCAGGACCCATGGGAGATCTTCCGCTTCGATCTCTTCGCCTCGCGGATGCTCGGTCCGTTCAGCCGGTCACCGTTCGATCTGCTCGCCAGCGCCGCGGCGATTCTGGCAATCGTTATGGCGCTGACGAAAGTGCGCGGCAGTTCGATGGCGATGCAGATCGTGCGCACCGTCGTCGCGCTGACCGTGGCCAGCGGTTACATGCTCTTCATCCGGAACCTGGTGGACAACTCGCGCATCTCCACGGTGCCGGACCACATCCTGCCCGTCTCCGCCGCGCAGGGCGTGCTGCTCGCAGCGCTGTTGCTGTTCGGATTCGCGCTCATCCAGATCACGCGCCATGAATCGTCGCGCGTTGCCACGCTTCTCGGCATCGCCATCGTCATCGTTCCGATCATCGTTACCGCCGTGAACCTCGGCTACACACCGAAACGCGTGTTCTTATGGATTGCCGCCGGCGTGTTGCTCTCGCTGCTGCTTCACGCGCTGACGACGAACTTCACGCTGCGCACGCTCGGCAGTGCGCTGCTACTGGTGATGATCGTCTACGTGCCGCTCAGTCTTTTCGAGCGCTCCAGCGCGCGGCATTTCATCGCCGACACGTATGCGCCGCTCGTGGTCGGCGAAGCGGGGCAGCTTCGCGCAATGATCGAAGACACGCTGCACAACGAGTTTTCGACGATGGAGTTGAACGCGATGCTTCCGGACGATTACCGGAAGATGAACCTCGAGGATCTCGCCTACGCTCTCTGGCTGCGCAGCGATCTCTCGAAATGGCGCGTGCCGGCGGTGATTTCGGTGCACGACATCTTCGATCATCCGCTGAGCCGTTTTGGCGTCGGGCTGCCGCAGTTCAGCGATCGCGGACGCGAGCAAGGACGCGAGGTGCTACAGGTCGGCAGCGTGACGCGCGTGCTTCTGCATCACGATTTCGATCTCACCATCGGCGGGATTCCGGTGGCCGAGGGAAGCGTACATGTCGTCAATCCCGCCGACCCCGGCGCAACGACGTTCGCGGACGTTTATCGCGACTTTTTCGAGCCGTCGTTTGATGCCACCGTCACCGGTCTCCGGGCGCAGCGCGAGATTGTGGTGTACGACCGCGACGGCAATGCGCACGGAACCGCCACGGTACGTTTGCCGCAAAGTCCGGCGTCGTATTTCGCGGCGTTGAAGCCGGGACGCGGCGTTTGGATCGAGGAGAACGAAGGCGCGGGATCGGCGGTCTACGTACGGCGCACCGAGGACGCGTTGTACGCATTTCCGCTGCAGGTAGCGACGCGCGGCCAGCAGGTGCGGCGCGCGGGAGGCGTGACGGTGTGGGCGATCGCGTTCGTGCTCGTCGTGATCGTGCTGCGTTCATTGCCCGTCATCGCTTCCGTGATCCGCCGCGCGCCGCGCAACCTCGACTTCCGCACGCGAACGTCGCTGTATCTCACGGCGGTCGTGATCCTGCCGCTGATCGTGTTCGTGCTCTTCGTCCGCGCGTATCTCTCCAACCGGCTTGAGGCGGAGTATCTCGACCGAGGACAGACCGCGCTCAATGCGGCGGAGCGTGTGATCGAGGATTACCTCGCGTCGACGACGTCGACGTCGCATCCGGAACAGGTGCTCGACGACGACGTTCTGAGCTGGCTGGCGCGCGTGATCGGCCACGATCTGCATCTGTATCGCGACGACAAACTGATCGCGTCCAGCCGGCGCGATCTTTTCGCCGCGCGCGTCGAATCGCAGCGGCTGCCGGGCGACGTCTACTCCAGCATCATCGTCGGCGGGCGCCAGCTCGCCATCCGCAATTCGGGGCCGAACCAATTCATCGAAATCTATTCGCCGATCAACCTGGTGCGCGGGCAGAACTACACGATGGCGTTACCGCTGATTGTGCAGGGGCGCCAGATCGAAGCGCAGGTGAACGATCTCGCCACGACGATCTACATGCTGCTGATCTTCATCATCCTCGCCGCGATCTTCGTCGCGTACGTCGCCGCGCGCAGCGTCACGCAGCCGGTGCAGGCGCTGGTGGCGGGCTCGCGCGCCGTCGCCCGCGGCGATTTCGACATGGACCTCCCCGTCCCGTCCGACCCCGACCTCGGACTGCTCGTGACGACGTTCCGCGATATGGCGCGTTCGATCCGCCGCCAGCAGAGCGATCTTCGTCACGAGCGCGACCGCCTGCAGACGCTGCTCGAAAACATCAACGCGGCCGTGGTCGTGCTCGACGGCACGATGGAGGTGTCGGGAACGAACGCCGGCGCCCGCAGGCTCTTCGGCGAATCGATCGAGTTTCACGACGAGGTTCGCGACTTTCTCACCGAGCACCAACGCGGACGCGCCGAGGCGAAGGAGATCGAGCTGAATGTGGACGGGAACGCGCGGACGTTCCGCGTCTCGGTTGTGCCTCTGCCGGGCAGCGACGAAGAGATGCTGATCGCCGAGGACGTGACGGAGATCCTGCGCTCGAACCGACTCGAAGCGTGGGGCGAGATGGCGCGCCAGGTCGCGCACGAGATCAAGAATCCGCTGACGCCGATTCAGCTCACAGCCGAGCATCTGCGCGCGGTCGCATCCAACAACGATCCGAATCTTCCCGCCGTCGTGATGACGGCGGTCGACAACATCCTTCGCCAGGTCGTCACACTACGCGAGACGTCGAAGGAGTTCAGCGATTATGCGTCGCTGCGCACCGTGCAGCGCAAGCCGGTCAAGCTGCGGCATCTGCTCGAGGAGATCGCGTTGAGCTATGCCGAAAGCGGCGAGCGCGGCATCAACTTCCACGCCGAAATCGCGCCTTCGACGCCGGAGACGTTCTCCGGCGACGCGCGCCTGCTTCGCGGCGCGATCGCGAACCTGATCGAGAACGCCTTCCAGGCCGCGCCCGGCGGCGAGGTGCGGCTGGCCAGCTACGGCGTCGATTCGAAAGTGATTGTCTCCGTCGACGACAACGGACCCGGCGTCGCACCCGAGTTGCTGCCGAAAATTTTCGACCCCTACTTCTCCACGAAATCCTCCGGCACCGGCCTCGGCCTGGCCATCACCCGCAAAGCCGTCGAGGAGCATGGCGGCTCGGTACATGCCGAGAATCTCAATCCCGGCTTCCGCATATCATTGGAGCTCCCGGTTCGCTGAAATCATGGACGTCTCCGACGCACTCCCCGGCTCCGATCTGATCCGCCAAGGCTTGCGCGATCTCGCGTCGGGCACGGAGTCGATCGAGTCGCTGCTCGTCCTGGTCGGCGCCCCGCGCCTGCGCCGCCTCGGCTTCGATGTTCCCGACGACACGCCGTATCTCCCCGAGGATCGGCTCTACGCGAAGCTTGCGGAAGAGGATTCCGACACGGCGCACTCGCGCTACAACGCGTTGATCCGAAAGCTGGTCAGCTTCGAGCGGGCGTCGGAATGCGTAAGCCCGTAACGGAGGCGGTCGTGCGCGAGTTCATGCGCGCCATCGCCGCCGAGGCTCACGAGCCGGGCCGCATCTACCTGGCAGGCGGCGCGAGCGTGGTTCTGAAGCATTGGCGCAAAAGCACGGTCGATATCGACATCACGATCATTCCGGAGAACGATCGAATCCTGCGCGCGATCCCCGACTTGAAGGAGAGACTTCACGTCAACGTCGAATTGTCGTCACCCACGCATTTCGTGCCGGCGTTGCCCGGATGGGAAGACCGTAGCCCGTTCATCACTCGCGAGGGAGTCATCGATTTCCACCATTTCGATTTCTACACGCAGGCGCTGTCGAAGATCGAGCGTGCCCATCGAAAGGATCTGCTCGACGTCGACTCGATGATCGGCAATGGCTTCGTTCAGCCCAAGCGGCTTCTTTCGCTTTTCGAAGAGGTGGCCGACGCGCTCTATCGATATCCGGCTCTGAATCCTCCGACGTTGCGCGCGGCCGTCGAGCGCCTTGCATCATCCCCTCTACAATAGCCGCCGCATGGCGCAGGCGCTTCCGTTCATCCTCATCGTCGCGGCGTACTTGATCGGATCGATTCCGTTCAGTTTTCTCGTCGTGAAGATTGTGGCGGGGGCGGACATCCGCGCGCACGGCAGTCGGAACGTCGGAGCGACGAATGTGGCGCGGAACTTCGGGAAGGTGCCCGGGATCGTCGCGCTGCTGCTCGATATTGCGAAGGGATATATCGCGGTGGCGCTGGCGCGATGGATCGTCGAGCGGCCGGAGTGGCCGTACATCGCGGACGGCGCGCATGCGACGCCGCTGTACTCGATGTCGCTATGGATCGCGCTTGCGGCGCTCATCGCCGTGCTCGCGCACATGTATCCGGTGTGGCTGCGCTTCCATGGCGGCAAAGGCGTCGCCACGGCGGCGGGCGCGTTTCTGGCGCTCGATCCGCTCGCCGTCGCGGCGGGCATGCTCGTGTTTCTGATCGTGATCCTGGCGACGCGTTTCGTGTCACTCGCATCGATCCTTAGCGCGGCCTCGATTCCGATTTTTCTTCGCTTTCTCGTACACGCTCCGTTCTGGACAATCGTCATCAGCACCGCCATCTCGGTGGCCATCATCCTCAAGCACCACTCCAACATCGCGCGGCTGGCGCAGGGAACGGAGCGGCGCGTCGGTGAGCGCAAACCGAAATGAAGATTTCGATCATCGGCGCGGGCTCGTTCGGCACGGCGATGGCCGCGGTTGCGTCGAGTTGCGGCAACGACGTCGTGCTTTGGGCGCACGATCCGAATGTGGCCGCGGAAATCGAGGCGACGCGCCGCAATCCGATCTATTTGCAAAGCGTCGCGCTGGACGGACGCGTGCATGCCACGAGTTCGCTGGCCGAGGCCGCGGAGTTTAGCGACGTGTTGTTCATGATCGTGCCGAGCCATCATTACCGCGGCGTGCTCGCCGACATCCGGCCGCATCTTCGCGGCGACGTTGCCGTCGTCAGCGGGACAAAGGGCATCGAGAACGACACATTGCAGCGGATGTCTGAGGTCACGGCGCACGAGCTGGGCGGCGCGTTGCGCGCATTTGCAGTCTTGTCCGGACCGACGTTCGCACTCGAGGCAGCGCGCGGCGATCCGACGGCGGCCGTGGTCGCGTCGCTTGATCAGGCACTCGCGGAACAGGTCCAGCAAGCGATGTCGTCGCCGACGTTCCGCGTCTATAACTCGCACGACGTTGCCGGCGTGGAGTTGGCAGGCGCCCTGAAGAACGTCATCGCTATCGCTGCCGGCGTCATCGAAGGGCTCGGCCTCGGCTCGAACACCACCGCGGCGTTGATCACGCGCGGCCTCCACGAGATGACGAAGCTCGCCATGGCCCTCGGCGGACGCATCGAAACACTGGCCGGTCTGGCCGGGATGGGCGATCTGGTCCTGACCTGCACCGGCTCGCTCTCCCGCAATCGCAGCGTCGGCGTGGCCCTCGGGCGCGGCAAACCGCTCGCGGAGATCCTCGCTGAGGCGAGGACGGTGGCCGAAGGCGTACGGACTTCGAAGGCCGGCAAGGAGCTGGCGGAACGTCACGGAATCGATATGCCGATCACTGCCGAGATGTACCGCGTGCTCCACGAAGGGGAGTCTCCACGCGCGGCGCTGCAGAGGCTGATGACGCGGTCGTTGAAGGCGGAAGTGGCGCGCTAAATCGCTGGCGATCAGCGGTTACGTCGTCTCGCAAGTGGCTTTCGCCTTGCACTTATTTTCAGAGGCAGGAGGCCGATATGCTCCACTTTCTGAAGAAGCTTTTGATGTTCCGCGTGGGCCAGAAAACGACTCGCGGCGTCGCTCGTTCAATCGGACTCGGCAGGATCGCAACGATCGTCGGTCTGATCGGCGGCTACAAGCACATGCGCAGACACGCCTGAGTTTTCGGAGTGCGGCGGTCAACCGCCGCACTCTTACTTAGGCGGTTTCTGCGGCGTGGTCGTGGTTTGCGGCTGCCCGAACGTCTCCGGACTCATCGGCTTGACCGTTGGGATCGGTCCTTCCAACGCAGGCGACTCGTTGTACAACGCTTCCGACGACTCATCGGCGCGCGCTGCTGCTCTCACGGCTGCGGCTTTCTTCAGCTCCTGCAGTTTGGCGGTCCGTGCCGCTGTCGCGGCGGCGTCGGCGCGGACACGGCGCTGCTCGGCTGCCATCTGCTCCATCGTCGGAGCCGGCGTCGCGGGCGGGGCAGGGAGCTGGCCCTGCGTCGCGGCAGTGGTGCTGGTGAAATGACCGCCGGCGTGGATCAGAGTCTCGTTCGTGATCACCTGAGTCGGCTTCTTGTTCAGACGATTCGTGGCCTTGGCGGCGCGGACGAGCGGCGAGTCGCCGATGCCTGCTGCCTGTTTCGATGACAGCAGCTTCTCGCTGTGCTGCGGCGTCGCGGTCGCCGCCTGCGGGTCAGCGGCATACAGCGAGAGCGCGGCGAACGCGAGATAACTACTGATGGCGATCGGTTTCATTGGGGCCTCCGGTTGAAGGGTTCAATGTTACGCTTCCGGGGCCAAATTTCATGAACGTCCCGAATCTTGCACTTTGCGGGTTTGAATGACACCCGAGCTGCTGCTGCAGAAGTTCGGATATCTGGCTGTCTTCGTCGGGACCTTCCTCGAAGGGGAAACGATCCTGGTGATGGCCGGCTTTTTTGCCGAGCGCGGCTATCTGAAGCTTCCACTCGTGATCCTCACGGCGTGCAGCGGCGCCTACATCGGCCACGTGTTCTGGTTCTTTCTCGGCCGGACCCAGGGCGTGAAGCTGCTCGACAAGTTCCCGCGGATGAAGCGCCATTTCGGCAAAGGCATCCGGCTCTTCGAACGCTACGGCGCGCCGGCCATCTTCATCACGCAATGGCTGTACGGACTGCGGATCACCTGCGCGGTGATCATCGGCATTTCGAAAGTGTCCACGATCAAGTTCCTGGTCTACGAGGCGCTGACGTGCATCGTCTGGGCGATCATCATCGGCACCGCCGGCTTCTACTTCGGCCGCGCCGTCGAACGCGTTCTCGGCCGCGCCGCGCACATCGAGAAGTACGGGCTCATCGTGCTGCTCGTGGTGGGTGTCGGCTTCTGGGCGTACCACAAGTGGAAAGAGAAGCGCGAAGCGAGCGACGCCTGTCCCCCGCCCTAGGCCGCACGCGACCGCATGAAGCGGTCCTTCATCGACGCGCCCACCAGCCACGCCGCGCACAGTCCGACCATGAGCACCGAGATCCACTTCCCGTAAATGCCGACGGGTGAGTACGGCTCGGTGGCGTTGTGAATCGCTTCGCTCCACCTGCCGAGCACTTCGGCCTCGGAGAATTCGTGGATCGAGTAGAAAAGGATCTGGATCGTGAAGAGCAGCAGGAAGAGTCCTGTCACCTGGAAAAAGCGTTTGACGTCGATGCGATGACCGTAGTGCGCCCAGGCCCATGACATCGCGGCCGCTGCGGCGATGCCAAGGAGTGAGCCGAGGATGAAGCGGCTGTTGCGGACCTGAATCAGCATCAGCGCGGTTTCCATCCCTTCGCGCGTCACCATCAGCATCGTGAAGAAGAAGACGCCGGCCACGGCAATCAGGCGCGACGCCGGCGATGAATAGACGTCGAGTCGCCGCTCCATGTCGCCCTTCATCTTCGGCGCGGTGCGCCAGACATGGACGACGAATGACGCCACGAGCACCGCGGCGACGAGCCCGAGGACGCCTTCCCAGAACGACTGATTGACGCGCATCAGCCACCAGCCGAGCCCGAAGCTGGCGATGATCGACGCGAAGATGCCGGCGTAGACGGCGGGACGAAGCCAGTCGCGGCCGGTCTTGCGGAGGAAGGCGAAAATGATGGCGACGCTGAGGAAGGCTTCGAAGCCTTCGCGAAAAACGATGATGAGGGCTGGGATCATTGGGTCATTTGCGGAGCTTCATAGCCCCTTCGCCGATCGTCATGACGCGATCGGGCGAGGCAGGCTGCTCCCCTTTCCGGTGGCAGGAATCGCAGACCCCGAGGATCTGCAGGTTGTGAAACGTGGGGGTGAATTTCTTGCGCGCGCAGATCTCGATCTGGCGCTGTTCGAGCTCGGGATCGTTGAACTCGATGACGGATCCGCAGGCAGTGCAGACGAGATGATCGTGATGCGAGTCGCCGCGGACATGCTCGTAGTGGTAGTGATCTTCGCCGAGGTGAACGCGGCGGACGAGACCCGACTTTACGAGCAGTTCGAGAGTTCGGTAAACGGTCGCGCGAGAGATCTTCACGCTCTTCTGCTTCATCTTGAAGAGCAGCTCGTCGGCCTCGAAGTGGTAGTGCGTCGAAAAGATCTCCCGCACGAGCGACGTGCGCTCCTGCGTCAGCTTCTGGCCCTGGCGGGACAGGAAGTCCTGAAAGCGTGTGATCTCTCGTTCGATGGGAGGCATGATCGACATTGAGACTGAGTCTCAGGTGCGGAGAACAGTCTAGGCGCGCGGTTATTTCGTGTCAACTAGACGTCGCGCACAGTGATCATGCGCACCGCGTTGACGATGTCGCTTGTCGACAGCGGCTTGCGCATGACGTCGGCGACGCCGGCTTTTTGGAACGCGGAGTCGAGCTGGAGGAGGGGTTCATCAGCCATGAGCACGATCGGGACGGGGCGGAGGCGTTCGTCACGTTGGACGATGCGGACGAAACCGAGGCCGTCGGCGACGAGCTCTTCGCCGGCTTCGGGGGGCAGATCGAATCCGCCGCGGATTTTCGCGTCGAGAAAAATCATGGCGGGCGTCTGCTCGAAGGCGAGGTTCACACCCTCGCGGGCGTTGCTCGTGGCAAGAACACGATAGTCCTCGGCTTGCAGTACCCCCGTCAGGAACGACAGCGCCTGCAGATCGTGCTCGATCACCAGCACCGTGATCCGCTGCGATGCGCTGCGGGTCATGCTGGCCGCCTTCAGCATGCCGTCGATACGGTCGAGCAGGTCGCGCGCGCTGCGCGGACGATCCGTCACGCTCTTCTCCAGCATCGACGCGACCAGTTCGCGCGTGACGGGCGTGATGTCGAGTGATTCGTCGATCGGTTCAGGCGCCGCGCTGAGGTGCGCCTTCAAAACTTCGTTGATCGACAGCGCGCGGTACGGCAGGACGCCGGTGAGCATCCGATAGAGCACGACGCCGCACGAGTAGAGATCGGACGCCGGCACCACCGCTTCGCAGCGGAGTTGCTCCGGAGCCATGTAGTCGGGGGTGCCGGCCAGCTCCTTGCGCACGAGGTCCTGCGACGTGGCGATGCCGAAGTCGGTGATGAAGGCCATGCGGTCTTTGTTGAGCAGGATGTTTTCGGGTTTGATGTCGCGGTGCACGATGCCGAGGTCGTGGGCGGCGCGGAGGCCGCGCAGCACCTGGCGCATGATCGAGAGCGCCGTGTGCTCGTCAAAGTTCGGACGCCGCGTGAGGTGCTTGAGGAGATTGTCCGCATCGATGTACTCCATCGAAATGAACGGATAGCCCTCGGCGAATCCGAGGTCGAAACTTTGGACGACGTTGCGATGGCGGATGCGGCGGGCCAGCTTCAGCTCGTTCTTGAATCGCTCGAATGCATCGGGATCGTCGTGAATCGGCATTGACAGCACTTTGAGTGCGACCACTTCGTCGATCGATTCGTCGACGGCAGAACAGACGTAGCCCATCGCGCCGGAGCCGAGGAATCGCTGGATGCGATAGCGCCGCGCGAAGACGGATCCGGGCGCGAGCATCGCCTCCACGGCCTGCGTGCCGGGACGCGTCTTCTTTCGCACCGACTTGATCAGCGTGGCCTCGCTCTGCGCCTCGGCGGCAACGAACGTCGGATACGTTTCCTCGCGATTACCTGTGTCATCGCTGACGATCGTCGGCGACGTCAGCTCGGGATCGTCGCCGTGCAACGCGCGGTCAGCGGGATCGCGCCGTCCGCACTGGCTGCAGAAACGGTCGATCGGGCGCACTCCTGCGCCGCAGCCGAGGCAGGCCAGGTCGTAGCCCGGCTCTGAAACCAGATCAGCCATCGATCTCCGCCGAAACGACGACGTTCGGAGCGAGCTTGGCGAGCGTCGGAATCGACGAGCGTTGCCAGGTGACGTTGCGGTCGTACTGCAGCACGAGGCGGTAGCCGTCGCCCTGCGATTTACAGCGCGTGATCCAGCGGACCAGCGTCAGGATTCCGGAGCTGTTCATGAAGTTGAGATCGCGGACATCGAGCTCGACGATTTTCAGATCGCGCCGCCGCGCTTCTTCGTCGATGAGCGTCCAGTACGGGTTGAGCACGTCGCCCGGATCGCGCATCTCCACCGCTCCCGACATCGCGACGTGCAGCGTGTCGCCATTGAGACGCGGCGTGATCGACAAGGTATCGACGGTCAACGGGACGAAGCCGGTCATGCCGCCTCCAGTTTGAAAATGGCGTGGATGGAGACTTCGCCGTCGTTGACGTCGAGGCGGAGACGTGCGCCGGCTTCGAACAGAATCCGGATCAACCCGAGTCTGCTCTGCCCCTCGGTCATCGCCGCCTCTTCCATCTTCTTGAGATACACCGCCTCGGGTTGGCCCGATTGGATGAGCGCGAGCTCGCGGCGGAGCGTGTTGATGTGATGCGGCTCCGCTTTGTTTTTCACGCAGACGTCGACTTCGTTGTCGGCTTTGGCGATGGAGATTTTGAGGTAGCCCTCTTCCTCCGACGCGTACTTCACCGCATTTTCGAGCAGCTCGGAGGCGGCCATCGAAATCTGCTCGGCGCGCTCTTTGTCGGACAAGCCGATCATGAAGAAGCTCGCCACGAACCTGCGCACGCAACTGATGTACGTCCAGCGAGGCCCGAAGCGCATCTCCACATAGTCGGAGGACAGCCGTTCCGTGATCATCTCAGCTCCTTTTGATCGCCATCAGGCTGACGTCATCCTTCGGCGTCCCAGCCCACTGCCATGCGGACGCCGCGATCGTGGTGACGATCGCCGCGGCCGGTTTGTCGTGAAGTTTTTTCAGATCGTCGGTGAGCCGCTCCATGTCGTAGCACTCGCCGGCGGCATTGCGCGATTCGGTGACGCCATCGGTGTGCAGCAGCGCGACGTCGCCGCGATTCAGCGTGATGCTGCGATCCGTCGTGAGGTGTTCGACCTCGTCGCTGATGCCGAGCCATACTCCGTCGGTCGGCAGCCGTTCGATCGATCCATTCTCAGATCGATAAATGAGGAGGTCGGTGTGCGCGCCGGCGTAGATGAGACGCCCGTTCTCCTCGATGCGCGCGACGACCATGGTCATGAACTTCTCCTGCCCGAGGCGCTTGAGGTTGTAGAACATGGCGCGGTTCAACAAGGAAATGAACTTCGCCGGCGACTCGTAGTGGCCGTTCTGTTCGCAGAGCATCGTGAACATCGATTGGGCCATCATCATGATCAGCCCCGAGGTCACGCCGTGGCCGGTGACGTCGCCGACGCCGATCCACGCGCCGCCATTCGTGCGACGGAATTCGTAGAAATCGCCGCCGACTTCCTCGGCGGGCAGCATTACCGCGGAGATGTCATAGCCGGGTAGCTCGAACGTTCGTGGCAGCACGGAGGTCTGGATCGAACGAGCCAGCGCCATCTCCTGATCGTGCTTCGCAAGAATCTCGGCGTCACGTGCGCGAATCTCGCCGAGCATTTCGTTGAAACCGTCGATGAGTAGCCCGATCTCGTCGTTCGCTTCCTTCTCGACGCGCAGCGTGTAGTCCTTCTCGCGCGAAACGCGTTTCTCGGCGCGCAGCAGCGTGTGAATGGGGCGGGAGATGGCGCGCTGAAACACCGACGCGAGGAGCAGCGCGACAAAGGCCGCGGCGATGTAGATGCCGCCGGCGATCTGCAGCGTCCGCGCGCGGCGGACCGCCATTTCGCTCAAATCGGAACGGACCGTGAGCGTGCCGACGCGCGCGCCGCTGAAGAGGATCGGCCGCGCGACGCCGATGTGCTGCGCGTCGATCCACGTCCCATCGTGTGGCCGCGCACCGGGCTTGTCGCCATTCTTCGCGCGCACATACGTCGCGAAGAGCGCGCCCTCGCTGTCGTAAATCGCGGCGCCGGTGATCTGCGGTTGCGCGCGCAACGCGGCCAGCGTCGCCTCCGCCTGCTGATGATCGTTGAACGCAACCGATGACGACGCGTTCTCGCCGAGGATGCCGGCGAGGGTGTTGACGTCGCGCAGCACCTCGTCGCGAAACGTAGCGCGGTCGTACCAGGTCAGCGCGCCGACGGTAAGCAGCAGCGCTGCCAGACTCGTCAGCATGAACCCGGTCATCAACTTGCTGCGGATCGAGAGATCGCGGAAACGCGCCATGTTGGATGTGTGCGCGGTAGTTTACCGTTTGTCATCCTGAGCCGCCGGAGGCGTTGGAGCGCGAAGCGCGGAACGCCGAAGGACGGTCGAAGGACCTCCCGGCTGCTAACCCGGACGGGCGGCGGAGTTCAACACGGCACGCATGAAGGGGGTCCTTCGACCGTCCTCCGCCGGTCGCTTCGCGCTCCTCGGCTCCGGCGGCTCAGGATGACAGCTCACTCCAGCGCCGCGTGCGCGAACGATCCAATCACCGCCGGCTTGATGTACCAGATGTCGCGCGCATATTCGCTGATCGTGCGATCCGAGGAGAACTTCCCCATTCGCGCGATGTTCAGCAGCGACTTGCGATTCCACTGGCCGCGGTCGAGCCAGACCTCGTCGACGCGCCGCTGTGTTTCGATGTACGGCTCCAGGTCTGCGAGGTGGACGTACTCGTCGTGAGCGCTCAGGAGTTTGGCGACGATCGGGCGGAAAAGGTCCTTGTCGCCGCGCGAGAAATGACCGGCCGCGATCGTATCGACCACGCGCCGGATATTGCGATTCGCGCCGAGGTAGTGCTCGGGGCTGTAGCCGGTTTTGAGGAGCGACGTCACCTCCTCGGCGCGCAGGCCGAAGATGAAGATGTTCTCCTCGCCGACTTCGTCGCGGATCTCGATATTCGCGCCGTCGAGTGTGCCGATCGTCAGCGCGCCGTTGAGCGCCAGCTTCATGTTGCCGGTGCCCGACGCTTCCTTCCCCGCCGTCGAAATCTGTTCGCTCAACTCCGCCGCCGGAATGATGGCCTCGGCCAGCGTCACGCGATAGTCGGGTAGAAAAACGACGCGCAGCCAGTCGCGCGTGCGGGGATCGGCGTTCACGACCTCGCCGACCGCGTGAATCAATTTGATGATCAGCTTGGCCATGAAATAGCCCGGCGCCGCCTTCCCCGCGAAGTAGAACGTGCGCGGCGCGAGCGGCTGCTGCTGGTCTTCGACGATCTGCCAGTAGCGATCGATGACGTGCAGGATGTTGAGCAGTTGCCGCTTGTACTCGTGCATCCGTTTGACCTGCACGTCGAACATCGACGCCGGATCGACGATGATGCCGGTCAGCTCCTTCGTCAGTTGCGCGAGCGCGAGTTTGTTGCGGCTCTTGACCATCTCCAGCCGCTCGAGGAGTCCGGCATCGTCGACGAACAACTCCAGCCGGCGCAGCTCGTCGAGATTGCGAATCCAGCCGTTGCCAATGGCGCGCGTGATCAGCGACGCGAGCGGACGATTCGCGTGCAGCAGCCAGCGACGCGGCGTCACGCCATTTGTCTTGTTGTTGAAGCGCTCGGGGTAGAGCTTGTTGAACTCCGGCGCGAGCGTCGTCTTCACCAGTTCCGAGTGCAGCGCGGCCACGCCGTTGATCGAATGGCTGCCGGCCATCGCGAGGTTACCCATGCGCACGTTGCGCCGGTCGCCGTCGTCGAAGAGCGACACGCGTTGCTGCATCACAAGGTCGCCGGGAAACCGTCTTTCGACCTCAGCCAATAGTCGCCGATTGATCTCCTGCATGATTTGCAGGTGCCGCGGCAGCAGCCGTTCGAGCAGATCGAACGGCCATTTTTCCAGCGCTTCCGGCAGCAGCGTGTGATTTGTGTAGCCGCACGTGGCAACGGTCGTCGCCCACGCCTGCTCCCACGGCTGGCCGTAGTCGTCGATGAACAGCCGCATCAGCTCGACGACCGTCAGCGCGGGATGCGTATCGTTCATCTGAATCGCGACTTTCTCCGAGAACTCGTCGAACGAATCATGCGTTTCGAGATAGCGCTTGACGATGTCGCGGACGGAGCAAGCGACGAGGAAGTATTCCTGCAGCAGCCGCAGCTCGCGTCCTCGGTCCACCGAATCCGATGGATACAGGATCTTCGAGATAGCCTCGGTGTTGATCTTGTGCTGCACCGCGGCGATGTAGTCGCCGGAGTTGAAAATGCCGATGTCGAATTCGTCTGACGAACGCGCCGTGAATAGCCGCAGCACGTTGACGGTCTCCCCGCCGTAGCCGGCGATCGGCATGTCGTACGGCACGCCGACGATGAGTTTGAAATCGACCCACGACGGCTGGTAAACGCCGCCGACACTCGTGTGCGCGATCGCGCCATAGACCGGAATGACGATCGCCTCGTCCGGCCGCTCGATCATCCACGGCGACCCGCCTTCATCGAGCCAGTGATCGGGCTTCTCGTGCTGATAGCCGTTGACGAACGTCTGCCGGAAAAGTCCGAACTCGTAGTTGATGCCGTAGCCGAAGCCCGGCATGTTCTGCGACGCGAGCGAGTCGAGAAAGCAGGCGGCCAGACGTCCCAGACCGCCGTTGCCGAGGGCCGCATCGTGCTCGAGCGATTCGAGCTCGTCAAGGTCGACGCCGAGCTCCGCGACGATCGCCTTCGCCTCGTCGTACAGCTCGAGGTTCGCCAGGTTGTTGCCGAGCGCGCGGCCCATCAGGAACTCCATCGACAGGTAATAGAGCCGCTTCGAATCCTGATCGCGGTATCGCCGCTCCGTCTCCCGCATCGCGTCGAGCATCGGACGGCGCACGGCGACCGAAAACGCGTGCAGCCGTTCGCGCATCGACGCCTCTTCCCACACGCGCCCGCGAGCGAATCGAAGGAATGCTTCGATGCCCTCGCGCAGATGCACGAAGCGGAGCGAGACGTTGCTGTCAGATGCCGAGGAGACGGGACGCATTGGGCGATTCTATGGGAGTGGGGGGTTGGGAGTGGGGAGTGGAAACGATGCGTGCGGCGCGGTTCTCCCACCCGCCCACGCAACTCCCCACCCCCCAAAGCCACTACTGCTGAATCGTTGGCGCTACCGTCGAATCCCTGGTCGTCACCACATTCGGCTGCGCCACCTGCGCTTGCGCCTGCACCGACGGCTGTGACTGCGTTCGCGTTACGGCTTTGTTGCCGAGGTAGGCGGCGTGGCTGATGCCCATCAGGGCGATCAGGTTCTCGGGCAGTTGCGGGATCAGGACGTCGCCGATCGATTTCATGTTCGTGAACATCGCGTCGGCAGTGCCGAGGAAGACCACGGCGGAGACGATCGTGAAGAAGAACATCTGCACTTTCGAGAAATCGGTCGTGTGCGCGTCGGCCAGTTCGTCGCCCTGGAACAGATCGCCGACGTTCGCGTCGCTGATGTCTTTGTTCTTGTACATCACGCCTTGCGCGGCGGTGAAGTTGCCGTCTTCGTCGTTCAGATTCGCCTGCGCGTCGGCGACGGCGGTCGGCGGCGTCCGCTTGCCGGCCTTGTTCGCATTCACGATCGACGTTCCGACGGCGGACCCGTAACTGATGCCCATGAGCATCAGCAGATCGGGACGGAGCAGGTCCTTCGCGTCGACGAGCGACATTCCCTGCCATGCGCGACCGAGGAGGATCGTGGCGTAGTCGGCGAGGATGAGCACCGTCCAGAGCACCGCCTGAAAGCGCGAGAGGCTCATCACGTTGCGCTCGTTGATGAGGATTCCCCAGAAGCGGTGCGTGACGCTGACGCCGACGGCGATCATCAGGGCTGTGAGCGCGGCCACTTCGACCCAGAGAACGACGAGCGCGTTGTGCGCGGCGAAGCGCGGCGCGATGGCGACGATCGCGACGCAGATGAGAATCGACAGTGCGGACGACGATTTCATGGGAAACCCCTTTTTCGTGAAGTGAAAAAGGGTACTACCGGCGTGCGATCACCGCAATCGAGACATCGTCCTCCGGCGGACGGCCGCCGGTGAAGAGGTTCCATTCGCCGATCAATGTCTCGACAAGTGTCGATGCCGAGGCTGCCGGGTGCCAGCTGACGATGGAGTCGACGTACGCATCGCCGAACTCCTTCTCGCTTGCGTTGCGCGCCTCGGTCAAGCCATCCGAATGGAACAGCAGCCGTTCGCCACGGTCGAGCGAGCCGGCCAACTCCTGCCACTTCATCCCTGTTTTTACACCGAGGGGATACGAGCCGGCGCCGATGCGGTCGATGACCTTGCCGGCGGCGATCTTCACGATCTGCGGATGACCGGCAACCGTCGCGATGAACCCACCGTCGCGCTCGAGGAGGAAGTAGCAGCACGAGAAAAACGAGCGCGGGCCGCCGGTGCGGCAGAGGATGCGGTTCAGCGAGCTGACGATGCCGCCGGGCGACGGATCGACGTCGAGCTGCGTCCGCCACGCCGCGTGCGCGACGGCCATCACCAATCCCGCCGCCATGCCGTGCCCCGATGCGTCGCCGAAGAGAACGGCGAGACGGCCGTCGGGAAGCGGAACGAAGTCGTAGATGTCGCCGCCGACGGTGTTAGCAATGCGATTGAACGCGGCGATCTCGTACTCATCGGTCTGCGGCGGCGACTTCGGAATCAGATCGGCCTGCAGGTCGCGGGCGAGCTCGAGCTCGTCGCGGAACTTGATCTTGTCGATCAGCTCCATCGCCAGCAGGACGACGATGATCATGAATGTCGCGGTCAGTTGCAGCGCCGGCCAAAACTGCGAGTGGTGGAGACGGTTGTCGGATAGTAGCGAGCCGAGGGAGAAGAAGAAGCCGACGAATCCGATCAGAAAAAAGAGACGGCGATGCGGTGCGAGCCGGCGCGCCAGTCCGAGGAGCAGCGCGCTTTGCGTGCGTGCGAGGCGTCGCAATCGGTGCCGGTCGTTGTCGATCTTCGACTGGTAGTCGGCGAGCAACATCTTCCGCGTCTCCGGCCATTCGAGCGAATAGAGGTTCGTCACGTCCTTCGTCTTGAGCGACGAGATCGTATCTTTCCCGAGCTCGACCCAGTCGTGTAGTTCGGCCACGCGTCGATTGTACGGAGAAGTAGCCGCTTGGGTTCGCGCGTGTAAACTGCGGCGATGCGTCGATCGGTGCGGTGCCTGGTGCCAGCGCTGCTCGTCTCGGTCGGCCTCGGCGCGCAGGAGCTTCCGTTCCGCCATTTCACGCCTAACGATCAGGTCAATCCGCTCTCCTCCGCCAGCGTCCAGAAAGTGACGCAGGACCACCTCGGCTACATCTGGTTCGCGTTCTATTCGTCAGGCTTGACGCGCTACGACGGCCACGCGATGGAGCAGTACGGCATCGACGACGGCTTGCGCGATCTGACCCTGCGCGAAGTGGCCGAGGATGGGACGCATCATCTTTGGGCAGGATCGGAATCGGGATTGGTGGTCTCCGAAAAGCCGCTCGATGCCTACGAGCCGGGCAAGCGCGTCAAGTTCATCAGCGCGATCGGACGCGAACGCCTCCCGCAGATGCGCGTGCGACGGAATTGTCTCGTCACC
>DASYJY010000076.1:0-16643 GCA_035995985.1 Thermoanaerobaculia bacterium | reverse complement strand
CGAATCCAGCTAATGTGAATTCGTCAACGATCATTTGTGTGAGGGCACGGGCTTCTGAGTCATTGCCGCGCTCGACCAGCACTTCGGCAATCCTCAGGGCACAAAGGCCCGCTTCTTCGATCATGCCGGCGGCGGTGAAATCGCGCCGCGCGGCATACAAGAGCGCCAGGCCCTTGGATATTTGACCTTTGCCGATCAGAACTATTCCTGCGCCTCGTTCTGTGCGGGGGACCTCCGCCGTGTATCCGAGGTCCGTAAATTTGGCGATTGCCTCAGAGAAATGAATATTTGCTTGAATGAAATCGTCAAGATGTGTCGCACAATAGCCGAGATTATTATGAATCCGGGCTTGCGATTCGATGTCATCGCCTGCGACAGCCTCGGGTAACACCTCATGGAAGAGATTAAGCGCCTCGGCATAGCGGCTTGTGTCGTACAGTGCGATGCCTTCCGCGATTCCAGCGTGGAGGTGCTGTCGCTGGTCGCCATAGTCAGAAAATACCCGCCGGCATTCGGCCAAAATGTCCTGCGCTTCGTCGAATCGCTCGACGTGAAGCAAGGTCAAACCCTTTACAAGTCTGATAATCGCTCTGTCGTGTTCCAAACTCGCGAATGAAGACACGGCCTCTTCGCCCCGTTCCGCGGCTTCTAATGCTTCGTCATAGCGCGCCAGGTATCTCAGCGTACTGGCGCGGTCTTTCCACGCTGTCCCGCGAAGCTGGGCGAGGACGACACTCGGATACTGGCTCGGCGCCAGCGATTCGGCGATGGAGGCGGACAAATTGGCGATGGCCAGAGCCTCGCGTGGTTTGCGGTGCAAGCGCCGCCGCACTTCCTCGCTCATTTGCTCCAATGCCGCGTTATTGCGGAGATCGGGCATTTCCGCGAGGCGCGACCACTCCTCGGGCGGCGTGCCCCCCAAATAGCGCGCGACCACGTCTGAGGACTCATCGCGCTCGCGCTCCAGCTTCGTGGCAACCGACACGAACTCACCCTCGCGATCGCGGCGGGTAGCGGGATCAAAAGGCAACACATTGGCCGCGAAGCGCTGGCGGCAGGCGGAACATTCAGCGAGGTGGGCCACGTCGTCGGAATGCGTCATTCTTTTTTCCTCGCGCGGGTTCCGTCGAAGATTTCTTCGGCGCGGCGCAGGCACTTCGTCACCAGCTTCTGTGTGTACTTCGAGGTTACGCCGAGGTGCTCGGCGATTTCTTTGATCGAATATCCCTCGAAATAGCGGAGCCGGAGAATGTGCGCCCAGCGCGGCGACATGGCGTCCAGCACTTCCTCGACCGCGATCCGATTCGGGAGACTGGTGAGCACGTCCTGAAGGCACGGGTCGGGACGTTCCGCAGCCACCTCTGTATCGAGCTGTTCGATGTTGCGGCCGTGCTTGCGCCAGTAATAGCGGCTGGCGTTGCAGATTGCGCCGACCAGCCAGTGATGAAGATCGCGGATCTGGTCGGCATGACGCAGATACGAAAGAAACACCTCGTGCGCGAGCGCCTCGGCATCAACCGCGGGAACCTGAAACTTGCGTACGGCCAGTGACACCAGAAGTCCGCAATTGTCTTCATAAATGCGTGCAAACACAGTCTCGTCGACACCGCGGGGCGGCGGGACCGGCAGCTGATCGTCGATGGCTTCAGGCGTCATGGGCGGCATTTCCAATGCCGGAGGCGTCGGCAGATTTCGGATTGTCAGGAATGCCGCAGACGATAACACGCGGCAAAGCAGACGGAAAGGCGTCAGTGAGAACTCTGCGCTTCGTTACCGTGTGTGCAAAATATTTCTCATCACAGGGGTAGCAAAAGTAGCACTAGCGTCACGCCTAGGAATGAGGGCGCCCTCCCGAAAAACACCGCACCGGCGTGTCGCCGGGCACATCCGGAGGGCTTATGCGTCGTGTATCCAAAGGTCTTGCTGCTGCATCGCTTATCGTCGTACTCACTGCCTCGAATATCTACGCGCTGCCGTCGAAAAGCGGCTCACAGCCGTCGACGGGTTCGAAAATCGTCAAGATCATCCGGCAGATCGTCGGACTGGATGATTGGTCCTGGCCGAAGCCGTAAGTCAGCTCGCGGGAGCTTCGTCGATGGCGAGGCTTTGCACGAGGGCGCGGACTGTGCGCACGGCTTCGGCCGTCGCACCGTCCGCGTCGAGTGACTTCTTCAGACGAACTACGGCGTCGATGGCTCGTTGATCGAGCATGGCGTGCTTGAATTCACTGACGACTGTGGCGGCGAGATCCCGCGCTTCGGCTGTTTCGCCGTGCTCGACCATCGCCTCAATGAGCCGAAGCGCGCTGAGTCCCGCTTCTTCGGGCATGTGCAGGTTTGTAAATGCAGCGCGCGCTTCGCGGAGGCGGATGCAGCCAAGGTCGTATTGACCCTTTTCAATGAGGAGAACGCCGGCGCCGCGCTCCGTGCGCGCGACCTCGGCGATCAGTCCGAGGTCGGTGAATCTCGCAATCGATTGCGAGAAGTGGATATTGGCTGTCGTGTAGTCGCCGAGTTTCACATAGCAATAGCCGAGGTTGTTGTGCAGCCGCGCCTCAGTTTCGGCGTCGTGGCTGCTGGCGGCGACCAGCAGGAGATCGCGGAAGATGCCTTCAGCTTCGGAGTAGCGCTCCTGGCGGCCGAGGAGGTTTCCGTAAACGAGGCCAGCCTGCAGAAAACGCGCGGAGTCGTTGATGTCGGCGAAGATCACGCTCGCGGCGCTGATCTTCTGCTCCGCTTCATCGAAATGGTCCATCTGCGCGAGGATCATCGCTTTGACGAGCCAGATGATGGCGCGGTCGTGCACAGCCGCCGGAAATTGACTCAAGCGCGACTCCGCCGTTTCGATTGCGTCGTACCCGTCGTCGAACCGGCCGAGGTAGCGAAGCGCGTTGGCGCGGTCGCGAAGCGCGGTGGAGCGGATTTGCGCGATGACGAGCGGCGGGTAGCTACTCGTCGGAATCGATTCCGCGATCGCGGCGGCGAGGTTGGCGACGACGAGCGCCTGAGCCGGATCGCGTTCGAGACGCTTGCGCACTTCCTCGCTGAGCTGTTCGAGTGCCGCGTTGTTGCGAAGCGCCTTTGATTCGGCGAGACGCGGCCACTCCTCCTGCGGCGTCTCGCGCAAGTGTCGCGCGACGATGTCGGCCGTCTCGCCGCGTTCGTTTTCCATCCGCGAAGCCGCGGCCGCGAACTTGAGAGCCCCTTCGCGGCGCCGCGCGGGATCGAACGGAACCACATTCTCCGCGAATCGACGGCGGCACGATGCGCATTCGGCGAGGTGGCGGAGATCGTCGGAATGCTTCACGTCTTCGTCCTCGCCGGAGCCGCGTTGTACATCTGCTCCGCCATGCGCAGACACTTGCCAACCAGTTTCTGAGTGTATTTCGCGGTCACGCCGAGGTCGTCGGCGATCTCGCGGATCGTATAGCCGTCGTAGTAGCGCATGCGCAGGATTCGAGCGTATCGCGGAGGAAGCGCGTCGAGCACCTCGCGTACGGCAAGCTGCGACGGTAACAGATCGAAGATGTTGATGGTGTCCGGATCGGGGCGGAGCATGGCCAGCTCCTGATCGAGTTGGTCCGTTCGGCGGCCGTTCTGCCGCCAGAAGTAGCGGCACGCGTGACAGATCGCGCCGATCAGCCACGGATGCAATTGGCGGATCTCGTTCTTTCGCTTCAGGTACGAAAGAAACACCTCATGCGCGAGCGCCTCGGCATCAACTTCGGGCACCTGAAACTTGCGCACGGCGATGGCGACGAGGAGGCTGAGATTGCCCTCGTACAGCTCTCCGAACTCGAGGTCATCGACGCCGCACGGCGGTGTGATCGGAGTCTGGATTTCTTGTGATGGATGGAATGCCGGACCGGCGAACACGCCCGAAGGATAGGGCGAAAGAAGACGAAGTCAAAAGGAGAATGGCGAAGCGACGCGTATGCGCGACTGTTTGGTAAAAACCGTCGCGCATGCGAGTCAGTTTGGCCCGTTTCGTATGATGCGGCGCGTGAATGATCCTCAATTTGTCATCGACCCGCGGCACTCCGGATTTGTTCGGCTCGACCTCGCGGAGCTGTTCGGAAACACCCGGCGCGTGGTGCTCGAAATCGGATCGGGGAAGGGACGCTTTCTCATCTCCGCCGCGGCGTCGCAGCCCGATGTGAACTTCATCGGCATCGAAAAATCGCTGCACTACCACCGCGTGATCCGCGACCGTGTTGCGAAGCGAGGACTGACGAACGTCCGCCTGATCAATCACGACGCGTTCCTCGTCCTTCGCGACATGCTCCCAGACGCGTCGATCGATGAAATCCACGTTTACTTTCCCGACCCATGGCCGCGCAAGCGCGAACAGAAACGCCGCATCATCCGCGCCGAGGTGATGGTGGAGATGATGCGCGCGCTGGTCTCCGGCGGCAGCGGCATCTACGTGACCGATCATCGCGCCTACTACGAAGCCGCGGCGCCGGTAATCGAATCGTTCTTCCGCAGCGAGCGCCGCATCCCGACCCCTGACGATCCGCCGCGCACGAACTACGAGGCGAAATTCCGGGAGGAGGGGCGGGAGATATTCGAGGTGCGGTTCTGGAAGTGAGAGGGGGCGGTTTCACGCGGGGAACGCGGAGAGGCGGAGGAAGCGGAGACTGCGTGTGTCGGTTAAACTAACTCGCATGATCGATACCGTGGCGTTGCTGGATCATGTGCTGAGCCTTCCCGAGCAGAAGCGCGCCGAGATTGCGGTTCGACTTCTTGAAAGTCTGGAGCCGGAAGCACAGGCCGATATTGATGCCGCGTGGGCCGACGAAATCGAGAGCAGATGCGCTGCCGTGGACGATGGAACCCTTCGAACATCCGATTGGAAAGATGTTCGAGCTCGTATTGAGCGCGACATCTTTCATCGGTGATTTTCGAATTCGCAGCCGTTCACGCGGAGTCGCGGGGACGCGGAGAAAACCGGTAGCTTCCGTTAGTCTCCCTCCGCTTTTTCTCCGCCTCTCCGCGTGAAACCGTAACCCTTTGATCATCGCGCGACAGTTACAATCCCGTCCGTGCGAATTCTCGGCATCGATCCCGGCTCCGTTACTACAGGTTTCGGCGTCATCGAACAGGTCAAGGGACGGCTTGCGTTGATCGAGCAGGGGACCATCGGCACAGTTCGCGGCTCCGAGTTGGCGGACCGGCTTTGCCGCATTCATGATGAGCTGGTGACCGTCATTCGACGCAGTGCGCCGGAAGCCGTCGCGGTCGAAGCGCCATTCGGTGGACAGAATGTGAAGAGCCTCATCCAGCTTGCGCATGCCCGAGGAGTCATCCTGCTCGCGGCGCGGTCGGCGAAGCTTGATGTCTTCGAATACTCGCCGCGAAGCGTCAAGAGCGCCGTCGTCGGATATGGGGCCGCGGAGAAGGAGCAGGTCGCGAAGATGGTGCGCATGCTGCTGCCCGGCTGCGCGAATCTGGTGATGTCGACTGACGCCTCCGACGCGCTGGCTGTCGCCATTTGTCACGCGCACACGGCGGGCACCGCCGATAAATTGCGGATCGCTCGATGAGCTCTTCGCTTCCTCAGGAAGAGACGGTCGAGGCGAACGCGCAGGCGGGCATTCCGCGCGGACGTTTTCAGCGAACCTTCAGCGCGCTGCGGTATCGTGACTTCCGTCTGCTGTGGTTCGGCGCATTCGCGTCGACGACCGGCACGTTCATGCAGACGCTCGCGCAGGGGTGGCTGGTCTACACGATGACCGGCTCGGCGTTGCTGCTTGGCGTGGACGGGTTCCTCGCCACCGGTCCGATGCTCCTCTTCTCACTCTTCGGCGGCGTCATCGCCGACCGGTTGGAGCGCCGCAAGATCATGCTGCTGTCGCAGGTTCTGCAGGGGAGCTTCGCGCTGATCCTGGCGGCGCTGATCTACTTTCACACCGTCAAGATCTGGCACATCTTCATCCTCTCGTTTCTGACCGGGAGTGCGCAGTCGATCAGCGGACCGGCGTATGCGTCGCTGCTGCCGCTGCTGGTCAAGCGCGACGACATGGCCAACGCCGTGGCGATGAACTCGATGCAGTTCAACCTCGCGCGGGTGATTGGCCCCGCGCTCGGCGGCGTTGTGTTCGGATTGTGGGGCGCGACGGCGTGCTTCGGCATCAACGGGATCTCGTTCATCTTCGTGATCCTCGCGCTGGTGAGCATCAAGATGCCGCCGCTGCAGGCTGGCGCGACATCGACGTCGATGATGGCGCAGATGAAAGAGGGCTTCGCGTTCGTCGCCTCGAAACGATCATTACTTTTATTGACCTTTCTCTCCTTCGCCGGCACGTTCCTCGGCATGCCGCTCTTCACGATGATGCCGGTCGTTGCAAAGAAGATTTTCAACCTCGGCCCGCAGGGATTGTCGCTGCTCCAGGCCGACTACGGCGTCGGCTCCGTCGTCGGCGCGCTGTTCGTGGCGGGAAGCAGTTACGCGGCGAAGAAAGGCAGGCTCGCGCTCGCGCTGCAGCTCGTCTTCGCCGCGACGCTGGTGGCATTCGGTATATCGCGTCACTTCGCGGCCAGTCTCGTCATCGCCTTCATCGCCGGCTCGGCGATCGTCGGCGTAATCTCGCTCTACAGCTCGCTCGTCCAGCTCTCCACCGGTGACGCCATGCGCGGCCGCGTGATGTCGATTTTCATGCTCGCCTTCCGCGGCGGCATGCCCCTCGGCAACCTGATGGCGGGATTCGTTGCGCAACGCTGGTCGATCAGTACAGCGCTCGAAGTAAACGGCGTCGCGCTGGCGGTCGTCGCGCTGGTGTTCATCCTCAAGGGAACGGACCTCGATGCGGGGCTGACTTGAAGAAACCGAAATGTTGAATGTTCAATGTTGAATGTTGAATGAAACAGCGGGCTCCGACTCGCCGCCTCCTCATTCAACATTGAACATTCAACATTTCGCCTTTCAACATCGTGACGCCAGGGCCGCCCGACCCTCGTATAGAATCCCGGCCCGCGTCATGCACCGCGTGATGCAGCAATTCTGATGGCGAAGGCGAAAGAACAGGCTTCTGCGACGATCGATCCGGCGGCGGCGTGCGCGCCGGAGTGGACTGACATCCTCCGGCAGATGATCCTCATCCGCCGTTTCGAGGAAGCGACGGAGCGCGAGTTCCGCAAGGGCAAGATCGGCGGATACCTGCACGTCTACAGCGGGCAGGAGGCGGTGGCCAGCGGGATCATCACGGCGCTGCAAAAGGGCGACATCCTTTTCACCGGCTATCGCGATCATGCCCACGCGATCGCCCTCGGCTCCGAACCTCGCCGTGTGATGGCGGAGTTGTTTGGGAAGGGAACCGGGATTTCGAAGGGCAAGGGCGGCTCGATGCATCTGTTCGACGTCGAGCATGGCTTCTACGGCGGCTATGGAATCGTCGGCGGTCATCTGACGCTCGCCGCGGGCGCCGCGTATGCGCTGCGTTATCGCGACACCGAGCGCATCGCCGTCTGCTATTTCGGCGACGGCGCGATGAACATCGGCTCGTTTCACGAGGCGATGAACATGGCCGGGTTGTGGGGCAAGTCGGGCATGTGTCCGATCCTTTTCATCATCGAGAACAACGGCTACGCGATGGGCACCTCGGTGGAGCGGCATTCCGCGCTGACCGATCTCTCGCAGCGTGTGCGCGCCTACAACATCCCGACGGAAAAAGTGGATGGACAGGACGTCTTCGCCGTTCGCGGCGTCGCCGATCGCGTCGTCCGTCAGATTCGCGACACCGGCAAGCCGTATTGCATCGAGGCGATCACGTATCGTTTCTCCGGTCACGGCGCGGCGGACATCCTTCAGCCGTATCGCACGAAGGACGAAGTCGAACAGCATCGCCACCGCGATCCGATCGGCATCCTCCGCAACCGCCTCGGCGAGATCTGCGGACTGACCGATGACGACGTGAAAGAGATCGAGGATTGGGCTTCGAAGGAAGTCGCTGCCGCGGTGCAGTTCGCGGAAGAGAGCCCGCAGCCGGACGCCGAGGAGTTGTGGCGCGACATCGTGGCGGAGCATGGACCGACGCGGGAGAACGAGTAACGCGATGGCCGAAAAAACCTACCGCGACGCCATTCGCGACGCGATGATGGAAGAGATGGACCGCGACGCCAACGTCCTCATCATGGGCGAGGACATCGGCGTTTACGAAGGCACCTTCCGCATCACCGCCGGCATGCTGAAAAAGTACGGGCCGAAGCGCGTCATCGACACGCCGATCGCCGAGGCGGGGATGGCGGGAACGGCGGTCGGGATGGCCATGCTGGGATTGCGGCCGATCGTGGAGATGATGACGATGAACTTCGCCATCGTCGCCGCGGACCAGATCCTCAATCACGCCGCAAAGGTGCGTTACTTCTCCGGCGGCCAGGTCGACGTGCCGATGGTCATCCGGGGGCCGCAGGGCGCCGGCGTGCAGCTTTCCGCGCAGCACTCGCAGACATTCGAATCGTTTTACGCGCACTTTCCGGGATTGAAAGTCGTCGCACCTGCCACGCCGGCCGATGCGAAAGGATTGTTGAAGACATCGATCCGCGGACGCGATCCCGTTATTTTTCTCGAAAGCGCGGCGCTGTACGGCATGAAGGGCGAGGTGCCCGACGACGCCGACTTCACGGTCCCCTTCGGCGTCTCGCGCATCGCGCGCGAGGGGAGCGACGTCACCATCGTTTCGTACAGCCGCATGCTGCAGATGTCGCTGATCGCAGCGGAGAAGCTTGCGGAAGAAGGCATCGAATGCGAAGTCATCGACCTCCGCACACTGCGGCCGCTCGATCTTGAACCCGCGTACGCGTCGGTGACGAAGACGCATCGTTGCGTGGTCGTGCAGGAACAGTGGAAGCCGTTCGGCGCGGCAGCGGAGATTGCGGCGAGCATCACCGAGAACGTTTTCGACGAGCTCGATGCTCCGGTCGCGCGCGTCACCGGCGAGGACGTGCCGATGCCGTATGCGCGCAACCTCGAGCTGCTGGCCACGCCGCACGAGCAGCACGTGATCGCGGCGGTGAAGAAAGTGATGTACGCGAATGGCTGAAATCATCATGCCCAAGATGGGCGACGCGATGACCGAGGGGAAGGTCGTCCGTTGGTACAAACAGGCTGGCGACGTCGTGAAGAAAGGCGAGCCGGTGCTGGAGATCGAGACCGACAAGGTCAACCTCGATCTGGAAGCCGAGCAGGATGGAACGCTTGGCGACGTCGCCGCCGAGGCCGGGAAGATGGTCGAAGTGGGCGGCGTGCTGGCCACGATCCTCGGCGCGGGCGAGAAGGCGGCGCCGAAGAAGGAAGCAGCCGCGGAACCTCCTCCGGCGCGCCGCGCAATCGACAAGAAAGATTCGATCAAGCATTCGACGGGCGAGTACGCCGAGGCCATCGACATGAAAGCGCCGCGCGTGGATCGGACTTCGGCGACGCCTACCGCCGCAGCGGCGACTGGCGACAACGGACGGCGGCGCTCCTCGCCGCTGGCGCGCAAGATGGCGCGCGAGCTCGGCGTCAGCATCGAGCAGGTGCAGGGGAGCGGGCCGGGCGGACGCATCGTCGCCAACGACATCAAGAACTTCAAGCCGTCGGCCGCTGCGCCGCAGAAGGCGAAGGCTCCGTCGCTGCCGCCGATGCAGCAACTCGAAATGAAAGAGATTCCGTTGACGGCGATGCGGCGCACGATCGCCAAACGGTTGGCCGAGTCGACCGGACCGATCCCGCATTTCTATCTGACCGCCGAGTACGACGTCACCAACCTGCTGTCGCTTCGCGAGCAGGTCAACGAGATCGCAGGGATCAAGACCAGCGTCAACGACTTCATCGTCCGCGCTGCTGCTCTTGCTCTTCGCCATCATCCGAACGTGAATGCGTCGTGGGGCGACGAGGCGATCACGCAACATGGCGAGATTCACATCGGCATCGCGGTCTCGACGCCGGAAGGTCTCATCACGCCCGTCGTGCGCAACGCGGATTCAAAATCGGTCACTGACATCTCGAACGAAGTACGCACGCTCGCCGACAAAGCCAAGAACCGCAAACTCACGCCGAACGATTACCAGGGCTCGACCTTCACCATCTCTAACCTCGGCGCATGGGGGATCGAGCAGTTCACCGCGATCATCAATCCGCCGAACGTGGCAATCCTCGCCATCGGCGCTGCATCCGCGCAGCCAGTAGTTGTCGATCGACAGATCGTGATCCGCGACCGCATGAAAGTGACGATGTCCTGCGACCACCGCGTCGTCGACGGAGCCCTCGGCGCGGAGTACTTGCGCACGCTTCGCAGCTACATCGAACAACCGGTACGGCTCGTGCTTTAAGACAATCGTGCTTGACGTGGGCGCAGCATCGGCCTACGTTGTAGCGGTTTGGTAGTCCCGTGTTCTCCGAACACGACGCCCATCTCGCAGTTTCCCGCCGGAAATCCTCGCCCGCAGACTTGTATTCACGCTCAGCCGGGCACAAACAAACAGGAGAGATGTATGAGATCGCTGAAAGTTTTGGTAGCTACTGCTTTATTTATGTTGTCCGCTGTGACGTCCTTCGCGGCCTGCCTGCCGCTTACCTCCTCCAACCCCGTCGGTGGGATCAACGGGTTGCGGCTGTCGTGGCAACCGGTGCCCGGCGCGACGAACTACGAAGTGCAGGAGTCAGCCGACAATTTTCAACACGTCACGTCGCTATTGAATCTTCCCGCCGGCTCGACGGGCGTGACGGTGAACGAGCTCACCTCGGTCTTGACGCAGTACTCGTTCCGCATCGTTGCGTCGAACCCGTCAAACCCCTCTGACATCCCATGTTCAGGCACATTCACCGGCTATTTTGGTACGAGTGAACTATTTCACAACCGCATCAACCGGCTCGTCTTCCCTGTCGTTGGCTCGACGCGCGGTTTGAACAATGCGTCGTTCAAGACGTCGCTTCGGCTTGGTCCCGCGACGACGTCGAGCGTCGGGAAGATCGTCTTCCATCCTGCTGGGCATGCCGGCAGTGATGACGATCCGTCGATTCCGTATCGTATCGAGCGCGGACAGACCTTGCAGTTCGACGACGTCGTTGCGTCCATCGGTCAGAGCGGAATCGGATCGTTGGATGTCCTGCAGACGTTTCCTTTCGTCAGCGCGGCGACAACCCTGGTTCCGGCGGAAGTCCGGATGTTTAACGAAGGGCCCGGAGGAACCTACGGCACTTTTGAATCGCCGGTGCTGCCGGTGGATGCTTTCCGGCCGGTCGATTGGAACATCTTCGTTCCCTCTTCGCGGTTCCGCGTCAACATCGGTATCCGCACTCTTACGCAGACCCACGTTTCGTTCTTTCTCATCGCTGCGGACGGGAACATCACGGAAAAGGTCGTCGATTATCCGCCCGACTTCATTTTTCTCCAGGCTGCGGATCAATTCTTCGGCAAGCCAGTGAACCCGGGTGATTCGATCGTGGTCAACATGACCGGCGACAACGTCGTGGCCATTCCGTTCCACACCTTTACCGACAATTCGACGAACGATCCGGCGGTCTTCAATCCGCAGTCCCCGGCGCGTTTGACGTTCCCCGTCCTGGCGATCCCGTCCGCGACCCCTTGATTCTCTTGTGAGGCGCCGGCGGCCACGCCGGCGCCTCATTGCGCGACTGCGCAATCAAACGCGCACACCTCCTGTTACACTGCCGAGCACCCCGCCTATGCCAATGAATGAGCTCCTCGGGATCCTGATCGCGATCATCGTGATCTGGGTCATCCTGAAGCTGGCCAAGGTAGCGATACGGCTGATCCTCTTCGTGATCGCCGTCCTCCTCATCGCCGGGGCGCTGTACTACGTTTTCATGAGGTGATCCATTTGAGCGACAGGAAATACAGGCATCAGGGCTACCAGGACAGCGGCGGCTATTCGTCGAATACCAACCGCGGTCCGCGCCCGCAAACGCCGTACGAGCCGCAGAACCAGCGCCTCGAAGGCGCGCCGCGCGGACGCACCGCCGGCGGCTTCGGACCGGAAGTTTTCAAGTGCAACGCATGCGGCACGCAGAGACTCGGACTCGATCAACCGACATCCGAAGAGACGTGCGTCAAGTGCGCGGCCGACCTGCACACGTGCGGCAATTGCCGTTCGTTCGACACGACCACGTTGTGGGAGTGCCGCGAGAGCATCCCAGCGCGCATCTCCGGCAAGCACCTGCGCAACGAATGCGCGTTCTTCCAGCCGAAGTTCGTCCGCGATCTGACCGCGGACAAAGCCCGCCAGCCGCAGACGCCCGACGACGCGCGCAAGGCGTTCGACGCTCTGTTCAAGAAGTGATCTGCGAACTGCTTATCCGCAGATGACGCAGAGACTCGCAGATTTGATCCTCGCCGTCGTCTCCGGCGTCCTCTTCGCCTGCGCGTTTCCGAATGTTGCGGCGGGATGGCTCATCTTCATCGCGCTGCTGCCGCTATTCGTCGCGCTATCGCGCGTGCGCACGTGGCGCGGCGCATTCGCGATCGGGTGGCTTTCGCAGACGGTTGCGTGGCTGATGATGGTGCCGTGGGTGATCCGGGTGATGTCGCATTACGGCGGATTGCCGTACATCACCGGCGTCCTGATCTTCATCGCCATGTGCGCGTACCTCGGCATGTACGGCGGGCTGTTCGGAGTGCTCTTCCATCGTATCGCGCCGGCGACGAGCTTCCGCAGATGGCTGCTGATTCCGCTGGCGTGGGCGGTGGTCGAGTACACGCGGACGTATCTGTTCAGCGGATTTCCGTGGAGCCTCATCGCCGCCTCGATCGTCGATTACGCGCCACTGGTGCAGTTCGACCGCGTCGCAGGTCCGTACGCGCTCGGCGTTTTGATCCTGTTGCCGTCAACACTGATTGCGTGGCTGGGGGTGGGGAGTTGGGGGTGGGGGGTGGGAGTAAAGGCCGAGCGAACTGACGGCGCAATCTCCCACACCCCACTCCCTACCCCCCACACCCGCCTCTTCGCGATTTCCAGCGTCATCATCATCATCTTCGTCTGGTGGTCCACCGGCTACATCGCGGCAAAGATGTTCGTTCGTCCCAACGGACTGCCGGTGTCGCGCGCGGCGCTGCTGCAGCCGAACATCTCGCAGGAGATGCGATGGGACAGCGACAACCTCGCGCTGATCTTCCGGCGCATGATGGCCATGACCGAGGAGGCGGCGTCGAACGGGGTGCAGGTCGTGATCTGGCCGGAGTCGACGGTGCCTTTGTCGTACGCGTCGACCGACTTTTACAAACAAGCCATCGAGTCGATCTCACGCGATCGCAACATCGACGTCATCCTCGGGTCGGTGGCCGAGGATGCGACGCAGCCGAACAAGATGTGGAACGCGGCGTTTCTGGTGAGCGGCGGGCGCACCATCGGCCACTACGACAAGATCCGGCTCGTCCCGTTCGGCGAGTACGTGCCGCTGCGGCAGATGCTTTTCTTCGCGCACGCGCTTGTCCATGCCGTTGGCCAGTTCGAATTCGGAACGAAGGACACGCCGCTCGACGGCCGCTTCCGATACGGTCCGGCCATCTGCTACGAGGTGGTCTTCCCGCAGATTCCGCGCGCGCAGGTCGTCCACGGCGCGACGGTCCTGGTCACCATCACCAACGACGCCTGGTACGACGGCACCTCGGCGCCGCGACAGCATCTGAATCAAGCGCGTTTGCGCGCCGTCGAAACCGATCGTTATCTATTGCGCGCCGGCACCACCGGCATCTCGGCGCTCGTCGATCCCGCCGGCCAGATCGTGCAGCAGTTGGAAATGGGGAAGCAGGGAGTAATCTACGCCGACTTCCAGCCGCGCACCTCGACGACGCCGTACGTCCGCTACGGCGACTGGTTCGCATGGATGGCGATCGCGGTGGTGCTATTTGGTTGTGGTTTTCATCGGCGTTCATCTGCGTAATCTGCGGATAACGGGTTACCCTACGCGCCATGAAAGACGACACTCTCTCCAAAGTCTCCGACCTCAAAGACCGGCTGCAGCTGGTCCGGAGCTATCTTTGACCTCGACTCCGCACGCAAGACACTCGATGAGATCGAGCGCGAAATGTCCGCGCCTGGTTTCTGGGACAAGCCCGAGACCGCGCAGGACGTCGGCCGCAAGCGCGCGCGCGTAGAGAAGCGCATCGCCTCGGGCGAAGAAATCCTGAACAAAGACAGTGAGCTCGACGTGCTGCTGGAGTTGCAGCGCGAAGGAGAACCTGTCGATGCCGAGATCGAGGAGGTCATGACGCAGCTCGATGTCGAGATCACCGCCATCGAGATGACCATGAAGCTCTCCGGCGAGCACGACGAGCGCGATGTCATCCTGGCCATCCATCCTGGCGCCGGCGGCACCGAGTCACAGGATTGGGCCGAGATGCTGCTGCGGATGTATCTCCGCTACGCCGAGCGAAAAGGGTGGTCGGCGGAGATCGTCGACTACCAATCGGGCGAAGAAGCGGGACTCAAAAGCGCCACGGTGATGGTGCGCGGCGACTACGCGTACGGCTACATGAAATCGGAGCACGGCGTGCATCGCCTCGTGCGTATCTCGCCGTTCGATGCGGCCAAGCGGCGGCATACGTCGTTCGCGTCCGTCTACGTCTATCCCGACATCGATGAAGAGATTCAGATCGAGATCAACGACAAGGACCTGCGTGTCGATACCTATCGCTCCAGCGGCGCGGGCGGGCAGCACGTCAACGTCACTGATTCCGCGGTGCGCATCACGCACATGCCGAGCGGCATCGTGGTGACTTGCCAGAACGAGCGCAGCCAGCACAAGAACCGCGACGTGGCGATGAAACTGCTGCGGTCGAAGCTGTACCAGCTCGAGGTGGAGAAGCGGCAGGAGGATCAGGAGAAACTCGAGGGCGAGAAGAAGGACATCGCCTTCGGCTCGCAGATCCGCTCGTACGTGATGCAGCCATACCAGATGATCAAAGACCTCCGCACCGGCTACGAAGTTGGCGACGTGCAGCGCGTCATGGACGGCGATCTGGACGGATTCGTGGAGGCGTACCTGGCCGCGGGCGCGAGGAAGACGGCGGGGGAGTAGGGTGTGGGGAGTAGGGGGTGGGGTGTGGGAGTCAGGCCGATGAATGTCATTAGTTTTTCACCGCTTCCTCCGGAACGCACTGGCGTTGCACACTACGTTTCGATGCTGCTGCCCGCCCTGCGCAGGCATGTCGACGTGACCACGGCCTCAATCTCCCACACCCCACACCCCACCCCCCACACCCGCCTCTACCATCTCGGCAACAACCCTCACCACGCCTGGATCTACGAAGAAGCGATGCGCACTCCCGGCGTGATCGTGTTGCACGATCTCGTGTTGCATCACCTCATCGTCGAGATGACGTTGGCGCGTGGCGACGTCGACGGATATGTCGCGGCGCTGGAAGCGAATCACGGCGAGCTCGGGGCGGCGTGGGCCCGGGGACGGGCGGCGGGACTGCACAGCGAGATGGGCAACTTTCTGATGCCGGCCTCGGTCGACGTTGCCAATCGCTCGCGTGCGGTGATCGTGCACAACCGGTATGCGGCGGAGCGATTGCAGTCGTTCGGCGTGACGGCGCCGATTCATGTGGTGCCGCATCCGTTCGAACCACAGCCCTCGGCGCGCGGACGGCGCGATGCGGTTCGTGCGCAGCATGGCTTCGCGTCGGACGATCGCGTCATCGGTCTGTTCGGATTTCTTACCTCGGCCAAACGTGCCGAGGTCGTGCTCGGGGCGTTTGCAATCGCGAGAGCGCGCGATAAAGCGCTGCGGCTTCTGATCGTCGGGGAGCCGGCGCCGAACGTTGATGTCGACGCGCTTCGCGGGGACGGCATCACCTTCACCGGCTACGTTCCGGACGACGAGTTCGCCGCCTACTTTGCCGCCGTCGATCGGTTGGTCAACCTTCGCTATCCGAGCGCGGGCGAGACCTCCGGAACGTTGATCCGCACCTTCGAAGCAGGCAAGCCGGTCGCCGTCAGCGACTACGCGCAGTTCGCGGAGTTTCCGGATGACTGCGTGGTGAAGATTGCGTTCGGCGACCGCGAAGTCGAAACACTCGCCGAATTTTTCGTGCGCGATCTCGCCGATCCCGCGGCTGCCCAAGCGAAATGGCTACGTGACAACGCATCGATGGAGCTGACGGTGCGCGGATATCTAGCGGCTCTCGATGATGGGAGTCGCGAGTCGTGTCCGGCCGTCACGCGCACGATTCCGCTCTTCCCGAAACTCGATGCGTCGTTGCACGGCGACGCAATCATCCTTCGCAACACCGGCGACTTCACACTGCGCACGAGGAGCTACGGCGAACCGGGATATCGACTGATGATGCTGACCTTCGACCGCGATGAGGTCATCGACGATCGCTGGGCCGAACTGCCGCGCGATCTTCGTCCGGGAGATGCGGCCGAGGTTGCGTTGCCGCACGCGCGTGGAAGTCTGCGGCTCTATCACGCCATCGAAGGGATTCCGATGCTCGCGCCGGAGCCGTTCGCGGAGCTGGAGACCGCGCGTGCCGCGGTTTGACGACGGGGCGCTGACTCGCCTGCGAGCGATCCTCGCCGCGCGTCCCGCCATCGAGATCGACGCGCCGTCGCTGAATCGCGCGGCAGTTTTGATCCCGATCGTTCCGAATGACGGCAGCTGGGGCCTTCTCTTCTCGCGCCGCTCCGCGAATCTCGCCG